>CAIUAY010000053.1 GCA_903897335.1 uncultured Chromatium sp. | reverse complement strand
CCTCGGTTGTTCGTCACTTCCAAGGGTAAAAGAAGGGCGGAGCGTTTGCCGCCACCTTCAGCAACGCTGATGACCTACTCGGTTACAGGGTTTTGGCCGGAACGATGATCAAGGCCAGATACGCATTCACTTGAGAGACTTCGCTATCGCTAAGGGCGCGATTAAAAACCAGAATTTCACCGATATCGGCGATGGTTCCGTCATTAATTCCCCAGTAATTTCCACCGATACCCCCAGAGTTACCCGCAAGTCCGTAGATGGATAGCGGCGTGGCGGGCTGTGTATAGCTCATTTGTGCAGCAACATCATTCTGCCAAAACTGAATGGTTCCGACCGTTCCAGCTCCCCGTGCCGCCCATGTCCGCCAACCTGCGTCAAATGCACTCACGCCGGTTAACAGTGCAGTACCATCTCTTCCGCCCCCAGTGGCTACATCAACAGCGTTTGGTGAGTCGCCGTAGATACTGACTGCGCCATTTCGTGTTTCATACGTCAAGGCACTGCCTGCGGAGGCCCCACTCCCAAAACCTAGAGGATAAGAGCCACCATTAAAATCAAAAGCCATAAACATGGTCATGGCAGTCATGGAGCTCGGAGTCGGGTCATAAATTTTGAGCTTGTCCCACTGAAAGGCGACCGCATCAAGCCCTGAGATGGGATTTCCATCCTGCACCAGCGAGGGTCTCCAGGAATCCTGGGTCGCGGCGGCATACACATCGCCCACTTTGCTGTTCCAGCGTTGGACGCTCGAACCAACGAGCGTCATGCTCGATGAATCGGTGGCATCCCACCACCCGACAAGCCCTGTCATCGCTGATGGAATGAAATCTGCGTGAACCTGATTCAGAGTCCCGTTAATCAGATTGAGAGAGACTAACGTACAGCAAGCAATCAGTGTTTTTCTAAGAAGACCACCGCAGGATGAGAGAGCGGAACCGCAACGGCGGTCAGTTCTTCTGGCGGGGGGGGGGGACGAAACGGTCATCAAGGCGCGGTAATCTGTGTGGATGTTCATGGCGTGTCGACTCCAGATGAGTGGTGAAACCCTCGCCGAAAACCTGATCTCCGACGATCAGGGAACTAAGGCAAAATAGATGCCTTAAATTTAAATATCTGAAATGTAATCTATTTTTATCTGTCAACCTGGGTTGACAGCTCATAGTGTCAAAAAATTTGACACTAAAAACAGAAATCGCCGATGCGCCATATCTGGAAAAAAGAATATCATTCTGATTTTTAATAAATTTTTCGTTGTAAAACTTTCTGACACGTTGATTGCCAATCCAACCCATAACAGGCGTCCATCAAACCATGATATCGGTCTATTTGCTTGCAACCATCTGAAAATAAAATCAATATAGACATTTCGGTGGACGGTCATCAGTGTAAAAAAACCTGACATTCATCGGGGTTTTTCGAGCGGTCAGCGCACAAGCGGTTTCACCGCGCCAGCGTATGGCTGAATTGATCGCGTTTTTTTCGCCCACCAAGTTAATACTGAGAATTGCTGGCCAAGCATCGTCGCTAACGCAGCTCAGGCCAGATCCTGATAGAATTCAGCGCGACGCACGCCCTGCGTCAACGATCTTGTTTTCCCGCCGTTCCTGGGTTTTCGACCGCTTGGCACCTGTCAGGCGATGGTCGCGCTCACTGGACGGAAACCGGACGCTGTTATCCTTCAGCCAGCGCGATCAGCGTGCTGGTTTTTCCTACCGCTCAGACTAGAGGACTTCACACGATGGCTGCACTGTTTTCTGCCGACTGGATGAACCAGCTCAAGGATGCCTGGAATGCCGAACCTGAAGTCAAAGACAAACTGGCCGAGATCAATTTTGACTCGGTGATCTACTGTGGATTCAAGGACGAAGACAATCCGCGTGGCGTGTTCGTGGTCGAAAAGGGCGTTTGCGTTCGCGCTGGCAGTTGGGTTGAAAGCGATCCACCTGCAAACTGGGACATGCGCGCGGATCTCAAGGACTGGCTGAAATGGGTCGAGAAGGGCATCGGCATGATGGGCATGGGCACTGCCTTTGCAATGGGCAAGCTCAAGTTCAAGGTTGGCGATTACACGGCCATGATCAAAGATCCGCGTATGGCCAATCCTTTCGTCAAGAGCTTTGGTCTCATGCAGCAGCTCGAAACCGACGAACTGGCCTGATCTGCATCAGGTTTCGTTGACCAAAAGCCCGCGTTGATGCGGGCTTTTTTCTATTCTAAACCTGGCTGAGCGGTCAACAATTGCCGCTCTATCCGGCGCAGGTCATCTGGCGCATTAAGATTGGCAAAACAGTCCGGGCAGTCGCTGAAATCGGCGAGCGCGACGCGGTGGTGGACATGCCAGAGAACAACCTTGCGTTCTCCGCTGGCAAGAAAGCGCGACAGGCTTCCGGCAAGCGTTACGGGCAGAAGTGAGTACAGCGGCTGAGGGTTGCCACCAGCGGTGGCGATTGCTAGTTTCGCATTCTGATCAGTCAGTGCCCAGGCAAGACGCACCCCCAGATCCGGTGGCGGTCGCGGGTCATCACAGGGTAACGTGAGGAGCCAGTGACTCCGCGCGGCAGTCATCGCGCTGAGAATTCCCGCCAGCGGCCCCTGAAATTCCTGTTCCTGATCGGTGATGACGGGGTATCCGTAAGCGCGATACTGATCAAGGTGGCGATTGGCGCTGATCAGCAGGGTCGAAACCTGTGGAGCCAGCGCCGTGATCGCCCATTCCACCAGCGGTCGGCCAGCGCAGAGTAAGCGTCCCTTGTCTTGACCGCCCATGCGCCGCCCCTGTCCTCCGGCCAGAATCACGCCGGTGATCGACGTGCGCGAGGGTGCTTCAGGCGTCATGTCCGGGTTGAACCTCCGCTGATGCCGCGCCGGTTATTCGGTGACAACGCGGGCGTTGAGCGGCTGGATCGGGCGGTTGTTCGGATGCCCAATGCTCTGCGTGAACCGGCTGATCTGAGCCGCCGAGGCACTGACCGGTTCCTTCATGACGATCCAGGTGACGCCTTCGGTACAGGGTGGCGTCGTCAGTGACCCGGTAAAGCGATAATAGTCGCGGTTTTTGGGCAGCAGTTCCTCAGCGGAGGCCAGACGGTCGAGATGGGCGCTACCGTCAGGATGATCAGGCATGGCCGCCCAAGGCGTGGTGAGCGCCGGGTTTTCGTCGCCCTCATTGAACATCACCGCGATCACCAGCAGATGTCCATCGCGGTCGGCATGGACGAGATGGGCTTCCATCGGAAATTCCCTGCCACGGATATGATTCTCGCTGGGCGTATGAAAATGGTATTGCTTCAGTTCGTAATCACGTCCGTCGAGGGTGATTGAACTCCCGTGGTCATAATTGATCTGGATGGTGTGCCCATTGTTGACCTCATCTTCGCCGCCGGGCTGGTAATGAAAACCAATGGGCGGTTTCTGACTGTCAACGAAGTTGGCAAGATCAATTGGCGTCTGGCTGTTGCCGGTCTGACAGGTCGTGAAATGGGGATCGAGTTTGCCCCAGTGCGCAGGTCCCTCCGCGCCGGAATAACCCCAGTGTGTGCCGTGATCCGCCAGCGCCAGTGTGCTGCCGGTCATGAGTGTCAGTGCCATGAGCGTGGTTCGGTTCATGCGTCTCCCCGTCGTTGAAATGTGATTGGATTTTAAAGACATGGATGATTCAGGCGTGAAGCGTACACTAAATTTTCACCATGGTTATGCCAGCGCCTATCAGCATTGAGGATAAACTGTTTTGTCGCCTATACTGCGTTCAGTCCGCGCACTCTTCCTGCGCACACCATGGCGGGCAAAGCTGTCCGCCTGAAATCAAGAGAACCTGAGACAGATGCGTAAATCTTTTTCGATCCTGGTTGTGATGCTCCTCGCGGGCGTTGTCACGGTCAGTCGGGGCGACGATCTCATCCAGATCTATGACATCGCGGTTGAGCGGGATCCCACGCTTCGCGAGGCCGAGCAAACCATGTTTGCGACCCGTGAGGTGAAACCACAGGCGCGCGCCCTGCTGCTGCCTAATGCAAGCGTAACGGGCTCAATCAGTTATCAGAATCTCAATCTCAAGGGGCCGAATGTCTTTGGTCAAAGCACTACGAACACCGAAACCTATAACAGCCAGAGTTTGCAGGCGGTGGTCAACCAGACGGTATTCAACCGGGGAAGCTGGATCAAACTCAAACAGTCTGATAACACCATCGCACAGGCCGAGGCGCAGTATCGCAACGCCCAGATTGATCTAATGGTCAAAACCACCCAAGCGTACTTTAAGGTCTTGCAGGCAGCAGACGCGGTGACGGTAGAGGAGGCGCTGCTGCGCGCCAATGAACGCCAGCTCGAACAGTCCAAACAGCGTTTCGATGTTGGCCTGGTCGCCATCACTGACGTGAACGAAAGCCAGTCGGCCTATGACCGCTCACGCGCTGACTTGATTACCGCCAAGAATGCGCTCGGCGATGCCTGGGAGGCGCTTAGAAGCATCGTCGGCCCGATCAATACGCCACTGGCACGGCTGGGTGAAAAGCTCCCGCTGTCGCCCCCTGAACCGGCTGATATCAATGCCTGGGCGACCACGGCAGTACGCAATAATTACGGCATTATTGCGGCCAGCGAGGCCGCTAATGCCGCGCAAAAATCCATCGAGATTGAACGCTCCGGTTTCTATCCTACGGTCAATCTTCAGGCTGGCTACGACAGTTCCTATTCGGCGATTCAAACCACGAATGATTCCCAGACAGCCTTTGTTGGTCTGTCGGTTAGCGTTCCAATTTTTCAGGGCGGCGCTGTCACCTCGCGCACTCGTCAGGCGGGTTATCAGTTCCGCGCCGCGCAGGATCGGCTCGATCAGGTACGCCGTCAGGTCGACCAGCAGGTCAAGGATGCTTTTCGTGGCATTCTGTCCAGTATTGAAGACGTCAAGGCGCGTCAGGCGGCCATCGTGTCGGCGCGCTCAGCGCTCGAATCCACCCAGGCGGGTCTGGAAGTTGGCACCCGCACCCAGGTGGATGTACTGAATGCACAGCGCAACCTGTTTCAGGCTGAATACGATTATCTGAGTGCGCGTTACAACTACATCATCAACGGCGTCAAGCTGCATCAGGCCACCAGTACGCTCACCCGTGACGTGCTCGCCAAGGGCAATGCCTGGCTCAATCCCGCTGATGTCGTGCCGCCACCCGCGTACTGATCATGTCTGGCAGCAGCTTCGGAAAACTCTTCGTCGTCACCGGCTTTGGTGAAAGTCACGGTCTGGCCATTGGCGGGATCGTTGACGGCTGTCCACCTGGACTTGAACTCACCGCCGCCGACCTGCAACGCGATCTTGACCGGCGCAAGCCGGGGCAGTCGCGCCATACCACGCAGCGGCGCGAGTCGGATACGGTCGAGATCCTTTCTGGCGTGTTCGATGGTCGCACCACTGGTGCGCCGATCGGTCTCCTGATCCGCAACGAAGACCAGCGATCTCAGGATTATTCCGGGATTGCTGGACGTTACCGTCCCGGTCATGCCGACTACACCTATGATCAAAAATATGGTGTGCGCGATTACCGTGGCGGCGGGCGTTCCTCGGCGCGTGAGACCGCAATCCGGGTCGCCGCTGGAGCTATCGCCAAAAAATATCTGGCAGTGCGTCATGGCATCCTCATCCGTGGTCATCTGTCGCAACTTGGATCGTTCCATCCACAGGGTTTCGACTGGGATCAGGTCGAGCGTAATCCGTTCTTCTGGCCCTGCGCCATGACGGTTCCCGATCTGGAAACCTACATGGATGATCTGCGTCGGGAGGGCAATTCGATTGGTGCTGCCGTGACCGTCGTGGCATCGGGGATGCCGACCGGACTCGGCGAACCCATTTTCGACCGGCTTGATGCCGACATTGCCCACGCGCTGATGAGCATCAATGCGGTGAAAGGCGTGGAAATCGGCGCAGGTTTTGGCTGTATCGAACAGAAAGGCACCGAACACCGCGACGAAATGACCCCGGGCGGTTTTCTCTCCAATCATGCCGGCGGTATTCTTGGCGGCATTTCATCAGGACAGGATATCGTGGCGCGGATCGCGCTCAAACCGACCTCCAGCATCCGTCTGCCCGGACAAACCATCACCAATCGCGGTGAAGCGACCGAGGTCATCACCACCGGCCGTCATGATCCCTGTGTTGGCATCCGCGCCACGCCGATTGCCGAGGCGATGCTAGCTCTGGTGCTGATAGACCATGTGCTGCGCCAGCGTGCGCAGAATGCCGATGTGGTACCGCCAACTCCGGCCATCCCGGCGGCGGTTTCAAGTTAGATCATTTCCAGGAAAGGCTCCGGTTTGCCGTTCGTCCTGAGCGGTGAAGTAGAGCATTCGGCGCGGAATCTGACCGGGCAGTAGGCTTTTTCCACTGGACGAGCGTCTCAATTCATGCCGTACTGGCGTCTCTCCGGTTATTACTTCTTTTATTTCGCCTCGCTTGGCGCACTGGTGCCGTTCTGGGGACTGTATCTCCAGTCGCGGGGTTTCGATGCACTGACCATCGGACAGCTTCTAGCCATCCTGTCAGGCACCAAAATCATCGCGCCCATGGTCTGGGGACAGATCGTTGACCACAGCGGACGCCGGATGCCGATGGTGCGGCTCGGCGCGTTGCTTGCGGCGCTGACCTTCCTTGCCGTGTTTATTGCTAATGGCTTTTGGAGCATGGCAGCAGCGATGCTGCTGTTCAGCTTTTTCTGGAACGCCTCACTGCCCCAGATCGAAGCTGTCACCTTCAACCATCTGCGCCAGCGTCACACCCGTTATGCCTTGGTGCGTCTTTGGGGATCGATCGGCTTCATCATCGTCGTCATCCTGCTCGGTTTGGAGCTGGATCAGAGATCCTTTAACATGGTGCCAGCCTGGGTGCTGATCCTCTTTACTGGGGTCTGGTTCAGTTCACTCACTATCCCGGACAGCGCGCCGGTGTCTGGCAACCATCCAGCGCCGCCACTCCGTATACTGCTCCAGCGTCCCGGCGTTCTGGGCTTCTTTGCCGCCTGCTTTCTCATGCAGCTCAGTCACGGGATCTACTATTCTTTTTACTCGATCCATCTGGAGTCAGCCGGTTATTCGAGCGTGGCCATCGGGAATCTGTGGGCGCTGGGGGTTTTTGCCGAGGTGCTGGCGTTTCTGGTCATGCATTGGCTGCTTGAACGCTTCGGGGCGCGTCAGGTTCTGCTCTGGAGTCTCGGTCTCGGCGTTCTGCGCTGGCTGTTGATCGGTGCCTGCGTCGAGATCCTGCCGGTGCAGATCCTCGCCCAGATCCTGCATGCGGCCACGTTCGGCACCTTTCATGCGGCGGCTATCCATGTCGTCCATCATGCTTTTCCGGGACGGACTCAGGGACGTGGTCAGGCGCTCTATAACAGCCTGAGCTTTGGTGCAGGTGGCGCGACCGGGAGCCTGATCGGTGGGTTCCTGTGGTCAGAAGCCGGCGCCCTGGTGACTTTCGGCATTGCCGCTGTCTCGACCGCGCTGGGGCTGATGGTCGCCTGGCGCTGGGTGGACAGGGACTGACAATGCACAGCGCGTCACGGCTAAAATTGACCCATTTGTTGAGAATCATCAGTTATTTTCTTTCGGAACCCGCTCTCACTCATGAATCTTGATCACGCCATCGACATCCACGATCCGCAGTACCTGGACGCACTGTCCGAGGAGCAGCTTAATCAACTGCCCTGCGGGGCAATCCGGGTCGATGCCAATGGCGTCATTCTGTTTTACAGCCGCTCCCAGGCCAGTCTCACCAACCGCGAGCCGAACGCTGTTCTCGGACGCAATTTTTTCTCTGAGGTCGCTCCCTGTACGGTGGTGCCTGAGTTCTACGGACGCTTCCGTCGAGGGGTTCTGAGCGGCAACCTGAGTACCACCTTTGAGTTCGTGTTCGATTTTCAGATGCACCCAGTACAGGTGCGCATCGCCATGCGCGCCTCCGACCGCCCCGGTGAATTCTGGATCATCATCGAGCCACTGCGTCAACTGGTGCCACGCAATGAACAGGCCGCCTATGAACTGATTTCCGGCAAATTCTGCGAATCAATCGCGTCACTATCTGCAGCGTCTTTTGATTTTTCGCAGTGCGAGAAAGAGCCGATTAGCACCTGTGGCGTGATTCAGCCCTTTGGCTGTCTGCTGGTGCTTGATTCCGAGACCCTATGCATCCTGGCATGTAGCGCCAATACCGGGATGTATCTGGGGCTTGAGCCGGATGCGCTGCTTGACGCGCCGATCAGTCAGATCTTGACCGCTGGTAATACCGATCTTCACGCCTGTCTGACTGCCAGCGCTGAGGTCGCCGCGTTTTATCCGTCCTTCTTTTGCGCCACGACAGTCATCGGCGACCTCCCGCTCGATGTGCGTCTGCACCGCTGGCGTGGCCGTCTGCTGCTGGAACTTGAACCCCAGGGCGAGATGGCGATGGATGCCCGTCTGCGCGGTTTCGATGTCGAGTCCTTTCAGCGACGCCTGCGCGCCAGCAACGAGGTCAGCCGGGTTGCCCGCGAAGCCGCCGAGGCCATGCGTTATCTGACCGGTTTCGAGCGCGTGGTCGTCTACCGCTTCGAGTCTGACGAGGATGGCATCGTGATCGCCGAAAGCCTGTTGCCAGAGACTTGGCCGTCGATCCTGGGACTGCGCTATCCGGCCACCGACATCCCGCGTCAGGCGCGTGAGCTCTATCGCGAGACACCCATGCGCTATGCGCCAAGCCGCGATCACTCGGATGTTCCAGTGGTTAGCCGAACGCTCACGTCCGACAGCATCGACATCGGCATCGCCCATCTGCGCGCCCAGTCGCCGATTCATCGCAACTATCTGAAACGCTTTGATGTCAATGGCTCGATGTCGCTGTCGATCATGTCCGAGGAACGGCTGTGGGGGCTGGTAATCTTCCATCATCGCGCGCCGCATCCAGTGACTGCCTATGCCCGGCGGCGGCTGATCGAGCTGGGTGGTTGTCTCTCGGCGCGGCTGGCGCTGATCGAAGAGCGCGAACGCAATCACGCCCGCGAGCTGGGCATGATGGCGGTGAATCAGATTATCGCTGAGATCGACATCGAACAGCCCTTCCCAGAAAACTTCATCGGCAAGGAGCAACTGCTGTGCAATTTAGTCACTGCCGACATGGTGCAGATCTATCACTGTGGCCAGCCACTGTTTCTGGGGCAGGATTACAGCCTGCCAGTGGAACAGATTCAGGCGTTACTCGAATTTTTGCGTCTGCGCCCCGGATCGATCTGGAGCACTGATTGTCTCTCCGGCGAGTTCGAGCCGGCGGCGGCCTATCCCGATCGGCTCGCCGGCATCATGGCCATCTTCGTCGGCGACCGGCGTGAGAATATCCTGATCTTTGGGCGACGGCGCACCCGTTACACCGTGAACTGGGGGGCTGATCCGGGTTCACTGCCCTTTTCCAGCGCGGACAGCGAGCGGACTTTCGGTTGGCCGAACCGCACCTTCCAGATCTGGCGGGAAGAGCGTACCCATCATGCCCGTTCCTGGTCACTGATTGAAATGTCCACCGGCCTGGCGCTGAAAAACCTGATCCAGCAGGTGATCGTCGCCAATGCCGCGCATTTTGAGCGCCTGGCGCAGTCGCTGGCGCGTCAGCGCGATCAACTGCGCGACTCACGCGAAGAAATGCGCCATCGCGCACTGCATGACTCACTCACCGGGCTACCTAATCGCGCCCGCTTCCGTGAGGCGCTCATCGAAGCCATTGAGAGCAGCCAGCGTGACGGCGAGCGTTTCGCCGTGGCGCTGCTGGATATCGATCATTTCAAGACCATCAACGACACACTCGGTCATGACAAAGGCGACATCCTGCTCTGCGCCGTGGCTGAGCGTATCGCCGCCGCGCTCCCCGATGACGGTCTGGCAGCACGTCTGGGTGGCGACGAGTTTGCGTTGCTGTTGCCGCGACGCGCCAATGAGGATGTTCTCGAACGCGCAGAACGGGTCATTGAGTCGTTACGCCGCCTGATCGTCGTCGATGGAGACAGCTTTTCCATCACCAGCTCACTCGGTCTGGCGCTGGGCGGTGCCGATTCTGAACCTGGTGAATTACTCAAACAGGCGGATCTGGCGCTCTATCGGGCAAAAGAGGAAGGCCGCAACTGTGTCCGCCCATTTGATCGCAGCCTGGAAACACAGGCGCACAAGCGGCTGGAGATCGACCGCCTGGTGCTGGGGCGTTCGCCGATGGATGCCATCGAAATCCTGCTTCAGCCCCAGATTGCGATCCACGCTGGGGATGGTCAACGACGCTTTGAGGTATTGTCACGCTGGCGCACCGAGGATGGCACGCTCATCATGCCCAGCGATTTTATCCCGGCGGTTGAACGCAACGGACTGATTCGCTCGGTGACGGCTGTCGTGTTGCGTCAGTCGATCCGGCTGTTGAGTGAACAGCTTGCGCTTGATGGCGAAGGCTTCCGGCTTGGTATCAATGTCTCCGCCGCCGATCTGGAGGCCAGCGGTTTTGCCCAACAACTGCTGGAAGACCTTCATGCCGCCGACGTGCCGCCGGATCTGATCGAGATTGAAATCACTGAATCCATGCTGTTGCGCATGACGCGCAGCGTCAAATCCACGATTAAGGTTCTGGATCGCGGCGGCATCCAGCTTTCGCTGGACGATTTTGGCACCGGTTTCAGTTCCATGAGCTATCTGCGTGAACTGCCGATTGCCAATCTCAAGATCGACCGCGAATTTATTCGTGGCATCGAAACCCCGCGAGACCGCAACCTGATTGCCGGGATGATCGCGATGGCGCATTCCATCGGCAAAGTGGTGATTGCCGAAGGCATCGAAACGTACCGACAACTGGAACTGCTCACGGCGCTGGGCTGCGACTGGGGACAGGGCTATCTGTGGTCGCGCCCGATTCCGCCTGCCCAGGCGCTTGCCGAACATCCTGATCTGATACCTGCCAATTGACAACCTGACCATGCCAGACCATTACGCCGTCATCGGCAACCCTATTGCGCACAGCAAATCCCCGCTGATCCATGCCGAGTTTGCCCGTCAGACCGGACAGATGCTGGAATACGGACGCATCCTCGGCGATCTGGATGACTTCGCCGGCACGGTTCGGCGTTTTTTTGCCGCAGGTGGATGCGGTCTTAATATCACGGTGCCATTCAAGGAACGCGCCTGGGCGCTGGCCAATGAGCACAGCCCACGCGCCGAGCTGGCGGGCGCGGTCAATACCCTAATTCATCTGGCTGATGGGCTGCTGTACGGCGACAACACCGACGGCATTGGTCTGGTGCGCGATCTACGCGATAACCACGGCTTTGGTTTTCCGGGTGCGCGGGTACTGCTGCTCGGTGCCGGTGGCGCAGCGCGTGGGGTGCTGCTGCCCCTGTTGGAGACCGGGCTTGCGCGGCTGGTGATCGCCAACCGCACGGCGGACAAGGCGCATGAGCTGGCAACACTGGTTGCGCCCACTGATCGGGTCGCGGGTTGCGGTCTGGATGCGTTATCGGGCGAGTCGTTCGACCTCATCATCAACGCCACCTCAGCAGGTCTGACCGCTGCCGTACCCGCCATCCCCGCCGACTGCCTGGCCGACGGCGGCTGGACGTATGACATGCTCTACGGCGATGCCCCGACCGCCTTCCAGTGCTGGAGCAAACACCACGGCGCGGCGCAATCGCTCGACGGCCTGGGAATGCTAGTCGAACAGGCGGCTGAAGCGTTCTGGCTGTGGCGTGGGGTACGGCCAGACACAGCGTCTGTCATCAAGCAGTTATATGATTATCGTTCAGGTGTCCAGCCAGCCCTTAAAGGTAGTGCCCCATACCTGGATATTACACGCAGCAACCAAACTCATATCGGTTAATGAAAAGGCCGATAACAATTTCGTGCATGGTTTCGAGTTTGGAGAAACAAATGGTCT
>CAIUAY010000052.1 GCA_903897335.1 uncultured Chromatium sp. | reverse complement strand
CCCCGGCCTCCGAAACCGATCTACCTTCTACCCATTGCCGTGTAGGGGGTGGCCGGAACGATGATCAAGGCCGATCTGGACACCGATCTGGATCTGCGCGTCACGGGGCCACGCAACCGGACGTTGCCCGCCAACCTTAGCGCCTCCGTGACCCTGTGGGACGCCATTATCGGCGTCTATGGTCGGGTGGATGTGTCTAACCACTGGTTCGTTCCCTATTACCTGGACGTGGGGACTGGGGATACCAAGCTGACTTCCGCCGGCTACACCGGCGTCGGCTATGCGTTCGACTGGGGCGATCTGACCCTGACCTACCGCTATCTCTACTACGATCAGGGCAACGACAAGACCATCGAGGGGCTGACCTTCAATGGGTTTGCGGTCGGGGCGAATTTCCATTTCTGAGCTGTCCTGGCGACCGCATCAAGGGTTCTTTAACTGGCGGTCGGCAGCCACTCCTGCGCCAGGATGTCCGCAACCGCCCACGGGCATTCGTCAGGAAATCCGCCCATCCCAGTTTCGTTGATCGCGAGCGTGACGGCATCCGCCCAAATCGCCCCTTGCCATTCGGGATCGGCGAGCCTGGGTTTCAGACTGGGGACTTGATTGAGATGGAAAGCGAGCGCTCGGCGCTGCTCTTTAATCGTGCGCTTCCAACTCGCGCTTTGACGTTCCGGTTGATACTGCCATTTGAGGAGACGGGCGATCAACACCGCCATGCGGCTGGCCAGTTCCCGTTGTTCGCTCTTGCCCACGTCGGCGATTTCCTCTGCGAGATGTTCAAGGTCGAGTTGATCGAACTGTCTGGCAAGGATCAACCGCGCCTGCTCGCTCGACCAGGCAACGACGTCTGTTTCGTAACCTGTGGCAGTCATGTTTATCACCGCTAAACCGAGAAATCATTCAACCGGCCACGCCGGATGTGTCCGCGATGTTAGGCGCGGTACAGACGTCGGGCAAGCGCTGGAGCGTTGCCCTGTGGTACAAAGAGTGATCAACTCGACTCAGTAGCGAGACGAGAACCGCTGCCAAACGAATATGAATCCAATGCGTTCTGTCATCTGCCTTATCGTGGCTCTCCTGTGTTCCGACGCAGCGACCGCCGAGCCGAAGATTCCCCCGTCGGCGTCTTATGCCGGCAGCCAATCCTGCGTGGATTGCCATCCGGCCGAGTCCGAACGCTGGCGCGATTCCTACCATGACAGAGCCATGACCGAGGCGACCGACGCCACCGTCCTTGGCGATTTCGGCAATGTTGAATTCACGGCTCAGAGCGTCACCTCACGCTTCTTCCGCCAGGACGGCCAGTACATGGTGCGTACCGACGGCTCCGATGGACAATTGCATGATTACCCCATTCGTTACACGTTCGGCTGGTGGCCGCTCCAGCAATATCTCATCGAGTTTCCCGGTGGGCGTTTGCAGAGCCTCGGCATTGCCTGGGACAGCCGCACGAAGGAGGCGGGCGGCCAGCGCTGGTACCATCTCTATCCGAACGAGCGGATCGACCACACCAATCGGTTGCACTGGACTGGCCGCGACCAAAACTGGAACTACCAGTGCGCCGAGTGCCATTCCACCAATCTGAAAAAGGGCTACGACCTCGCGACCGACACCTATCACACAACCTGGTCTGAGATCGACGTTGCCTGCGAGGGGTGCCACGGCCCTGCCTCGCGCCATGTCGAACAGGCGCGATCAGCCAAGACCGGCGAGACGCCGATTTGGGATGCTGGCAAGGGATTGGTGGTCGATCTCGCCGATCACGATGGCGGGGTCTGGACACACGACGACAAGACCGGCCTGCCGCAGCGCTCGATACCGCGCACGCAAACTATCCAGATCGAGGTCTGCGCCCGCTGTCATTCGCGTCGCGGCCAGCTCAGCGAGCTGTACCAGCACGGCCAGCCGCTCGGCAACACCCATCGGCTGGCGCTGCTCGACGTTGATCTGTATCACCCAGACGGCCAGATCAAAGGCGAAGTCTTCGAGTACGGTTCCTTCATTCAGAGCCGGATGTACGCGCAAGGCGTGACCTGCACTGACTGCCACGATGCCCATAGCCTGAAATTAAAGGCTCCCGGCAACCTGGTCTGTGCCCAGTGTCACCAGTCGGAACGATACGACACGGAGACCCATCATCATCACCAGCCCGGCTCCACCGGTGCCTCCTGCGTGTCCTGCCACATGCCGCAGCAGCTTTATATGGTGATCGACAAGCGTGCGGATCACAGTCTGCGTATTCCCCGCCCGGATCTGACGCTGAAGATCGGTAGCCCCAATGC
Source organism: uncultured Chromatium sp. (assembly GCA_903897335.1). Lineage (GTDB taxonomy): Bacteria > Pseudomonadota > Gammaproteobacteria > Chromatiales > Chromatiaceae > Chromatium. The sequence goes on along the minus strand of CAIUAY010000052.1, from coordinate 6,639 downwards.
CTGCAACGCTTGTCATATCGACCAAACAACCGAGTGGGCGGCCGAGACGACGCGCCAATGGTATGGCGAGGCCACGAGCAAACGCCCGCACTATGGCGAAGCCTTGCAAGCGGGTCGCACGGGCGAGCCGGATGCTGGCCAACGACTCGTCGCCCTAGCCGCCGACGACCTCCAGCCGACGATTGCCCGCGCCACCGCGCTTGATCTGCTGCGCGATTTTCCGGATCCCGCCAACCTGCTGACCGTCCAACGGTTGCTGAAAGATCCGAATGCGCTGGTGCGTGCGTCGGCAGTCCACTACCTTGAGGTGACGAACCCCGACATGCTGCTGAAACTCGGCTTCCCGCTGCTCGACGATCCGATCCTAGCGGTGCGGACTGAAGCAGTGCGCACGCTGGCACCACTCGCCACCTTGACGCTGCCGGATGCCGAGAAAAAGCATTTGGAAGTGGGACTGAGCGAGTATCAGGCGACCCAGCTCGTGAACGGCGAACGGCCAGAATCCCATCTGAATCTTGGCCTGATCGAGGCCGCAATCGGTGATCCGCAATCTGCGGAACGTGACTACCGCACCGCACTACGGCTCGATCCACGCTTCGGGCCAGCTTATGTCAATCTGGCGGATCTCGACCGTTCGCTGGGTCGGGACGCAGAGGGCGAGGTGGTGCTGCGCGAGGGACTGAACGCTGCCCCAGACGATGCCAGTCTTTACCATGCGCTGGGACTTTTGCAGATTCGCAAAAAGGATCTGTCGGCGGCGATTAATTCGCTGGCGCGAGCCGCTCAGCTTGCCCCGGAGAACGCACGCTATTCCTATATATATGCCTTGGCCGTGCAGCGTACCGGCGATCTGCCGCAAGCACTCGCGATCTTGAGAACGGCCTTGGAGCGACACCCGACGAATCGCGATATTCTGGCCGCGCTCGCCTTCCTCAACCAAGAGCGTGGCGATCAGGACGCAGCGAATCGAAGATAAGGCGATGACGAAAACTGCGTTGCACCTGCATTCCTCCCGCCAGCGAGAAGGGCTTTTAACCATGACTGACAGCCCCCGTCGCTTTGCGACCCTTGACGCCTGGCTCGACTGGCAGGCGACCCTGCATCCAACGATGATCGAACTGGGGCTGGAACGGGTCGCAGCGGTCTGGGCGCGGATGAATCACAATAAGTCCCTGCCCTGTCCAGTGATCACCGTTGGCGGCACCAATGGCAAAGGCTCCTGCGTCGCCATGCTCGAATCGATGGCGCAAGCGGCAGGGTATCGCACAGTCTGCTACACCTCGCCGCATCTGCTGCGCTACAACGAGCGGGTGCGGATCAACGGTGAATCGGCGTCGGATGACGTGCTGTGCGCGTCTTTCGAGCGCATCGACCGGGCGCGTGACGAGATCGCGCTGACCTACTTCGAGTTCGGCACCCTCGCGGCGCTTGATCGCTGCGTCTGCGAAGCGCCGGATCTGGCGATCCTGGAAGTGGGGCTGGGCGGGCGTCTCGATGCGGTCAACGTCGTTGATGCGGATGTAGCGGTGGTGACATCTATCGGGCGCGATCACACCGCCTGGCTTGGTGACTCGCTGGATGAGATTGCGGTCGAAAAAGCCGGGATCTGTCGCGCCGGTCGGCCGGCCATCATCGGTCAGCGCGATGCCCCGTCGTCATTGCGCACAGAGGCCATGCGTCTGGGCGCGATGCCACTGCAACTTGGACGCGAATTCGACCATGCGGCAGCAGACAGCGGCTGGATCTGGAATGGCACGGCAACTGAACGGCTGGCCTTGCCGATGCCAGCGTTGCGGGGTGCTTTTCAACTGGACAACGCGGCGGCGGCAATCACTGCGCTCAGATGTCTACGCCAACGTCTGCCCATGTCGGCTAATGCCATCCGCGCCGGGTTACAGCGTGTACAGCTTGCCGGACGCTTTCAGGTAATTCCGGGCACGCCCACCTGGATTCTCGATGTCGCCCATAATGGTTCGGCAGCACAGGCATTAGCGACGAATTTGCAAGCGTTCGCCTGTCGCGGTCGGTTGCGGGCGGTGCTCGCCGTGTTGGCCGACAAAGCGCCAGAAGCCATCGTGCAGCCCTTGCTTCCTTTCGTCGATCAGTGGTTTCTCGCCCAAAGCGATGATGCGCGGGCGCTGCCGGTCGCTCAGTTAAACGCGAGACTGGCTGGAGTGCTGCGAACGCCTACGGCTGGATGCTTCGCTGATGTCGCGAGCGCACTGGACGCCGCCCGTGCCGCATCCCGCACTGACGATTGTCTGCTGGTCGTCGGTTCTTTTACCACGGTCAGCCAGGTGTTAGCGGATACGGCGAGATTGGCCGTGATCGGCAAAGGATGATGGCAGGCATCCAGCATCCGGGTCGATGCCCACACGGCTGCAACGTGAGAGATCGTCTGGATCGGCGTATGCTTTCATAATTGCCCATCCCTTTAGCCTGAGCCTTGTGTCATGCAACAGTCCAGCTCTGATCTCAACCAGCCGTCTGGTTTTCGGCAATGCCTGCCCGCGCAGACGATCATTGACGCGCAGATCGATACCGTTCTCAGTGAAGACCTGGGAACAGGCGATCTGACTGCCGCGCTCCTGCCCGCCACGCAACGTGCCCGTGCCGAACTGATCACCCGCGAGTCGGCGACACTCTGCGGTTGTGCCTGGTTTGAGACGGTCTTCCGGCGACTGGACTCCGCCGTCATGATCCATTGGGAAGCCAGCGATGGAGAGCGCATCCAGCCCGGACAGCGTCTCTGTGTGCTGGAAGGCCTGTCCCGTGCCTTGCTGACCGGCGAGCGCACTGCAATGAATTGTCTGCAAACCCTGTCCGGCACGGCAACCCGCGCCCGCCAGTACGCCGATGCGGTGGACGGTCTGCCGGTGCAGGTGCTGGATACCCGCAAGACTCTGCCAGGACTGCGCCTTGCACAGAAATATGCCGTGCGCTGCGGTGGTTGTCACAATCACCGGATCGGGCTGTTTGACGCCATCCTCATCAAGGAAAATCATATCCTGGCAGCGGGCTCGGTTCAGGGCGCGTTGGAGGCAGCGCGTGCCCTGAATGCAGGCGTCAGCATCGAGATCGAGGTGGAATCGCTCGCCGAACTGGAGCAGGCGCTGAACGCCGGCGCCGAACTGGTATTGCTCGATAATTTCACGCTGGATGCCTTACGTGAAGCCGTGACGATGAACGCGGGTCGTTCGCAGTTGGAAGCCTCCGGCGGCATCAACCTCAAAACCATCCGTCCCATCGCCGAAACTGGCGTTGACCGGATCTCAGTCGGTGCGCTCACCAAAGACGTGACGGCGGTGGATCTGTCGATGCGTCTGGTGATGCTGTAAGCGAAAGGATACGACTGTTGAAAGAGCGTGTTTTGGGGGAAGCTCAGGTTCATCTTCGGCAAAAAATCCAGCCGATCATCTGCTGCTTATTTCACCGTTCCTGTTTTTATCACCGCGCAGCTGCTCGAATAGGCCAACCACTCGTCTTGCATTGTTGATCCAGGTAAAGCCGCCGTTGTCAATGGTTCGTCTGGCACCCCGCTCCAGATGCGTTCTAAGCTCTGGATCAGTCACTAGGCGACCGAGTGCCGCTTCAAGTGCATTCGGCTGTGATGCGCCGAAGAGCAGTGCATTCTCGCCATCCTTTAAAATTTCTTCCAGATTGGGCTGGCGTGGCGCGACGATGGCGCAGCCGAGCGCAAGATACTCAAAGAGCTTCAGGGGAGATGCGTAGTGTACGACAGCGGGCTGGAGCGCCACATCAAACGCGGAAACCATCAGTGGAATGTCTGCTCGCGCAACCACGCCGGTAAAGCTGACTTGATCGATGATGCCCAGCTCCCGCGCCTGCGCTTCAAGTACCGGACGCTCAGGGCCGTCGCCGACAATTAGTAGATGCAGCGATGGATGCACCAGACGCTTTTCTGCAATCCAGGTCACGATGCGGTTCAGTCCATGCCAATCACGGACGAATCCAGTAAAACCGAGGACAAGGCGGTCATCAAGTCCCAACCTGTGCTTGGCATCCTGTCGATCAGATTTGGCGTTAAAGTGGGCGGCATTGATGCCATTGTGAATGACCGTGATTCGGTCAGCAGGGACGCCAGCGCGTTCAATGTATCCGGCCAGCACCTGCGTTACTGGCAACACCCGATCCGCGCCGCGCCAGACGAGTCGTTGCGTCCACTGCGCCAGCGCCGGTTGCGCCAAACCGCCATAGGTCGCACGTTCCTCAGCCAGCGGGGCGTTGACTTCAAGTAGCAGCGGCAAACCAAAACGCCGCTTTGCCCAAAGCCCAGCCAGCAGAAACAGGTTATAACGCTCGTAAATCACATCCGGTTGAGTGGTCTTGATTGCTTGAGCCAGTTTGCGATACGCAATCAGTGAATAGGCGAGTTCCAGCAATTCATAGACTGTTTTCGGTAACAGCGAGCGGATACGATCAATCCAGCCGACGCTGCCACCAAAGGTTTGATCAGCGTGACTGTCTGGCGCAACGACCACGACCTCATGCCCCAATTGACGCAAGGCATCGATCATTTCGTCAATGTGTACGGATTGTCCGTCACGGGAAGCGGTGCGATGGTGATAGAGAATTTTCATCGGGTTCTTGGAAAAATGATGTTGTTGTACGCGATTGAGCTTGCACCTGGAACGCCATCTCCGCGCCAGCCTACTAGAGGCGAATGACCATGACTGCTTATCGTGAAGACTACCATGCCTGGTTGTTAGAGACCGCTGAACTGCTCCGCAGCGGACGCTTCGACGAACTTGATGCCGCACAGGTTGCCGAGGAGCTTGAAGACATTGGTGCCAGCAAAGAGCGCGAACTGGAAAACCGGCTGGGCATTCTGCTGGCGCTATCAACCGGAACGGCGTGGTGCCAGTTGGGATGCAACGATCAAGGAGCAACGCCAGCGGGTGGCGCGACTGCTGCGGAAAAACCCCAGTCTCAAAGCCAGTCTGGAAGAAACCCGTGGCGATGCCTACAGCGATGCACGTCTGATCGTACGCCGGGAAACGGGGCTTCCCGAGGCCGTCTTTCCGGTTGAAAGTCCGTTTAGCTGGGAACAGACGCTGGGCGATTTCTGGCCAGAAGGAAAGCATCTGAACTGATGCCATGTTAGCCCATTAACCCACAATGAGATGAATCATGCCTGCTTTGAAGACCGTTCCTGCCATGTCCCGGATTCTCACCGTTTTTGGCACTCGCCCCGAAGCGATCAAAATGGCACCGGTGGTGCGGGCGCTGGCGGCTGATCCGTACTTTGACAGCCGAGTCTGCGTGACCGCGCAGCATCGTCAGATGCTCGATCAGGTGTTGCATCTCTTCGAGATCCAGCCGGATGTTGATCTGAACCTGATGCAGCCCGGACAGGATCTGACTGACATCACCGCCAATGTGCTGATCGGGATGCACCGCGTATTACGGGACGTTCAGCCGGATTTGGTACTGGCGCATGGCGATACCACGACCACCTGTGCCGCCGCGCTCGCCGCGTATTACCAGCGCATTCCGGTTGGCCATGTCGAGGCGGGCTTGCGCACCGGCAACATCTATTCGCCCTAGCCGGAAGAGATGAAACGGCGGCTGACTGGACAACTCACCGAACTGCATTTTGCGCCGACTGAGCGGGCACGATCCAATCTGCTGCACGAAGGCGTCAGCGATGAGCGGATTACGGTCACGGGCAACACCGTCATCGATGCGCTGCTGGACGTGGTGCAGCGCCTGCGCACCGATGACGACCTGCGCCAGCGCCTGCTGTGCCAATTTAACTTTCTCGATGCGACGCGACGGCTGATTCTGGTCACGGGACATCGCCGTGAAAATTTTGGCGACGGTTTCGAGCGCATCTGCGAGGGTCTGGCACTGCTGGCGCAGCGGCCTGATGTGCAGATTGTCTATCCCGTCCATCTCAATCCCAATGTTCAGGAACCGGTGCGGCGTCTGCTCGGCAGGGCGGAAAATATCCATCTCATTGCGCCACTGGATTATCTGCCGTTCGTGGCGCTGATGGATCGCGCCGATATCCTGATCACCGACTCAGGCGGCGTACAGGAAGAAGCACCGTCACTTGGCAAGCCGGTGTTTGTGATGCGCGACACGACCGAGCGACCGGAGGCCGTCGATGCCGGTACGGTGCGATTGGTCGGCACTGACACGGCGGCCATCGTGCGCGAGGCAACCCGGCTGCTCGACGATCCGGCGGATTATCAGGCGATGTCGCGGGCGCATAATCCCTACGGCGACGGTCAGGCGGCGGCGCGGATTGTGGCGACGCTGCGTGATTGGCTTAAAAGCCCCTCTCCCCAGCGATAAGAGAGTTTGGCGTGACGGAAGAATCTCCATTTTCAATTCAGGAAATCAGCATTGATGAGCCACATCGACCCGCAATTCCGCAAACTCTGTGTCATGGGCCTGGGCTATATCGGCCTGCCCACGGCCAGTCTGCTTGCCAGCAAAGGCTTTGACGTTCATGGCGTTGATGTGACGCCGCAGGTGGTCGAGACCATCAACGCCGGACGCATCCATATCCGTGAGCCAGGCCTTGATCATCGTTCCGGCCACCCCCTACACGGCAATGGGTAGAAGGTAGATCGGTTTCGGAGGCCGGGGTCGTCGACGTGCCGGGGATGG
>CAIUAY010000051.1 GCA_903897335.1 uncultured Chromatium sp. | reverse complement strand
CCGGCTATGTGAGGTTATACAATCACCAGATCCCGCAAAAGGCGCTGGGACACATCGCGCCGATTCAAGCACTCAAAGACTGGCAACAAACATGCCCCGAACACTTCAAAAAGCGGGTCTATAATCTCACGGGACTTGACACGTATCCTACAAACTTTCGCTTACATCGAAGCATGACCTTCAACTTCAATCCTGACGTTGGCGTAGGTGCAAATAAATTTGAACCGACGCATTTTCGTTTATCACGCCGACAAGAACCGACACGCATCAGCCGAGCGTATAACCGGCATCCACCTTGAGGATCGCGCCGGTAATCAGCCTCGCCCGTGACGAGGCGAGGAACAGCACGGCATCAGCGACATCCGCAGGCGTCACGATCTGTTGCTTGAGGATATGTCGGCGCTGGACGGTGGCGACCATCAAATTCGTCGCATCGCCCCACATCTCCGACTCCACCACGCCAGGTGCAACGCCGTTGACGCGGATGCCGCGTGATCCCAACGCCAGCGCCAGCCGTTGAGTCAGCATGTCAAGCCCCGCCTTGCTGACTGAATAGCTGGTTGAGGTGCAGGTGCTGAATGGATGCTGGGCACAGGCCGACGACAGATTGATGACGACCGGCGCGGCGCCGTGTTCCAGCAGGTCGATAACGCCTTGAGTGAGAGCAAAGGGCGCGATCAGGTTGGTTTCCAGGGTTGCCCGCCAGTCGGCGAGGCTTTCGCTCAAATCGCCGCCGGACAGAATAACGCCGGCATTGTTGACCAGCACATCCAGCCGACCGGATTGTGCCGCGATGGTAGCGATCAGCGTGGCTCGAAAGTCAGCATCCGTGACATCGCCGGTCAGCGTGATCAGCGATCCACTGGCAGTCTGATCCGACCAGTGATCAGTCAGCCGCGCCAGCTTTGTCGGATCGCGCCCAAAGGTATAGACCTGAGCGCCAGACTCCAGAAACCCCGCCACCAGTCCAGCACCGATACCCGACGTGCCACCGCTGATGCAGACCACTCGACCCGCGTGATCCAGATGATCGCTCATCGCTCGCGTTGCCCCAGATTGGCATGAATCACTGCGCCATTGAGGACTGGCGCATGGGCGGCGAAGGCGACCGCGTCGGCAATTTCTTCGGGCGCGATCAGACGGTCGAAAGTGGACAGTCCGGTGATCGCGGCCAGTGTGTCCGGGTTGTCGCCAATTAGAGCGCGCAATTGCTCGGTATCGGTAAAGCCGGGGCAGATCATGCAGGCATGGATGCCGCGTCCGGCCAGGTCCTGACAGGTGGCACGCATCATCCCGACCAGTGCATGTTTGGCGATGACATAGCTGGCAACGCCTGGCACTGCCTTCTCGGATAGTGTTGAGCCGATGTAGATCAGGCTTGATCCCGCTTTCATCTGTGGCACGATCAGTTGGTTTAATCCGCTGGCGGCAATGATGTTGAGTTCGAGAGCCGCACGTAAGTCTGCATTGGCAAGCTGATCGATCCGATCCAGACGCATCACCGAGGCGTTATGTACCAGACAGATTCGCTTGGCTCCGGCGAGCCAGGGTTGCAGCGCTGGCGCCAGCGACATCACGGCATCCGGTTCGGCGAGATCGCAGGTCAGATTCTCGACTTCTGGCACTGGACAGGGACGGCGCGAAAGATTAAGGACGACCCAGTCATCTTCCATAAAACGGGTAGCAATGGCGCGTCCGATCCCCGAGCTGGCACCGGTGATGAGCAAAAGGTTCATGCAGACAACTCCTGATGTGGTGCAACAAACCAGGTTGCGACAGCCCATTGTCCAAGCCCCGAAGACACGCCAAGCTCGATGGCATGGATCTCGCAATCAGTCAGATCCGGGTGTTCACGCAGCCGCTGAAGTAGCAGCGCGGCAAGTTCTTCGATGGTGACGTTGCGGATTGGCAGCAGCAGGATGTCGCGGTTAAGGAAGGGAATACGCTCGTCGGCAAAACAGATAATGACCATGCCGTCGTGGTGTTCAATCTGGAGATAGGGCGAGTGCTGTGGCAGCAAGACGCGCTCATCGAGTTGGTCGCAGAGTTCCATCAACGCCCGTTTGAGCCGCACATAATCAAAAGTCAGGCCATTAGCATCGACCGCTGCGGTAAGCGTGCCGCGCACCTGAAAATTATGACCGTGCAGATTTTCGCGCGCTGTCGCCGAAAAGACTGTGAAATGACCAGCACTAAAATTGAGATAGTCTTTGCTGATCTCGATGCGTGTCAGGGTTTGCTGGGTGGACAAGGGGGCGCTCCTGATCTGGCGCGGCGAGCCAGTTGAAACCGTCAGGCGACTATAACGATGCACCGCTGGCTTGGCAAAGCGGATGCGAAATGGTTGCGGTGGGCTGTGACATTCACCAGAATCCCGATACCCCGGCAATGGCCGTGGCATCACGCACAGACAGGCGACGATGAAAGTTCCAAAACGTCTCGAACCACTCTTGCAGGACGGTCTGATTGACGAAGTTATCCGCCCACTGAAAAGCGGCAAGGAGGCTGCCGTCTATGTGGTGCGATCAGAAGGCGCGATCCGCTGCGCCAAGGTCTACAAGGAGGCCAACCAGCGCGGCTTTCACAAACAGTCGCTCTATCGTGAAGGGCGCAAAGTGCGCAACAGCCGTCAGGCGCGGGCGATGGAAAAAGGCACTCGTTTCGGGCGCAAAGAACAGGAGGAGGTCTGGCAAAATACCGAGGTCGATGCGCTCTATCGTCTGGCCGCCGCAGGTGTGCGGGTGCCGCAGCCCTATCATTTCATCGACGGCGTGCTGCTGATGGAGCTGATCATGGACGAGGAAGGCATGGCCGCGCCACGTCTGAACGATCTGGATCTGACGATGGCGCAGGCCGAAACCTATCACGCGGCACTGATTCACGAGGTCGTCAGGATGCTGTGCGGCGGCATCGTGCATGGCGATCTCTCTGAATTCAATGTGCTTATCGACACGCAGGGGCCGGTGATCATCGATCTGCCCCAAGCCGTCGATGCGGCGGCAAACAATCATGCTGCCCGGATGCTGGAACGCGACACCAATAATCTGGCCGCCTATTTTGGCCAATTCGCGCCCGAACTGCTGACCACCAGCTATGGCAAGGAAATCTGGTATCTCTACGAGAGCGGCAATCTCACGCCTGAGGTCACGCTCACTGGACATTTCAAAGGTCAGCACAAGGCCGCTGATCTCGATAGCATTCTGAGAGAAATCAATGATGCGCGTGAAGACGCATTGCGCCGTCAACTTGCCCGCGACAGCGATTAGTCAACGCTGCGCACCCGATTAAGGTTTGCCATGCTGCTCGAAGCGTCTGACCATTACACCCTGCATCGCCGTGGGCGCTATCTGTTCGCCAAATTCAGGCGACCGCATCGTGTCATCAGCACCTGCCGGGTGAATGGCGGGATGCGCGAGGATCTCACCCATCTCGCCAACCATCAGAGTTGCGAAGGCGTCGCGCATGTGGTGCGGCGGACTGCCGGGCAGGACATGTATGCCCAGCATGTCCACGCCTGTCATGCCGGACAGTTACCGCCGGATTCGACCGCGCTGATGGCAACGGCTGCGAACATGCAGTGCGCAGTGGTGGCGCGGGCGGACTATGCCGAACTGGGCGTCTGCGTTGCCGCGGCTGCCGGGGTGACGGGCAATGCCAGTCGTGCCGGCGATCCTGCTGGCTGGCATGAGCAGCGCCAGGGAAGTCGACGGGTCGCGCCAGAGGCCGCAACGCTCGATGCTGGTCAGCTCACAGTGGACATTTCACCGGCTGAGGCTGGCACCGGCACCATCGTCACTCTGGTCTTCATCAACCAGCCCTGTACGCCGGCCTGTCTGGTGCGGGCGGCAACCATGATCACCGAGGCCAAGAGCGCCGCCGTGCTGGATCTGCGGATGCCGAGTCTGCAATCAGCCGGTCTGGCGACCGGCACCGGCACCGATCAGCTCGCAATTGCGGCGCCGCTGGCACAGGCTGACGAGTGGGAACGTCACTGGGCGGGCGGTCATAACACACTCGGAGAGCTGCTGGGGCGGGCAACCCATGAGGCGGTCACGCGCTGTCTGCTGTTGCAAAACGGCGTGTGCGCTGAGTTGCGCCGCACGCTACTTGGCGCACTGAGCCGTCATGGCTGCGACGAGGCGGCCTTGCGCAGCACTGCACAGATGGCACTTGATGCCACGATGGCGACTGTCTTCGAGCGCAATCTGCTCGCCATCATCCATGATCCACAAACTGCTGCATCAGCCTATGCGACGGCCGAGATCATCGACCTGACACACGCCGGGGTGTTACATGCCGAAATCGCCCGTGAGTCCATCCTTAATCAAGCGGCACTGCTGGCCGCCGCTGTTGCCGTCGCGCCCGAACGTTTTGCCGAGTTTCGGCGACTGTTGCAGGTGCGTCATGATCTCAGCGCCGGTCAACTGGCGGCACTGGCGGTGGTGACTGGATTTGCCTGCAAATGGAACTGACCGGACATCTGGCGCTGATTTTCACCGCCTGTCTGCTTGATGCACGATTTGGCGATCCGGTTTATCGCCTGCACCCGATCCGGGTGATCGGTGTCTGGAGCCTGCTGTGTGAGCGCGGGCTGTTTGTCGTTGGCTGGAATGGACGGGCTGGCGGTCTGCTGCACGGGCTGCTGGTGATTGGCGGCACATTGGCGATCTGGTGGGGCGTGCGCGACGGGTTCGGGATGTTGCATCCCGGACTGGCGTGGGTCTGGGATCTGTTCATTGCCTACAGCATGCTCTGCATGAACGATCTGCTGGCGCACGGTCAGCGGGTGCTCGACGCGCTCGCTGACTTATCGACGGCGCGTCAACGTCTGGGGATGCTGGTCGGGCGCGATACTGCCCATCTGCAACGTGATGGTATCGTGCGCGCCACGATCGAGAGCCTGTCGGAAAATTTGACCGATGCTGTCCTGACGCCGCTCTGGGCGTTGTGCCTGTTCGGTCTGCCGGGACTGATTTTAGTGAAGGTGATGTCGACGCTGGATTCGCTGGTCGGCTACCGCAATGGCCGTTATGGACGTTTTGGCTGGTTCGCCGCCCGTTGCGACGATCTGATCCACTGGCTGCCAGCGCGCCTGTCAGTCCCGCTGATCGCCTCAGCAGCGGCAATTCTCAATCTGTATCCTAGTACGCGCTTCCGTTTAATCTTGCATAAGCCTCATTGTAGACACATCTCGTCAGGCAAGTTCTCAAGAGGTGCATCCAATGATCAAGTATGTTGTCCGGCTCACCGATGACGAACGCTCGTCGCTGACGCAGTTAAT
>CAIUAY010000050.1 GCA_903897335.1 uncultured Chromatium sp. | reverse complement strand
TGTGGAACGCCTCATGATCGGGACATCAATGCCGCGATCAACACGCTCATGGCGGGGGTCGGAACGACCCTCGAACGGGACATGCGCCATGCCGCATGATCCCTCCCGAAATCCCCCGGCTTTCGCCGTGGGGAGGTTCAATCACGACTTCTACGAGCATATCGGTTCGCTGCGCCTGGCGCCCGGTGTCCTGCCGCGCCACGGCTGGACTTTTCTGATCGCGGCTTTTTTCTCGATCGGGCTGATGATCTTCATTTCCATCGGTCAGACTTATATTCTGAACGAACATCTTGGCATTCCAGCCTCCGAACAGGGCACCATCAGCGGCAATCTGGTGTTTTTTACCGAGGTGCTGACGCTGCTGCTGTTTCTGCCCGCCGGCATCCTGATGGATCGCATCGGTCGGCGTCCGGTGTATGCCGCCGGGTTTCTGCTGCTGGCGCTGACGTATGTCCTCTATCCCTTCGCGGAGTCCGTGGCGGCGCTCTATGTTGATCGCATCATCTACGCGCTGGCCGTGGTGACGGTCGCAGGGGGGCTGTCGACCGTCATGGCGGACTATCCCGCCGAATGCTCGCGCGGCAAGCTGGTCGCCCTCGTGGGGCTGGTCAGCGGGCTGGGCGTGGTCATCATCAGCCAAGGCTTTGGCGCACTGCCCAAGGTGTTCACGGGCGCAGGTCTGGATGGCGTCGCGGCGGGGCGTCTGACCCATTTTATCGTCGCCGGACTGTCGGTCGCCGTGGCGGCGTTGCTGGCGTGGGGACTCAAGCCCGGCATCCCGATCCATCACGACGAGCGTCCGAGCGTGCGTGAGCTGCTGACCGGCGGTTTTTCTCAGGCGCGCAATCCGCGCATCCTGCTGGCCTATTCAGCCGCCTTCATTGCGCGTGGCGATCAGTCCGTGAATGCCGTCTTTTTAATCCTCTGGGGAACACTGGCCGGCAAGGCCGCCGGGCTGGAGCCAGCGGCAGCGGTGATGAGCGGCACGTTTATCTTTGTGATTGCCCAGATTGCGGCGCTGGCATGGGCACCGATTCTCGGCCCATTGCTGGATCGGATTGATCGGGTCAGTGCGCTGGCGGTGTGCATGGCGCTGTCGGCGCTTGGCAATCTGGCGCTGCTGCGGCTCGATGATCCGCTGGCCAGTCACGGGATGGTCTTTTTCATCCTGCTCGGCATCGGCCAGATCAGCGTCTTTCTCGGCGGACAATCGCTGATCGGTCAGGAGGCACCATTAGCGCAGCGTGGTTCGGTGTTGGGTGCCTTCAATGTCGCTGGAGCCATCGGCATTCTGCTCATGACCTTTGTCGGCGGACATCTGTTCGATCAGGTCGATCCACGCGCGCCCTTCGTGCTGGTCGGCGTGATCAATCTGGCGCTGCTGTTGGCCAGCGTCTATGTGCGTCTCCAGTATCCGGTGCCCGCACTAAAAACCAAATAGATTCAAACCTGATGTCCTCAATCATCACCATTTATACCACAGTGGCAACACAGGACGAGGCGCGACGCATGGCGCACGCCATCGTCGAGCGCCGCCTGGCGGCCTGCGCCCAGATCACAGTGATCGAGAGTGTTTACGTCTGGAAGGGAGCGATGCAGCACGAACCAGAGTGGCGCATTCTGTTTAAGACGACATCCGCACGTTATGCCGCTGTCGAGGCGGCTATCCGGGAACTGCACAGCTACGAACTTCCCGCCATTCATGCCGTGCCCATCGAACACGTCTTCGCGCCATACGCGGCCTGGGTTGATGCGGAGTCGGATGGCGGCGCGGACGGGACGTTTAGATGAGTATCTGAAGATTCAACGGCGTCTACACAATCGGCACGGTTGCACCCTGGGTCGGCGCGTCAGGTGGGCTAAACCAGTTCAATTTTTCGCGCAGCTGCACGACCTCGCCGACGATGATCAGCGTGGGCGGCTGGGGCGGATCGGATTCCACAAGACTGAGAATGGTTGCCAGGGTGCCTGTATAGACGCGCTGTAGATGAGTGGTGCCCTGCTGGATTAGCGCAATGGGCATGGTCGGCGCGACGCCGTGGGCGATGAGCTGCTCGACGATGATCGGCAGACCAACCAGCCCCATGTAAAACACCACCGTCTGATTCGGCTGGGCGAGTGAGGGCCAATTGAGATTGATGGTGCCGTCTTTCAGATGACCGGTGACAAAGGTGACTGACTGGGCGTAATCACGATGGGTCAGCGGAATGCCGGCATAGGCCGCGCAGCCCGACGCTGCCGTGATGCCTGGGATAACCTGGAACGGCACGCCCTCAGCGGCAAGTGTGTCGATCTCCTCGCCACCACGCCCAAAAATGAACGGGTCGCCACCTTTGAGCCGCAGCACCCGATGACCGTCTTTGGCCAGATCGGCAAGCAGACGGTTGATCTCTTCCTGACGCATGGCGTGATGGTTGCGCTCTTTGCCGACATAGATGCGGCGAGCGTCGCGGCGGGTCATCTGCAAGATGGGTTCGGCGACCAGGCGATCATAGACCACCACGTCGGCCTGCTGCATCAGCCGCAGTGCGCGGAAGGTCATCAGATCCGGATCGCCGGGGCCGGCACCGACCAGATAGACCTCGCCCATGTCCGATTCCAGCGCATCCGGCGCCAGTTCGCGCTCGATAACCGCCTCGGCTTCGGCAAACTGCCCGGCAAGAATGCGCTCGGCGACTGCGCCCTGTAACACCCGATCCCAGAAGCGGCGGCGGTCACGCTGTTCGGCAAAACGTGTTTTGACTCGCTTGCGGTAGCGTCCGGCCAGATCGGCTAGGCGTCCGTAACCGGCAGGGATCAGTGATTCCAGACGGGTGCGCAGCATCCGCGCCAGCACCGGCGATGCTTTGCCACTGGAAACGGCAATCGTGACGGGCGTGCGGTCAACGATCGAGGGCAGGATGAACGTGCAGGCATCTGGATCATCGACGATATTGACCGGAATGCTGTCTGCATTGGCTAACTGTGCAATCTGCCGGTTCACATCCGGATCGTTGGTAGCCGCGATGATCAGGGTTTGACCCGCGATGTCGTCCGGATTAAAGGGACGCTGCTGATGGCGAATTGCACCGGCGCTGGCCTGATGCGTGAGCGCCTCGCAGAGTGCCGGTGCCACCACGGTGACAGCCGCGCCGGCGCGCAGCAGGCTGGTGACTTTACGGGCGGCGGTGGTGCCACCACCCACCATGAGGCAGGATTTGCCCTGGATGTCAAGAAAGATAGGGAGGAGTTCCGTGCTCATGTTCGGTTGCGTGAACCCCGCAGGATCATTGAGTTGCTCGTTAAAAGTCCGTAATATACTTAATTAGTTAGTTTTTTGGTAGAACCATAACGTGGTCAACGAAATTGATTCTGAGTCGTTGCGACAGCGACTTCAGCATGGTGAAGTGCTGCTGCTAGACATTCGCACTCCAGGCGAGATTGCAGAAGCGGCAATCCCGAATGCCTTGTCAATGCCCATGCATCTGATCCCGCTGCGTTCGGGCGAAATTCCAAAGGATCGGGATGTGGTGCTCTATTGTCGCAGTGGGGCTCGTTCTTACCAGGCGTGCGCCTATCTGGTTCAGCAGGGCTATGACCGCGTTCTGAATCTGCGCGGTGGGATTATCGCCTGGGCACGGCATGGTTTTCCGATCGAACGTCCGGCAACCTGAACGACGGCTGGCGTCTGGAAGGTTGCCTTTTGACAGGCTTTACCCTATAAACCGACATTCACTGTCAACCGAAATCATCAATCCAAAATCGTACCTGGAGGTACTGCATGGCAGATTTTGATCAAGAACTCGACGCAAGCGGCCTGAACTGTCCGCTGCCGATTCTACGCGCCAAGAAGACCCTGAACGCCATGTCCAGCGGTCAGGTTCTACATATCATCGCCACCGATCCGGGTTCCGTGAAAGATTTTGATGCCTTTGCCAAGCAGACCGGCAATGAGTTGATGGAATCCAAGGACGAGGGTGGCAAATTCCATTTCCTCATCAAGAAGTCCTGATTTTTCTCTCTCTCTAAATCACACCTGAACTCAACCTGCAAGCGAGTCACCGCTTGCGAGGAGGACTCGATGGAACAAAAGAAGCTGGCGATCATCGCCACCAAAGGCTCGCTGGACTGGGCATATCCACCGTTTATTTTGGCATCGACGGCGGCGGCTCTCGGCTATGAGGTGCAGATTTTCTTCACCTTCTACGGGCTGCAACTGCTGAAGAAGAAGCTGGCGCTCGAAGTCACGCCGCTGGGCAATCCGGGGATGCCGATGCCGCTGGGCATGGACAAGTGGTTTCCGGTTCTCGGTCTGGCGCTGCCCGGAATGCAGGGCATGATGACCGCGATGATGAAGAAAAAAATGAAAGACAAGGGCGTGGCAAGCCTTGAAGTGCTGCGCGAGCTGTGCCAGGAGGCCGAGGTCAAGCTGATCGCCTGCCAGATGACGGTCGATCTGTTCGACATGGAGAAGATGCACTTTATCGACGGCGTGGAATACGCCGGTGCCGCCGCCTTCTTTGAGTTTGCGGGCGAAAGCGACATCTGTCTCTATATCTAGTCCTGCCCATCAGGGTATGCGTCGGTGCCGGTAAACTCCGGCACGGCGCATGGCCACCGCGCCAGCCGCGCTTCAGGCATTGTCTCTGCCGCTCATTTCGCCTCCTGATTTGAAAACTGCCATGACATGTTCGATTCGTACCGGAGCTGCTCTCTTGCTGGATGTGCTGACCGATCTGGGTGTCGAACATCTGTTCGGACACACTGGTGGCGCGGTCATCCCCATCCATGTGGAACTCAACAAGCGTCTGCGGCGCGGCGATCCGGTTCCTCAGTTTATTCTCTGTCGGCAGGAAGGCGGAGCCGGACACGCGGCTGAAGGCTATGCGCGGGTCAGTGGACGGGTTGGCGTGGCGCTTGCCACCTCTGGACCTGGCGCGACCAATCTGGCCACGCCGATTGCTGATGCCTACAAGGATTCACTGCCGACGCTCTTTATCACTGGTCAGGTGCCGAGCAGCGTGATCGGCACCGATGCCTTTCAGGAAGTGGATACGGTTGGGCTGACCCGCTCCATCTCCAAGCACAATTATCTCGTCAAGGACGTGCGCGACTTGGAGTGGGTGCTGCGCGAAGCCTATGCGCTGGCGCAACATGGCCGACCTGGCCCGGTGGTGGTTGACATTTGCAAGGATGTCCAGCTTGCGACCGTGACCACGCTGAACCCGCCGCGTACCCGTCACCGTGAGTTCACGCCGTTTGATCCCATCCGGGCGGACGCCATCCTGGACGCGCTAGCGAGCGCTGAACGTCCGGTCATCAAGGCTGGTGGCGGCGTGATCCACGCCGATGCGTCAGCGGCACTGAGACAGTTTGCCGAACGCTTTGACACGCCGGTCACCACGACCTTCAACGCGCTGGGTGTGCTGCCTTTCGAGATGTCCGGCAATCTCGGAATGCCGGGGATGCACGGCACCATTCCAGCCAACTATGCACTGCGCGATGCCGATCTGATCCTGACCTTAGGCGGTCGCTTCGATGACCGGGTTGCGGTGCGTGGGTTTGCAGAGGGTAAACGCATTGCCCATGTCGATATCGATCCATCCGAGATCGACAAAATGATCACCACTGATCTGCACCTAGTGGCCGGACTGGATGCCTTTCTGGATTACGCGCTAGCAACGGGACGCGCCGCCCGCCATCCCGGCTGGATGGCGCAGATCGCCGGGTGGCGCGACCAGCTTCCCAAACCCTATGACAACCGCTCTGACTACATTAAGCCACAGGCCGTGGTTGAACTGCTGTCCGATCTGACCGACGGGAACGCGACGCTCGTCACCGGCGTCGGGCAGCATCAGATGTGGGCGGCGCAGTATTACCGTTTCCAGCGTCCGCGTCAGTGGGTCAGCTCCGGCGGACTGGGAACCATGGGGTTTGGCCTGCCAGCGGCAATCGGTGCCTGGTTTGCCGATCCTGCCCACCCTGTGGTGCTGATCGATGGCGACGGCAGTTTTCAGATGAACATCCAAGAACTGGGCACGGTTGTCGCCAACCACATCCCGCTCAAAATGTTTGTCCTCAACAACAGTTTTCTCGGAATGGTGCGTCAGTGGGAAGACATGATGGATGGCGGCCATCATTACGAAACCTGTCTGGCGCGCACCGCCGACTGTGATGCCGACTGCACTGAGCTGGATCAGACCTGTCGGCGTCAGATCCCCAACCTCACCGGTCTAAAATATGTCTATCCGCGTCTTGCCACGCGGCGCATCAAAGACGCCACCGAGCTGCACGAGCAGATCAGCGCCGCGTTGGCGCAGCCGGGGCCGGTGCTGGTCGATGTCTGGATCGACAAGGCAGAGAATGTGATCCCGATGGTGCGTCCCGGTCATACGCTGTCACAGATGATTGAATCCTGAATCAGCGATCAAGCGCTACAGCCTGATTGGGGTTCTTTGCCGTCCGGCTATGCAGTTTTGACTGACCGTCAAGATTTGATTGCCTGCCTGGTTTGGGTTCGCGATCCTGCGGTTTCTCGCGTTATTCCTGGCGCGTCCCTCATCTGGTAGCCATCATGGGGATCAAGACCAAGCTCAAACTGATCGGATTGCTGCCGCTGCTGCTGGCTGTCGTGTTCGGCGCGACCGCCTGGCGTGGACATGAAGACCTGCGTGAACTGCGCGACCTCACCGATCTGGCCGATGGGATGCTGGATCAGGTGGAACAGCTCGAATCGGACATCCAGCGTTTCGCCGAAACCCGCGCCGACCGCTTCAGGCAGGACGCCTATCTGCTCATTGATTCGCTGGATATTCAGGCGTATGTCGCAGGCGACCGTTTCGAGGCGCCTTCTACGCCAGAAATCGTGACTGAATTGCGCCAGCGTATCCTCCAGACCCACATTTTCTTCATGGACATGGACGCGCTGTATCAGCCGGCGCTCGCCGTGCCCGGAGTGATGCTGGTGCAACGGGTCGCCCAGTGTCTCCAGATCGAAATCAGCCATGTCAAACCACTGCTGCACCGCCTGAAACATGACAGCCACCGCACGGTGGTCGACCATAGCGACGCGCTCTGGAAAATCGAGTCGATCCTGATCACCGTGACGGCGTTGCTGGTGCTGACCCTGATGACGCCGGTGCTGTATCGGGTGGCTACCGCGCTGCACGTTCTCAGCCAGGGGACGCGGAATCTGGGACAAAACGGCATTCCGTCCGTTCTGTCCCTGCCAGGCAAAGACGAATTCAGCCAGTTGGCGCAAGACTTCAACCAAATGTCGCAACGGCTGGTGGTCGCCGAGGCCGCACGGGAACGGCGCACCGCCGAGCTGGAAAATGCCATCCAGGATCTGGAGAATTTCAGCTATTCGGTGTCGCACGATCTGCGAGCGCCACTACGCGCCATCGATGGTTTTGTGGCGATCCTGATCGATGAATACGCGCCACGGCTGGATGCCGAGGGTCTGCGACTGTTTGACGTGGTCAGCAGCAATGCCAAGAAAATGGAGCAGCTTATCAATGACATTCTGGCGCTGTCGCGGGCTGGCCGTCTGGAACTGGAGCTGACTCAAGTCGAGATGACTGCGCTGGTTGATGCCGTCTGGGCGGATCTGTCCGAACCCTATCTTGAGCGTGCAATCGAATTCCATTGCGCCAATCTGCCAGCGGTCTACTGCGATCCACGAGCCATCCGTCAGGTCTGGCAGAATCTCCTGGGCAATGCGATCAAGTTCACCCAGGGTCGCGATCCGGCAGTGATCGAGGTCAGCGCACAACAAGAGAACGACATGATCCGTTACGTGGTCAAAGACAATGGCGTTGGGTTCAATCCCGCCTATTCAGATAAACTCTTTGGCCTGTTTCTGCGTCTGCATGGCATGGATGAATTTGAAGGGACGGGCGTGGGGCTGGCTATCGTCAAACGGTTCATTCAAAAGCATCATGGCGAAGTGGCCGGGACAGGCGCGTTAGATGCGGGCGCGACCTTCAGCTTTACGCTCCCGATCCAGCCGCCTGATCAGATGGCGGGCGGTATAGATTGAATGGCTTCGATCGCGCATCACAGACTGGTGACTCGACACGACTTAACGGGAAACATCCATGGTTGAAAGAGAAATGGTGGTTGACATCCTCCTGGTCGAGGACAACCCAAACGATGCGGAACTGGCTATTCGCGCATTGAAAAAGCATAACCTGGCCAATCATCTGGAATGGGTCAAGGACGGCGCCGCCGCGCTTGATTTTCTGTTTCAGCGCGGTAGCTATGCCGGACGTTCCAATACCCTGCCACGGGTCGTGCTGCTGGATCTGCGTCTGCCAAAGGTCGATGGAATCGAGGTGCTGGCGCAGATCCGCGCCAACCCGGAAACCCGCGAGTTGCCGGTGGTCATCCTGACCTCCTCGAAAGAAGAGCAGGATTTGGTGGCGACCTACGAACACGGTGTCAATAGTTTCGTTGCCAAGCCGGTTGCTTTCGATGAGTTCGCCCGAACTGTGGCCAATCTTGGCATGTATTGGGTGCTGGTCAATCGCGTGCCGCCAGATATCCGTCATCCCGTATGAGTGATCCACTGCGTATCCTGTTGCTGGAAGACCACCCGGCAGACGCGGAGCTCATTGAACGTTTTCTCAGAAAATCAGGACTGTCGTTTGACTCGCGCCGGGTCGATCGCCGGGAGCAATTCCTCGATGCGCTCGCCACGTTCCGCCCGGATGTCATCCTGGCGGACTATAGTCTGCCCCAGTTCGATGGACTGAATGCGCTCAATCTGGTGCGCGCACGGGATGCGAATCTGCCGTTTATTTTTGTCACGGGTGCGCTGGGCGAGGAGGCGGCAGTCGAGCTTTTATGCAAGGGCGCCAATGATTATGTGCTGAAAAATCTGCTCACCCGTTTGCCGATGGCGCTGGAACGCGCGCTGGAGACGGCGCGTCAGAGGCAGGCGTTACATGACGCTGAACGCTTGCTAAAAGACAGCGAGGAACGTTTTCGCGCCATCATCGAAAACACACTGGACTGGATCTGGGAAATGGATGCCGAAGGGCGCTATACCTATGTCAGCCCGGCCTCGCAGCGACTGCTGGGCTATGCCCTAGAAGAGATGCTGGGTCGCTGTCCATTCGATTTCATGCCACCGTCTGAGGCGCAACGGATCGCGGCCAGCTTTGCCGGGATCGTTGCCACGCAACGTCCTTTTGCACTGCTGGAAAAAACCTGTGTCCACAAGGACGGCAGTCTGGTCGAGATGGAAACCAACGGCGTCCCGATTCTCGATGCCGATGGCACTTTTCTAGGCTACCGTGGGATCGACCGCGACATCACGCAGCGCAAACGCGAGGTGGCAACACTACTATTGCAGGCGCGTCGCGCCACCGCCCTGCTGGAACTGCCTCGCGCCGCTGACCGTCTGAATGAGACCGAGTTCATGCAGGTCGGCCAGGAACTGGCCGAGGAATTGACCGAGAGCCAGATCGCCTTTATCCATTTCGTCAACGACGATCAGGAAACCATCGAACTGGTCACCTGGTCGCGGCGCACGCTGGATGGTTACTGTCAGGCCTACCCGATCAGCCAGGCGGGCGTGTGGGCGGACGCACTGCGTCAGCACACGCCGGTCGTCTTTAATGACTACCCAGCGACGCATCACAAGCACGGGCTACCCGAAGGACATGCCGAGCTGACGCGCCTGATCAGCGTCCCGGTGATGGAAGGCCACCAAGTGCGGATGATGGCCGGCGTCGGCAACAAGCAAACCCCCTACACCGAGTTGGATGTCGAGAGCGTGCAACTGATCGCCAATGAGATCTGGCGCATTGTGCGTCAGCGCCGTGCCGAGCAGTCGCTGCGTGAAAGCGAGGCGCGTTTTCACGCGCTGTTTCAGAACATGCCCAGCGGTGTCTGTCTCTATGAAGCCATCGATGACGGCCATGATTTCCGTTTCCACGATGGAAATCAGGCTGTCGAACGGATCGAACAGGTTCGTGTGCAGGATCTGCTCGGCAAACGTGTCACCGAGGTGTTTCCAGGCATTGCCGAGATGGGTCTGCTTGAGGCATTCCAACGGGTCTGGCGCACAGGTCGATCCGAACACATCCCGCCCGCCTTTTACTGCGATGCGCGCCACGCTGGCTGGCGTGAAAATTTTGTTTACCGCCTGCCGCAGGGCGAACTGGTATGTGTCTACGACGACGTGACCGAACGCAAACATGCCGAAGCAGAACTGCGCAAACTCTTGCTGGCTGTCGAGCAAAGTTCCACCAGCATCGTCATCACCGATCTGAACGCCTGCATCGAATACGCCAATCCGGCCTTTACCCGCGTGTCGGGTTATACGCTTGACGAGGCCAATCACCAGAATCCCCGGATTCTGCAATCCGGGCGCACGCCTCGCGCCGTTTATGACGACCTCTGGACGACGCTGATCCGTGGCGAGGTCTGGCGCGGCGAGTTTCATAACCAGCGCAAGGACGGTTCCGAGTATGTCGAATTGGCCGTCATCTCGCCGGTGCGCCAGCCAGACGGAACGATTACCCATTATTTAGCAGTGAAGGAGGACATCACCGAGCGTAAACGTATCGAGGAAGAACTTCAGCACTACCGCTTGCATCTGGAAGAATTGGTTGAAACGCGCACGACTGAACTGAAGGCGCTCGAAGAGCGCAGCCGGCTGATCCTGGAATCGAGTGCCGACGGACTCTATGGCAAGGATCTCGACGGGCGGACAACCTTCATCAACCCGGCGGCCTGCGCCATGCTGGGCTATCAGCCAGAAGAGGTGATTGGCCGGTGTATCCATGACCTGATTCACCACAGCTATCCCGACGGGACGCCCTATCCTCAGGAAAACTGTCCGGTGCATCAAACACTCAGCACGGGCAGCGTGCTGCGTCAGGATAACGACACCTTCTGGCATGCCGATGGTCATTCCTTTCCGGTGTCCTACTCCTCCCATCCGATGTACCAGAATGGCCAGATCATTGGCGCGGTGGTCAGCTTTTTTGATATTTCAGCGCAAAAGCAAACTGAAGCCATCCGCGAGCTGGCGTTGCTCGAAGCCGAGCGTCTGGCGCGTCTGAAAAGCGAGTTTCTGGCTAACATGAGCCATGAGATCCGCACACCACTTAATGCCGTGCTGGGGTTTGCCCAGATCGGGGTGCGTCAGAGCGACGGGCGCAAATCCCGAAATTTCTTCAGACGCATCATGGATTCAGGCCAACTTCTGCTCGGCATCGTCAACGATATTCTGGATTTCTCCAAGATCGAGGCCGGCAAGCTCAGTATCGAGCAAGGTTTGATCGACGTGCGCGAGGTCATCGAACACGCTGTCGATCAACTGCGCGAACGGGCGCACGACAAAAATCTGGATCTGCGTGTCGTGATCTCGCCGGGACTGCCCGCGACTTGCCGCTGCGACGGTTTGCGGTTGACCCAGGTGCTGGGGAATCTGCTGTCGAACGCCATCAAGTTTACTGAACAGGGTCATGTCAGTCTGGACGCCTCCCGCGACGCGCATCACCTGCTGTTTTGCGTCTCGGATACGGGCATCGGCATGACTGATGATCAGTCAGCCGGACTCTTTCAGCCGTTCAAGCAGGCCGATGGTTCGATCACCCGCCGCTTTGGCGGCACTGGACTGGGACTGGCGATCAGCAAGCGTCTGATCGAGATGATGGGTGGCGAAATCAGCGTGCAGAGTCGTTTTGGCGAGGGCACACGCTTTGACGTGCGCCTGCCTTTGCTGGAACCAAGAGGCATGATCTCCACCGACCTGCGTGAAACCGATGTCGTATTACCGGTGTTGCCGCAGCGGCGGCTGCGTGGTCTGGTCATCCTGGTTGCCGAGGACAATGAGGTCAACCGTCTGGTGCTGGAAGAACTGCTGCGGGATGAAGGCTGCTGGCTGGTGCAGGTCGAGAATGGCCTCCAGGCGGTGGAGCGCGTGACCCAGGGTGGCAGCACGGCTTTCGATCTGGTGCTGATGGATATCCAGATGCCGGTGATGGATGGTTTCGAGGCGACAACACGGATTCTTGAACGAGCACCCCAACTGCCAATCATCGGTCTTACGGCACATGCCCTGCCATCCGAACGTCAGCAGTGCCTGGTAGCGGGCATGGTCGATCATGTCGCCAAACCGGTGAACCTCAATACCCTGGTCGAGACGATCCTGAAACATGTCCCGTTATCCAGGATTTTGCGGGAGATGCCTGGTCAGGCATCCATCTCCCAGACCCCGGATCACCGTGCAGAGACCACGGCATTCGCCCACGGCAGCGCGACAGTCATCAACTGGTCGGCGCTGCTGGATCGCTATCGCCAGCACCCCGACTTCCTGCCGAAACTGCTTGACTCCGTGCGTCAGGGGACGGCCACCTATCCCGCCGAGTTGCGTGAGGCGGCAGGCCAGTCTGACATGCCGCGTCTGATCTTTCTCGCCCACCGTCTGAAAGGCACTGCCGGCAATCTTTTTGCCAACGGATTCTGCGAGCTTGCGGCGAACGTGGAGCGCGATGCCCGCGCACAGCAACCTGCCGTTGACCAGCAGGCCATGCAGCTTGCCACGACCCTGGAGCAGGCACTGCATGAGATCGACGGGTGGTTGGACGCCGCAGCCAACTCGCAACTTCCGGCTAACGTCACGCCGGTCGATCTGGAACAGTTATCCCAGGTGATTGCGCGTCTGGAAAACCTGCTGGCCATCGACGATACTGAGGCCAACCAGGTTTTCGACCAGTATCGTACGCTGTTCATGCAATGCTTCGGCGATCAGGCGCGTCAACTCGGTCGTCAGATCGAGAGTTTCGAGTATCCCGCTGCGCTCGATATGCTGAACGCAATCAAGCGCGGTCGCGCTTGAACGCACGTCCTGCGAATCCGTTGCACGCTGTTTCCAGCGATTTATAATTCTGCCCATCAATCCGTTTATTCTGGAGAATCACGATGCCAACCTATGATTACCGCTGTGAAACCAATGACCGCGTGATTGAAGTGTCGCACCGCATGAGCGAAAACCTCAGCAACTGGGGTGAACTCTGTGCTTGTGCTGGGATCGAAACCGGCGATACCCCCAGCGAGAGCCCGGTGCACCGTCTGGCAACCGGCGGCAACATCATCCACAGCCTCGGTAGCGGCTCGTCCTGTTCAACGGGCTCCTGCGCCACTGGTTCATCAAGCCCCTGCTGTGGCGGCGGATTCTGTGGGCTGAACTGATATCCAAATGCTGGAGCGGTTTCAAACCCGCTCCAGCATCTGGCAATTAGGATGGATGGCGATAGTCCTGATAGTGCCGGGCAAATACCGCTTCCAGTTCATCAATGACCTGCGTGGCATCGCGTCCCTGCAACACATGCGCCGACATCAGCGTCGAGGTCTCATTGAGTAGCCGGCTGTGGTCAAGCATGGGATACGTCCGGGACAGACGTTTGATCGCGGCGATGACCGTCTCCGTGGTTGGACGTGGCAGCGATTCAGGTTCCTCAGGCACAGTCTGTTCGGGTGTCATGCGCTGAATCAGAAATCCGGCAAACGCGAGGAGCATCTCGCGTTCAGGCGGATTCAGCGCCTGGAACAGCTTGAGCAGTTGCCGCTCGTCTGCGGACGCTGTTTTCCGCATCATTCGTCGAACAGCTCATAGAAAAACATCTGCATCCGTTGCCACGAACGGGTATCCGCTTCGGCGTCGTCTTTCAGGTTTTCGTGAGCATCATCGCCTGCATTCGGATTGGCAAATCCGTGTCTGGCGCCACCGTAGATATCCAGCTCCCAGTGGGCGCCAGCGGCTTTGAGCTGAGATTGAAAAAGCGCGATGACTTCAGGCGTGACCAAGCTGTCATCCTGACCATGCAAGATCAGGAGTTTTGGCGTGATTTTGCCGTAGGACGTTTCAGGCGCGGCAGGACAGGAGCCGTCAAAGCTTAAGACGCCCAGGAGATCGGTGCCGTCATAGGCCATTTGCAGCAGTGTGTCGCCGCCAAAACCATAGCCGATCGCCGCGATCTTGCCGGGTTCGAGCAGTTCGCTCGACTTTAGATGCGCAAGTCCTAGGCTGGCGCGCCGACGCCATGACGCGACATCTGCCGTGATCGCGTGCGTCCACTCGGCGGCCTGCTCCGGTTGATCCGTGACGCGACCGTTGCCATAAAGATCGGCGGCGAAGGCGACATAGCCGAGCTCGGCGAGCATCTGCGCCCGCTGCCGCACGGCGTCATTGAGTCCCCACCCGTCATGAATCACGAGGATGCCGGGACGTTTTCCCGTCATGGCATCATCCCAGTACAGATAACCGGTGAGCGGTATGCCTGCGTCATCATCGGTCACGGCCTGGGTCTGAACCTCGGCCTGAACACCCATGCCGATGACCAGCAGGAGACTGAAAACCAGATAATGCATCACATGGATTCGGCGTGGCATGAGCTGTCCGCGAAAGTCGTTAATCGGGTTTGCCGGTTTTCAGGGATGTCTCTGCCAGATCAAGCAACTGACGCTGACCGACCGCATCGCAGACGCGAAAGCACTGAATCAGCCGCTGTTCCTCTGCGCTGAGCGGGTCAGATGTATCCAGCAACAGCAGCCAGGCCGGGGACACAGTTTCAAATGCGGCAGCAAGCTGATAGGCGGCCTCCAGCCCCATGCGACGGATTCCCTGTTCATAGTTGCTGATCCTGGATTTGGACAACCGCCCATCGGTACGCGCCGATAGATCGCTCAGCGACCAGTTACGGCGTTTGCGTTCCGTGCGCAGACGCTCTCCGATCTGCTGTGTCAGTAGGGCAAATTCTGCTTCCACGATAACAATGCTCCGAGGTTGACGGGAACGGCTCCCGGTCAGATGACTGTAGCAAAAAAACGATCACGTCATGTGTCATTTTGTGCGGCGCGGCCATCCCGCACGGGCTGTCGCGGTGATTTGACTTCGAGCGCCGTGACAAGCTGCTGGTAACGCTCGAACAGAAGGGCGACCCGGTCACGGTCGCCGGTGAATCTCGGCTTGGAATAGGCCGCGTCCACGGCGGCATCGAGTTTGCGGTGTGCCTTGACCAATTCCAGCGGCATGGTCAATGGATCATAGAGCGCGGCGAGCGAAGCATTCGGATAGCTGGCGCGGGCATCCAGCACGGCTTGAGCGGCGGTTTCGATCTTCTGGCGCTGTTTGTCGGTCGGATCGGGCCAGGGGAACGTGTTGTAGACGATTCCGGCTGAATAGCGGTAATCGCTTTTCAGGCGACCGCAGACGCTGCGCATCCAGGCCATGTGCATGGCCGAAGATAAAATGCCGAGGTGATAGAGGGTTGCATCTGGAACGGTAAAAACGAGGTTGCTGACAATAATTTCTGGCCGAACAAAGCCGATTGGAATGTAACGCCGTGTTTCCGATGAAACGCTTGGAATTAGCAAGTAGGGCGTTTTCGGTTGGCGAATTTTTTGAAAAAGCGTCGGTGTTTCGGCGTCTTTTTTGGTTTGAACGTCAGTGCTGGCGGATCTCATTTTTCGCACTGCTTCAACGCGCTTCATCACCGCTGGCATTTTTCGTAGTTGGTCTGGCGGGCAATCTTTCAACCACAAACACCACCGCTCAGTTCCATTGATAAACTCTTCTGCGCCAACAAAACGGAAAATCCATTTTTTCGTTAGCGGCTCTTGCGACAGAAGCTCGGTTTTTTCATCGCTGGTCAAAAGAAGATTTCCGCCATCTGTAGGCTTGCTTCCGTTGACCATCTTGGAGACTGCGCAAATTGGCGTAGATCGCGTTGTCACAATCACATCAGGCGCATCCACCAAATACGGATTGATGTTCGCGGCCTTGATCTCGTGCGCGTCTGACTGCGGTTTTTCATAATCAAATAGCCGCTTGTCCGCTGTGTCATGCAGCGCAAACCCGACAATCACGCAATGCACCGCTGCCTTGCCTCGCGCTTCGCTCGACCATTGAAAGGTGCGATGTGCAAAGTGGATTTTTACCCCGCGCTTAAGCAGATCGCCCCATAACACGCCGACCTGCTCGCCTTGGCTGATTGAGTTGGTAGAGACAAAGGCGGCTTTGATGTCCGGGTTGCCTGCCATGTAGTCCGTTGCCTTGCGATACCAGGCCGCAACGAAATCTAAATTACCCGCACCCTGTACGTTATGAAAGACACGCGCTAAATCCATTTTCTGCTCGGCTGACTGATATGTTTTCCCAATAAACGGTGGATTCCCTAGGATATAACTGAGTTCTGATGGCGGCACCAGCTCGCGCCAGTCGATCTGAAGCGCGTTGCCGTGCCGAATGGTCGCTGATCGCTGGAGCGGAATGCGCGAGTAATATTTACCAAATTCAACCGAGATCAGCATGTTCATCTGGTGATCCATCAACCAGAGCGCGGTCTGGGCAATCTGCGCTGGGAATTCCTCGATTTCGATGCCATAAAACTGATCGACGTTGCAGAGAATGTTGAATTCACCCACACCAATTGACAGATCTCTGGATTGACCAAAGAGTACCCGCAGCACATCCAGTTCCAGCCGACGCAGTTCACGATAGGCGATGACCAGAAAATTGCCGCAACCGCAGGCCGGATCGAGAAATTTGAGACGGGCAAGCCGTTGATGAAACGCGAAGAGCTTTTTTTTCTGTCGCCTGATACGCACGAATTCAGCCCGCAGGTCATCGAGAAACAGTGGTTCGATCAGCTTGAGAATGTTGGTTTCAGTGGTGTAATGCGCCCCGATCTGGCGACGCTGCTGAGGATTCATCACCGACTGAAACAGCGAGCCAAAAATCGCCGGTGAAATCTGGCTCCAGTCCAGCGCACAGCAGTCCAGCAGTAAATCTCGCATCGTCCGATCAAACGCCGCGAAAGGTAACAGCTCGGCATAAAGCGCGCCGTTGACGTAGGGAAAGGCGGCGAGCTGTTCATCAAGTCGCGTCAGGCGCTTCTCGGGCAGGGTGTTCAGCACTTCAAACAGATGCCCGAGCCAGCACGCGAGATCTGAACCATCTTCTTCCGTGCGCTGTTCGATCAGATCCTGAAACTGATTGACCTCGAAGATGCCGGTGTCCTCGGCAAACAGACAGAACAGCAGCCGCACCAGATAGACTTCCAGCGCATGACCGTCGTAGCCAATGTCTTTGAGCTGGTCATGCAGTCGTCCCATGCGCTCGACGACCTGGATGTTGATCGGATTCTGCTCCTGGTAGGCGCGGGTCTGATACCCGGCCATGAAGCCGAACAGATGGACGTGATTGACGAGTTCGGCGAGCGTGAACTCATGCTGCTCGTCAGCGCCCAGATCGTAGAGCCGGAAACGGGCAAAGTCGCAGACCAGCACGTAACGCGGCAGGTCGCGCTCTTTGAGACCGTGAAAGTAATCCGTCGCCTGCCCGTAGGCGCGATCCAGATCCTTGCCCCGCGATTTCTGCTCGACCAGCAGCTTGCCCTTCCACAACAGGTCGATATAGCCATCGCGTCCGTCGATCTTTTTGACCCGTTGCTCGAAACTGGCCATCCGCCGCCGGGTGACGCCAAAGACGTTGAAAAAACCATCCAGAAAGGATTTTGCCTCGGCATCTTCCGAGCATTCATCGACCCATTCGCGTGAAAACGCGAGGGCGCGATCTTTAATGTCATTCCAGGAGAGGGGCATCACTCAGATTCCGAAGATGAGGTGGCGCACATGGCGCATGTTTCGCGTTAAGATCAAGTTATCACCGATCCTATCGCAGGTATTCCTCATGTTACGAGACTGGTCAGACATCTATCGCATCGGCATCCCCGACATTGACGCGCAGCATCAGGGGTTCTTTGCCGCCGCCCATCATCTGTATGAAGAGATCCTCGACCGCAAAGGCAAGGAAGCGGTGGAAACGGCGATGGTCTTCATGCGCAACTATGCCGAGGAGCATTTTCAGACCGAGGAGGCGTTCATGCGCCGCTATGACTATCCGGCGATCCGGGAACATCTGCGCCTGCATGCCGGATTTTTCCGGCAGCTCAAGGAGCTGGAAAATGATCTCATGATCTTCGGCCCCAGTCAGGCGCTCGCGGATCGCGCACTCGACATCACCCAGGACTGGCTGATCGACCATATCGCCGATGAAGACATGCTCTATTCACTGCATGTCAAAGGACTGGGTGGTTCCGAAGACCTCAGCGTGACGGCAGACTGAAAGAACTGTCCGCAAACTCGCGGCAGCTAAAGGCACGACTCGATGGGAGAGGACTGATTGAACCGCTTTGACTGGCTGCATGGGTATCTGGATCGACTGGAAGACGCGCATGTCATCGCCAGGCGCGACCTGCAAACATTGACGCCAGTCTGCCGTCTGGCGCTTGCCCCCGAAAACTGGGCAGTTGCTGCCCGACTGTCAGCGGGCATGGGGATGCGTCATGCCGGAATCTGGGTTGATCTGTTCGACGCGCCGGATGTACCTGCTGACGATCACCGCGTCCGCGTCCATGCCTGTCTGGAACTGGCCGGTGATTATCTTCTGCTTGAAACCACAGTGCCGCTCAGTCGCCCGGTGCTGGCGTCACAGACGCCGATTTTTCCAGGCGTCAACAGGTTGGAGCGCCATGCGCATGACCTGACCGGCGTCATCTTCACCGATCACCCGGACGAACATCGCTGGACGCGCCATCAGGCCTGGCCTGCCGACCGCTTTCCGCTGCGCCATGACTTTCCGTTGAGCGGCGAAACTCACCGACGCACGACTCCCGCCGATACTGACTATCCTTTCGTGTCCGTTCAGGGTGCCGGTGTCTATGAAATCCCAGTCGGCCCTGTCCATGCCGGGATTATCGAACCGGGACATTTCCGCTTTCATGCCATGGGCGAGGACGTGCTGCGTCTTGAAGAACGGCTTGGCTATGTCCACAAAGGCATCGAAAAACTCGCCGTGGGGCGCGATCCAGCCGGGCTGATCCGGCTGGCCGGACGGGTCTCCGGCGACTCGACCGTCGCGCATGCCTGGGCGGCCTGTCAGTCGATTGAACGGGCGACCGGTTGCGCCGTGCCACCCCGCGCACTCGCCCTGCGGGCACTGCTGGCCGAGCGCGAGCGCATTGCTAACCATCTCGGCGACATTGGCGCGATCTGCAACGATGTCGGATTCGCGTTTGCCCAGGTTCAGTGTTCGCGTCTACGCGAGCAGTGGCAGCGTCGCAACCGTGACCTGTTCGGACATCGACTGCTGATGGACACGCTCGTGCCCGGCGGCGTCGTGCATGATCTTTCGCCCGAGGCGTTCCGAACTCTGCGACTGGATCATGCCGCGCTGCACAAAGCCATTGAACCGCTGTTCGATGTCATCGACGATCATCCATCGCTCGACGACCGCCTGATCACCACCGGCATCCTGTCAGAGCAAGATGCCCGTGAACTCGGATGTACCGGCTATGTTGGCAAGGCCAGTGGGCTGGCGTTCGATGTCCGTCGTGACAACCCGTATCCACCCTATGACGAACTGCGGATCGAGATTCCGGTGCAACGCGAAGGCGATGTTGCGGCACGGATGCGGGTGCGGCTGGCCGAGGTGCGCGGCAGTCTGTGGATGCTCGACCGTTTGCTTGATGCATTGCCAGAAGGCGAGATTGTCGCATTGCTGCCCGCGACTGTGCCGGATGCCATTGGCATCGGGCTGATCGAAGGCTGGCGCGGCGAGATCCTTTGCTTCGTGCGTTTTGATGGGGCAGGGCGCATCGCCCGTTATTTCCCGCGTGACCCAAGCTGGTTCACCTGGCTCGCGCTGGAGCGCCTTATCCTTGGTAACATTGTTCCTGACTTCCCGGTCTGTAATAAATCGGTCAATGGCTCGTATGCGGGGCAGGATTTGTAGTCCTGCACACCTAATTAACCCAAGTTGCCACCTTGATAGATCGGCGTCCATCGGAGTTTGCTAGCGTTGTGAGTACCCCTACTGCACAACGACCGGCGAGGAACCCCGATGGACACCCAAATTATATTCGTGTACTGCCTTTGTGATGATCTGTT
>CAIUAY010000049.1 GCA_903897335.1 uncultured Chromatium sp. | reverse complement strand
TCAGGGTGGGGCGGCGGTTGATCGGACAGCGCTGGTCTTCCAGCACGGAGAAATATCCGGCCAGCGACCGATCCAGCTCCCAGGGTATTTCGCGCATCGTCCCGACTCCACACACAACAAAAGGTCGGGGAGGATGGCAGCCTCCTTGGGTTTGATCAAACAGCATCAGCTAATTATCTGATGCAATTGCCTTGGTTGAAAACCGCCTGCACTGGCGCATAGACCTTGCCTTCGCTGATGATCAGAGGTGCGCCCGGACAGGGGATACCGCGCACAATCTCGCGATTCTCAAGCACATCACCCTCAATCTTATCCGTCTTGACCCGATTCAGCGAAGCAGTGGCATCAAGACCTGACGGTTGATCACCGCGACTTCCGATCCATACCGCGAATATCTCCTTGGAAGCGTTTGACTTTCATGCGATTGCCCTGGTGAGAATTTTTGAGCTTTGCGTCATTCTGGATCGACGCGCATGATATCGCCTTCGGTTTTCAGCAAGCCGTCTGGATCTAAACTCCCGGACACATCTTGAACACACCTCTGCGCCTGTTACAACTCAGCGATCCGCATCTGTTCGCAGCGCCGACAGGTCAACTGCTTGGCATCACGACCCGTTCCAGCTTTGCGTCGGTGCTGGCGCTCGCCCTCGCGCAACCAGCACACGCAATGATCATGACCGGCGATCTGGTTCATGACGCATCGCCAGACGGCTATGCAGCGCTTCACGCCGCGCTCGAAGCGACCGGACTGCCCTGTTACTGTCTTGCGGGGAATCATGACCGTCGCGATCTGATGGAAACGGCACTTGGTGCGGCAGCCGTCAAACCCTTTGAAATCCAGCGGCTGCCTTTCTGGGATCTCGTCTTTCTGGATTCAGTGATCTGCGGTCTCAGTCGTGGACATCTACCACCGGAGCATCTTGCCCAACTCGACGCATGGCTCTCAGACAGCCGGGTCGCCGCGCTGATTTTCCTCCACCACCATCCCGTTCCGGTCAACAGCGCCTGGCTGGATCCGATCGGCGTGGAAAATGGCGCTGCGCTGTTGCACCTCTGCACCCGCCACCCACAGGTCAAAGGCGTGATTTTTGGTCATGTTCATCAGGCATTTGAAAGTTTTCAGGGAGACTGCCAGATCCTCGGTGCGCCATCGACCTGCATCCAGTTCAAACCAGACAGCATGAGTTTCGCACTCGATGCCACGCCCCCCGGCTATCGTGAACTGGTGCTCTATCCTGAAGGCCAGCTCAGCACCCGTGTTGTCCGGCTGGCACATTATCCAGAGTCAGCCCAGCTCCATTCTGAAGGCTATTGAACGTTCAATCGATCATAAATCCAGAGTGCGGCTGGTAATCTAGCGGTTCGTAAACCAGCCCTGTGACCCTCGCCATTGTGGGGCCGGTACGCAGCCAGTCACGGAGCTGCGCGACCGCTGCGATCTCACCGGCAACAACGACCTCCACCCGGCCATCGGCGAGATTGCGCGCATAGCCCGTCAACCCTAGGCGCATCGCCTGCTCGCGTGTCGCTGCTCGAAAAAATACACCCTGCACCTGACCGCCGATCAGACAGCGATAGCAGACCTTTGCTGCGGCTGGAGACGTATCCATTACCGTTGCTCCAGCGATTCCTGACGTTCATGCTGATACTGCTTGAACGGAACATCGTTGTAATGACCCTCGACGACATAGTTGCCGAGCCACATGAATTCCTCGGCATCATCGGTTGCCCCGGTGAATCGGGTGAGTCGATTTCCATCCAGATCGAAAAACGCAAATGTCGGCGTCATCCTGATGCCCAATTGCGCAGCGAATTCCTTTTCGGTCACGGGTGCGCCAGAAAAATCGGTGATTTCAACATCGCCTTTGAGATTGATTGTGAAAATCCGAAAATACGTTCTGAAGTAGCCCTGCACCGCTGCTTGATTGAGTACTGTCGTCCGCATGTGCTCGCAGTAGGGACACCCGTCCATTTCAAACACGAGCAGAATCCCTTTTTTACCTTCGGCTTTTGCCGTCGCGAGCTCCTCTTTTAAGTGACCGGCGGTTGAATCAAAAAAAGACGAGCCAGACTCCGCGTCAGAAGTCGCCGCAGAGGCAACCGTCACCCAGAGCAGCGATACGCAAAGCGCTTGCCAGATCCAGGCATTGCGCCATCTGTTACGGTTAGATATCGCGCTGTTCATTAACATCATTTTTCTCCAGAGGAAAATGGCCAGGCACTCAGGCTGTTCTGAATGCGTTTAGGGATAGGCAAACGATGATAACGCGTCTTTCCTGGTACTGCCGGAGAGCAGGATTGGCGTCTGGTACAATTTTAAATTGCTCACTCTCAATTCACGTCCTCCAATCAGTGACGCTCTGCGGATATCCATTTCGCCAAATTGTCTGGATACGCATCCGGCACACGCTGATAGACTAAAGCCTCGGTTTCATTTACTTGATCGCGGATCGATTACCCATGAGTTACATCCTGATCCTCTATTACAGCCGCTACGGCGCCACCGCCGAGATGGCCAGACAGATTGCCCGTGGCGTGGAGTCCGCTGGTCTGGAAGCGCGTTTGCGCACCGTTCCAGCGGTCTCTACCCTCTGCGAAGCGACCGAGAACAGCATCCCCGACGCTGGCGCGCCCTATGTCGATCACGACGACCTGCGTCACTGTGCCGGGCTGGCGCTGGGCAGTCCTACCCGTTTCGGGAATATGGCGGCACCCGTGAAATATTTCCTAGATGGCACCAGTGATCTTTGGCTCGCTGGCGCGCTCATCGGCAAACCGGCCGGGGTCTTCACGTCCACGTCCAGTCTGCATGGTGGACAGGAATCAACCCTACTCAGCATGATGCTGCCGCTGCTGCATCACGGGATGCTGTTGATGGGGTTGCCCTATAGCGAAACCGATTTAATCCATACGCGCAGCGGTGGAACTCCTTATGGGCCATCGCATCAGGCCGGCTCCGGGAATGACCTGCCACTCACCGACGAAGAACGACGGCTTTGTCAGGCATTGGGCAAACGTCTGGCGATCACTGCGCTCAGTCTGTCGCTTCACGAAACCGGAATCCCGCAGCCCCATTGAGCGCATCGCCGCAACAGCTCCATCTCCCGATCGAACTGGGGCGGGAACCCACCCTGGCGGAATTCCTGCCAGGGTCGAATGCCGAGGCGCTGGCGCTGATTACCACCATGTCAACCGGTGACGGAGAGCCTTTCCTCTTTCTCTTTGGCAATGCCGGAACCGGCAAAACCCACCTGCTGCAAGGAGCCTGTCTTGCCGCCAACCGTCAAGGTCGCCAGACGCACTTCATTCCATTGCAAACCTCAGGTCTGGACCCAGCGCTGTTTGACGACCTCGAACACTTGGATCTGGTCGCCATCGACGATCTCCAGACCATTGCTGGCGATGCGCTTTGGGAGCGGGCGCTGTTCGATCTGTTCAACCGGATGCGCGAACAAGGTCGACGTTTACTCACGGCGG
Organism: uncultured Chromatium sp.; assembly: GCA_903897335.1. Taxonomy (GTDB): domain Bacteria; phylum Pseudomonadota; class Gammaproteobacteria; order Chromatiales; family Chromatiaceae; genus Chromatium. Next base: position 35,169 of record CAIUAY010000049.1, on the reverse strand, counting down.
CCACGATGCCGCCAGACAACCTGCCACTGGATCTGCCGGATCTGCGCTCGCGCCTGCTGTGGGGGCCGCGCTATTGCCTCTTGCCATTGAACGACACGAACTGTGAACAGTTGCTGATTCACTCGGCGCAGCAGCGCGGGATGACCCTGCACCGCGATCAGGCACGCTACATCATGAACTACCATGCCCGAGATCCAGAATCCTTACTGACGCTCGTGGCGCGCATCGACAGCCTGAGCCTGCGCGAACAGCGCCAGCCAACCATCCCATTGATCCGCCGCGCCATGCAGGGCGAAATCTAATCATCTTTCAGACCACGCCGGATGGCCTTGCGACTCCAGATCCAGATATATTGCGATCCACTGACCACCACCGTCAGGAAACAGACCCAGATCAGCGATGACATCATGCCCACTGGCAAGGGATAAGGGCCTGCATCGGTAATGACTGCCACGACCAGCAGGATCTGCATCAGCGTGTTGAGCTTGCTAACGGGAATGGGAGCCGCCTGCACCTCCTCGACCCGATAGTTATAAAGAACGGCTCCCGCGACAATCACCAGATCCCGGAACACCACGGCCAACACCAGCCAGAGCGGAATCAAACCCAGCGAACCCAGTACCAGAAAACAGCAGACTAGCAGAGTCTTGTCCGCCAGCGGATCGAGGATGCCACCCAACCGACTCTGCCAGCCATACTGTTTGGCCAGAAAACCATCGAGTCCATCCGAGACTCCGGCGGCGGCAAACAGCATCAATGCCCAGCCGAATTCATCTGAAATCAGCAGATAGACGACTGGAATCACGGCAATGAGCCGCAGCATACTAATCAAATTTGGAAGATCCTTGGGTTTCACGATAACGATCCTGACCCGGCGCGGTAACGGAAAAGCGTGATGCTAGCCCGCTCGCTAACGGCTGTCCAAGGTTCCCGGTACAATTGTCCGATCACACCTTTACCGGAGCAACCATGTCGCAGGATTCCCGTCCCACCTCTCTGAGCTACCGTGACGCTGGCGTCAACATCGATGCCGGCGCCCGTCTTGTTGAGCGCATCAAGCCACTCGCTGCCGCGACCGCCCGCCCCGGCGTCATCACCGGGCTGGGTGGTTTTGGCGCACTCTTTGAACTGCCACTGGAAGACTATCGCCAGCCGGTGCTGGTCTCCGGCACCGACGGTGTTGGCACCAAACTCAAGCTGGCCATCGAGCTGAATCGTCATGACAGCATCGGCATCGACCTGGTTGCCATGTGCGTCAACGACATTCTGGTCAGCGGTGCCGAACCACTGTTCTTTCTCGATTATTACGCGACCGGGCATCTGGATATCGAGGTTGCGACCTCAGTGATCAGCGGCATTGCCCGTGGCTGCGAACTTGCCGGCTGCGCGCTGACTGGTGGCGAAACAGCCGAAATGCCCGGCATGTACAGTCACGGCGATTACGATCTGGCGGGGTTCTGCGTGGGGATCGCCGAGAAATCCGCGCTGATCCTGCCCGAGCGGGTCATGCCCGGCGATACGTTGATCGGGATCGCTTCCTCTGGGCCGCATTCCAATGGCTACTCGCTGATCCGGCGCGTGATCAGCGTCAGCGGCGCAGATCTGACGCAGGAACTGGCTGGCCTGTCACTCGCCGACCGTCTGCTTGCACCGACACGCATCTATGTCCGCTCACTGCTCCCACTGACCCGTTCACTGCGTCTCCATGCGCTCGCGCACATCACCGGTGGTGGTCTTACCGAAAATCTGCCACGGGTTCTGCCGCAGGGAACCTGCGCACGGATCGATCTGGAGAGCTGGGCGCGTCCGGCGATCTTCGACTGGCTTCAGACTGAAGGTGGCATCACCGATACAGAGATGTTGCGCACCTTCAACTGCGGGGTCGGCATGATCGTCTGCACGGCTCCCGAAGATGTCCAGACGGCACTTGATCAGCTTCAGGCGGCAGGTGAAACGGCGTGGGTCATGGGTCAGATCGAGCGCAGCACCTCAGCGCCAACAGTGATCTATCAACGCGGGACGTGCCATGTCTGATGATCAGCGACTGCGCGTGGTCGCGCTCATCTCCGGTAGCGGCAGCAATCTACAGGCGCTGCTTGATGCCCAGAGCGCAGGACTGCCGATGCAGTGTGTCGCTGTCATCAGCAACCGGGGCGATGCCAAAGGACTTGACCGTGCTCATCATCACGACATCCCAACCGCTGTTCTAAACCATCGGGACTATCCCGACCGCGACACCTATGACGCCGCGCTGCGGCATCTGGTCGACGGTTATGAACCGGAACTGGTGGTGCTGGCTGGATTCATGCGGATTCTGACCCCGGCTTTTGTTAACCACTATCGCGGGCGGATGCTCAACATCCATCCTTCACTGCTTCCCAAATTCAGAGGCCTGCACACCCACCAGCGGGCGCTCGACGCCGGCGAAACCGAACATGGCGCCAGCGTCCATTTTGTCACCGCTGAACTCGACGGCGGCCCGGTCATTCTCCATGCGCGGGTGCCGGTGCAGCCTGATGATGACGCCACATCGCTGGCAGCGCGGGTACTGCAACAGGAGCATCAGATCTACCCAACCGTGGTGCGCTGGTTCGCGCAGGGACGGCTCAGACTGGGAGAAGACGGACAGGTCTGGCTGGATGACGCGCCGTTGCAGCCGTCATGCTCAGATGATCGCGCCCAATAACCGTCGCCGCATGTCATGGCAGACGTGTTTTCAGCGGCTCGCGGCGCCATGCGCCAGACGTCCGCACCAGCACTTCTCCATGACCGTCATGCCATTCAGACAGCACGGTGCGATGCGCCTGCCGCCCGTCGACCCAGAGCAGATGATCAGCGGGTCGGTGGGTATGCCCGTGGATCAGCCGGGTTGCCCCGAAGCGACGTAACACATCGATGACTGTCTCCTGGTTCACATCCATGATTTGTTTTGGTTTGGCGGCGTTGGCGTCACCGCTCTTGCGACGATATTCCGCCGCCATCGCCTGCCGTTTCTTTAATGATTTCCAGAGAAAGAGACGTTGCACCACGGGATTGCGGATCTGACGACGGAATTGCTGATAGGCTCTGTCGTCAGTACAGAGTAGATCGCCGTGCATCAGCAGCGTTGGTTCACTGTCGCACTGGATCAGGGTTGGGTCAGCACAGCGTTGACATCCCGTGTCACGGAAAAAGGCGCGGCCAAGCAGAAAATCACGGTTGCCGTGCATCAGCGCACAGTTGACGCCGGCCGCGGTCAGTTTGCGCAGTGCCGCACGGACTGTCGTGTTCAGTGGCGTCTCGTCATCATCCCCGATCCAGGCATCAAAAAGATCGCCGAGAATGTAAAGGCATGTGGCCTGTCTGGCGCGAACCGCCAGAAAATCCAGAAACAGATCAACAGTCGCTGGACGTTCTGGCGAAAGATGAAGATCGGAGATGAACAGAGTTTCGGCTCTCAAGTGAACCTCGTTTGACGGCGAATCGCCGTGCATCACGGCAGCAAAGCCAGCGCATCCAGTCCTGTCGATTCATTGATTCCAAACATAAGGTTCATGTTCTGCACCGCCTGACCTGCCGCGCCCTTGACGAGGTTGTCGATCACCGATTGAACAATGACCACGCCTGCCGTTCCCTGACGGGACACCACGATACGACAGACATTGGAACCACGCACGGAACGGGTATCTGGATGCTGGCCATCCGGCATCAGATCAATAAACGGCTCGTTGGCATAGCGTTCGGCAAAGAGTTGTTCAAGATCCATGTCTGGGTCGGTCAGCCGCGCATAGAGGGTCGCTTCAATCCCACGAATCATCGGCACCAGGTGGGGAACAAAGGTTAAATTCACCTCGATTCCTGAAAAGTGTTCGAGATTCTGTGCAATCTCTGGTGCGTGACGATGACCGGCAACCGAGTAAGCTTTGAAGCTTTCGCCGATCTCAGCCATCAGAAGACCGGTCGTCGCCTTGCGTCCGGCGCCGCTTGCGCCGGATTTGGCATCCGCGATGAGCCAGGACGGATCAACTGCCCGTCCTTCCAGCAACGGGAGAAAACCGAGCGTGACAGCGGTTGGGTAACAGCCTGGGTTAGCAATAAGACGTGCCTGCCGGATCGCATCGCGATTGATTTCAGGCAGTCCGTAAACTGCATCGGCCAGCAGTTCAGGGCACTGATGGGGGGTTCCATACCATTGCTCCCAGACTGCCGGATCCTTTAAACGGAAATCTGCCGCCAGGTCGATCACGCGGACGCCACGTTCCAGAAGTTCTGGAGCAGACCGCATGGCGGTTCCATTCGGTGTAGCGAAGAAGACGAGATCACAGTCGGCAAGGGCATCGGCATCCGGTTCAGTAAAACACAGATCAACCTGACCACGCAGATGCGGAAACAACTCAGCGACCGATAATCCGGACTCGCTTCTCGACGTGATCACCGACAGCGATGCCTCTGGGTGACGCGCTAGGATACGCAGAAGTTCCGCGCCCGTGTAGCCGGTACCGCCAACGATTCCAATCCTGATCATGCTGGGCAACTCCGCTGGTCGGCACATCGCCGATCATCAAAAACAAAAGCGGCAAAAGCCGCTTTCAGTGAGATCCTGTGACGCTACCAGGATGTCTGATCATGAAGCAGCAGATGCGCCCGGCAGTCAGGAACAACCGCCACCGGAGGTGGATGATCCACAGCTTTGGCAACCTCCGCCAATCTTCGGAAGATTGTTAAAAACGAAGGTAGCATTGCCATCATCTTGATCAATGAAGTCAATTTCAACGCCACGCAGGTAGTCAAGCGTCCCGTCATCGACAACGACCTTGAAACTTTCAAACTCAAGTATGGCGTCTTCATCATTGATCGCGTCGGTGAACGTCATTCCGAAACTGACGCCACTACAGCCACCCGCTGTTGCAAAGACACGAACACCCTGAACCGTGTCATCGACGTCCTGAAACAGCTCGGTCATCTTTTCCTGAGCGGCCTGAGTCAGCGTTAAATCAACCGCATTGAGTACTGCGGACATAGGCAAATTCTCCGAATGGGAATAGATGAAAATTGGCGCTAGATGGTAGCAGAAAGTCACTGGTTGATTCCATAGTTAGCGCATTTTCATGACGGCTGCCTGGATTCCTGCGGGATGATCGCCGTCTAATGGGTTATGGTGGACTCCGAAAATCGGACAGCCCCTTAAGCTCGACACTGAACCGAAAGGGGTCGGTTGAGATGGGCGAAGCGCAAACGTGATACCGCCACCTTCAAGGCCGGGGGGCTGGAGGCGAGCCGGAGCGCCTTGACAGCGAGATCGGACGCTTGAAAATTGAGGTCGCGCATCAGGCCAACGAAGGTCGCGAGCGCCCCAATGCGCGTGTTTCCGCGCCACATTAATTCCTGTTCTGCGGCGATGTCGAAAGGCGCAGTCTGCACGTGGCACGTGAATTATAAGTATCTGTATTTTAATACTTTAAGTTGAGATGGATCATGGGTTGCTATCGATGTGGCGCAGTGGAAAACATCATTCCGGTTGAACTGAAGATCCCACGCCACCGACGCTGCTCAATCTGCTGGCCGCGTTGGTGAGTGATCAATAATCATCATGGTAATTGGACACCGTAGTAAACTGCGTCAGTTTGATGGTGTGTTTGACGAACGCTGAGACATGGCGCGGTCATCAGTGACTAGATCATGAGAGGATTCAGCGGGATGTCAAACAGGTATCGGTTCAATCTAAAACTGAGGTGAATGATGAACAGAATCAAGATCGTTGGTTTCTCCCTGCTCTGCGGTCTTTCGGGGGCTGTCGCGGCTGATTGTAATAGCACGGCGCTTACGCAGTCTGAACTCGAAGGATTGCTGCCCGGAAAAACCGTGTGTGCGAGCTATAACGGCGATCAGTGGCAGGAATTTCATTCTGGTACTTCTGGTGGTGCCAATAATTTGATCGATTACAAAAAAGGTAAAGATCACCCAGTCGATCCAAGCGAGCCAGTTGGATCTTGGAGCATTGGCACTGATGGCAAGGTGACTTATGACTACGGAAGTGGTGGAAAGTATTCATACACCGTTCATAGTAATGGAGGCGATTCGTATTCATTCTGTGGCGATAGTCCAGCCCCTGCTTTAATAAATGCGACGTTGGTAGGTGGTAATAACGGCTGCGGCCTTCAGAATCCTTGATCTCGATTTGCGCGGGCCACAAGATCCGCGCAATTTTCTGAACGCTCAAACCTGACCCGACGGCGAAGCGACTCCAGACAAAGTATTCCGCTTGCCAACACATGCTCTGGCCAGGCAGCCGACTGATGGCTGCTTACGTTTTGTCTTTTGTCACGCTGCCCGACAGCATCGGCATTCGCTGAACGCAAGCGGTGTCGTTTTACCGATGGCCTCGCAAACTCAATCAAACCGAACAATATCAGCATCAAAATCAAAAACAGCATCCGTGGACTGTCGATGACGGTATTCACTGACCCAATCATCACGATCCCGATCAGGGCTCCCAGCAAGGCGCTCGCCTCTGCGTGTCTAGTACAGACGACACGCACGACCCGCCGCAGCGCCACCAAGAAGATCAACGCCGCCATCATCAGGCCAAACCAGCCCTGATCGAACAGCAAACCGACCGGCAGGCTCCAGGTGTGCCAAGGCAGATCGTTGTCGATGCTGAAAAACCAGCGGTCGAAACCATGTGAAAAGTCGCCGTTGGCGAGCAGTGGGCGACCCTCGGCATCCAGCAGGCGCACATCATCCACGTCCGCAACGGCGCTGCCTGCCGAATAATTGAGCGAAAACTTTACCGTTCGCCCCAGCACAGGAATCCCAGCACCGATGTCATTCGCAGACAACTGGGCATGATGAACCGTCCAGCTCGCCTGCTCCCCGGCATCAAACGTGGCCGACGCGCAACGCGCCGATGTCAATAGCCATTTCTCGCAGAGCGAGGCGGTCACTTGCGTTTTGGGATTCGCGCTGCGCAGGCGCAATTCAACCCGGTAGCCTACGCCGGGTGTCGGCGTCACGAATTGATCAAGATACAGCGGCGAGCCCGGAGCCAGTTTCAGGAACGGATTCGCGCCCTCGACGCCCAGCCCAAATCTGGCGGCATGGGTTTCCGTGCTACGCCAGTAATGCGTGTCGGGGAAACGCCCAATGCCCATTCCAAACAGAGTGGTTGCCAAGTCCTGGTCGCGCATTCTCAGTGCGTCCTGCCAGTGCCTCATGCGCGTGGTTTGATCAGTGCCAATCGTCGCAAACCGCTCTTGGACAAATGAACCGCTGAGGATCGGAACCGTGATTGCGATACCCAACACGATCAGTCCTGCTGCCAGAACCGCCCGACCAGACCAGGCTTGATGGTTTTCCAACCGACCGCTCGCGCTGAAGTGGGCAAGGAGCGCGACGAGAACCACCACGGCATAACCCAGGTATGCCATGCGTGAAAACGTCACCAGCATGCTATAGGTGGTCAGCGCGAAGAGGACTGAGCCAGCCAACCAACTGCGCCAGCGGGATGAGGCAAGCGTCCCGACTACAAGAAAAGGCACCGCCACGATGAAGTAGGTTTCCAGATCCGAACCCCCGACATGCATCTGAGAAAAGGAGCCTGTGACACGATAAACATCTGCGAAATCAAACAGTCCCGGAAAGGCCGCCCGCTCCCAGATCACCACCATCACCACGGCGACCAGTCCGGCGACCAGACCGCGACCGAACCGCACGATGACATTGATGCCAGTAGCCGACAGCCGGACAACGATCTCCAACAGCAGTAATGACCAGACCGCTCCCTTGGCAATGCGCACGGCGTTATAGGGCGAAAAATAGGGGATGAGTCCAGCAATCTCTGGCATCTGGAACGGAAACAATGCCCGCGCCACGCCGATTACTAGCGAACCGCCAACCAGGATCCAAAGCCAGCCCGTTCGCTTGCCGTGTCGCTGGTCTTTTGAGAGCGGCGGCAGTCGCGCAAAGGCGACGGCAAGACTGACGAGCATCAGAAGATCGAACTCGTCAACAACGTACCAACCGCTCCAAGGCGCGAAATCGAGAACGACGAGACCAAACGGGATGATAAAGACAATCCATGCCGGTCTGCGCCAGATCAGCGCCGCATATCCAGTCATGCCCAGTGCGAGCAGGATGCCGTGAAACGGGAAATACCAGCCAAACAAGATGATTGCCAGCGCAGGCAGCAGCAGGATGGCCATCGTTCTGAACAGATTTGGGGTTCCTGAAGGGACTGCGGCGTTGGTCGGCGGATGGTCACTCGTGGTGCTGATTGGCGAGACGACAGTCGGCAAATCATCCGGCATTAACGTTAAGGCACTTGGATGTTCAAGGCTTTTTAGAATCCGCCCCGCCAAGAGAAACGCCAGCGAAGCGGTCGTGGCGGCAATCAGCAGATTGGTGGGGTCTGGATGCAAGCCGTCGAGAAACAGTTTGCTGCTTTCGATCACAGCGGCCAGCAACGCTGCTATGAGCGCGGCTAAAAACGGCGTGATTCCATTGACCATGCTCAATAGCCCAATCGGCGCATACATGGCGATCACCGACAGCAGGCTGACCAGCGCGATCATCTCCGTGGTGTAGTAATGGTAATAAAAAGGAAGGAATCTAACGGTGCCAAGCGTTGCCTGCGCATGTGCCCAATCGTGCCACTCGTGCGCAAACCAGCCATTCAGACCAACCAGCGCCAGCAGATAGAGGATGGATGCAATCAGTGTGTGGCGGCGCAGAACATGCACAAGTTTGATTGGATGCGTTGTGCCAAACGATTGCACGGCAATCAGTCCGAGAGCGACACCGCCAGCACGAGTCAACACTGACAGTCCCTGCGTGATGCCTGAAACCAGAAAAAACTGCACGCCCTCGATCACAAATCCCAAAAGTGATCCGAGGATAACAGCGCGGGCGAGATGTCCGCCCGCCTGTGTTCGCCAGCGCATGGCCAGCAACATCCCAAACGGAATGACCGCAACGATCTCGGCGGATAATTTTGCCAGCAGCCGGAACAGCGAATCGTTGGCGGCGGGTGCCAGCAAAATCCCCCAGGAATCAGAGTTAAACTTCTCAGACAGCTCGGTTGCCGATACCACAAAGTCGTATGGAAAAAACGTCAGGATGACGTAAGCGATCAGATAAGCATGGAGGAGCCTGACAGTCAGGCGAGTCGGATCGCCGACAAGCGCGTCAAGCAATTTCCTGAACTGGGGCAAACCTCCCGCTAAGGTCAGGGTTGCCCCCGCCAGCGAACCCAGGGTTTCTGCCATCAGATCGTTCAGGGAAACCGTGCGTTGCGGAAAGTAGAGTTGCAGAAATTCCACGCCAAACGCCAGGCTGATTCCGAACAGCACGGATAAAATATAAGCCGTCAGCGATGGTTGCTGGACATGCCTGCCACTGAAGAGATTAACTGTGAGAAAGCCAACAGGAAGATACAGTACGCCATTGGCAATCCAGTCGGCTCTACCCTGCTCCCCCACATCAAGTAACTGAATTCCGCTAAATTTCAGCCATGCCTGATCAAGCGGCAGGAAATGCCATTCGAGGGGAACCAGGCTGCCATAGACCACAAAGCACACGTAGAGCAACCATAGCCAGAATGCTCCCTGCCGACTCATGTGTTACTCCACATAACGTGCAGATTAAGCCGTATTCGCAATAATGCCCATTGCTGCATGTCAGGATGAGTCAGCACGACAATCAGTACATGCCAGACGCGGTTCAATGCGCCTCATCCCAATTCTCGCCCACGCCAATCTCGACCAGGAGCGGCACGGCCAGTTCTGCTGCGGATTCCATCGCTGACCGAATGCGCTCGCTGGCCATGTCGATGGCGTTTTCAGCGACCTCAAACACCAGTTCATCATGAACCTGCATGATCATCCGCACCGGTGGGCGTTCAGTCTGAATCCAGTCATCCACCGCAATCATGGCGCGTTTGATGATGTCGGCGGCGCTGCCCTGCATGGGTGCGTTGATGGCGGTGCGTTCGGCAGCGGCGCGGCGACCCTGGTTGCTGTGATTGATGTCAGTGAGATAAAGACGGCGCCCGAACAGGGTCTCGACATAACGATCTTCGTGGGCTTTGGCGCGGATGTGTTCCATGAATGCCTTGACGCCCGGATAGCGGGTGAAATAGCGATCAACGTAATCTTTGGCTGCGCTGCGCTTGATCCCAAGCTGACGCGCCAGACCGAAGGCGGACATGCCGTAGATCAGACCGAAATTGATGGCTTTGGCCGAACGGCGCTGTTCGCTGGTGACTGCGTCAGGCGTCAGACCGAGAATTTCGGCAGCGGTGGCGCGGTGGATGTCCTGACCGCTGGCAAAGGCTGCAAGCAGGCGTTCATCGCCGGAAAGATGCGCCATGATTCGCAGCTCGATCTGCGAATAGTCGGCAGCAAGTATCTGGTAGCCCGGTTCTGGGATGAAAGCGCGGCGGATCAGTCGCCCGTCTTCGGTGCGGATGGGGATGTTTTGAAGGTTGGGATCGCTCGACGACAGCCGTCCGGTTGCCGTTACCGCCTGATGGTAAGAGGTATGCACCCGCCCGGTCGCGGGATTGACCATCTGCGGCAGCTTGTCAGTGTAGGTGGATTTGAGCTTCGACAGACTGCGATGCTCAAGGATGATGCCGGGTAGTGCGTAACCTTCGGCAGTCAGCCGCTCCAGTACCGCTTCGGACGTGGACGGCGCACCCTTGGGCGTTTTCACAAGGATTGGCAGACCCAGTTCCTCGAAAAAAATCGCGCCGATCTGCTTGGGTGATCCGATGTTGAAGCGGTGGCCGGCTGTTTCATACGCCTGGGTCTCCAGCTCGGCAATACGCCGACCCAGATCCTGACTCTGTTGCGCAAGCAGTTCGCTGTCGATGCGTACCCCAGTACGTTCGATCCGCGACAGGATCGGGACGAGCGGCATCTCGATGGACTGGTATAGCCGTGCCAGTGACGGAATAGCGTCCAGACGTGGCCAGAAGGCGCGATGCAGACGCAGCGTGATGTCGGCATCCTCGGCGGCATAATGACCGGCCTGTTCCAGCGGGATCTGGTCGAAGGTGAGCTGTTTGGCTCCCTTGCCTGCAATGTCTTCGAAATGCACGGTGTCATGGTTGAGATATTTTTTGGCCAGTGAATCCATGTCGTGCCGGGTCGCGGTGCTGTCGAGGACATAGCTTTCAAGCATGGTGTCATGGTCAATGCCGCGCAGTTCGATGGCATACCGCGCCAGAATGCCCATGTCATATTTCAGGTTCTGACCTACCTTGGCGCGACCGGCATCCTCCAGCAACGGTTTCAAACGGTTCAGCACGGCATCCCGGTCGAGCTGATCCGGTGCTCCGGGATAGCAGTGATCGAGCGGTAAATAGGCCGCTTGACCGGGTTCAACTGCAAATGAGATGCCGACCAGCTCGGCGCACAGCGTATCGAGGCCGGTGGTTTCAGTATCGAAGGCAATCAGATCGGCAGCTTCCAGATGTGCCATCCAGACATCGAAGGCATCGGCAGTGAGGATCAGGTCATAGCTGACTTGGACGGGCGGCGACGGAATGATCGGTGCCCCGGTCAGACTGACATCCTGATTCAAATGATCCAGGGTCGCCAGCAGACGGCGTGACTCAAAGCGTTCATACCAGCCGCGCAGCGCATCCATGTCAGGTGGCGTTGGTCGCAGATCGGTCGGGTTATAATCGAGCGGGACATCGCGCCGGATGGTGGCAAGTTGGCGTGATAGTGGCAACTGGTCGAGTATATCCCGCAGGTTCTCGCCGACTTTGCCGGTGATGGCTCCAGCGTTGGCGATGACGCCGTCCAGATCGCCATAGTCGGCAATCCAGCGGGCAGCAGTCTTCTCGCCACACTTGAACACGCCGGGGATATTGTCGGCGGCATCGCCCATCAGACTCAGATAATCGGCGATGCGCTCCGGTGGCACGCCAAATTTTTTCTTGACCCCCGCCGGATCGAGCAAGGTGTCGGTCATGGTGTTGATCAGCGTCACATGGGCATTGACGAGCTGTGCCATGTCCTTGTCGCCAGTTGAAATCAGGGTGCGGATGCCTTGGGCGGCAGCCTGCGTGGCCAGCGTACCGATAACATCGTCAGCCTCGACCTCCGGGATCACCAGCAGCGGCAATCCCATTGCCTGGATGACCGCCAGCAGTGGCTGGAACTGTGCGCGCAGGTCATCGGGCAGCGGCGGACGGTGCGCCTTGTAGTCTGGATACAGATCGTTGCGGAACGTCTTCCCTGCGGCGTCAAAGACGACGCCGAGATACTCGGGTCGATAGTCTTCGATCAGTTTACGCAGCATGTTGATGACACCCAGCAGGGCGCCGGTCGGCTCGCCCTGTGAGTTGGTCAACTTGGGCAGGGCGTGCCAGGCACGGAATAGATAGCCGGAAGCATCGACCAGGATCAGTGGGTATCGGGTTGGCATCTTGACTCAGTCTGTGTGGAAATCTCATCTGCCGCCTCGCCATCCATGAGTACCTCAACCTGCTGTCCTGCGGCGGCAACCACTGCGACTGGAAGTGTCACCCCGCGCCGCCATTGCGCCAGCGCCTCGCGCTTGCCGGAGCCCGTAACCAGGATCAGCATGGCATGACTGGCGGCCAGTGCTTTTGGGGTGAGCGAGACACGTTCAGATGGTGGTTTGGGTGCCTGATGGATGGGGATGACGAGCGCGTCGTGTGGAACCGGATGACCGGGAAACAGGCTTGCCGTATGCCCATCCTCACCCATGCCCAGCAGAACTAGATCAAACGGGAGTTGTGAGCGGATGAGCACGTCATATTGGGCTGCTGCCATCTCGGCGCCCCGTTCTGCCGGGATGGGATGCCAATGCACCGCTGGAATGGGTACCCTGTCCAGCAGAATCTCTGAGACAGCCAGACTGTTACGTTCAGGGTGATCCACTGGCAGACAGCGTTCGTCGCCACAAAAGAGCTGCCAGCGTTCCCAGTCTGCGTCATGCGTGGCAAGCAGTCGATAGACCTCCAGCGGGGTGCGACCACCTGCAATGACGACGCTAAAGTGTCCATGTCGCTGAATGGCGTATTCGGCTGCCGCCAAAATCTGTTGTACGGTTGCGGTGGCGACCTGCGCCGCGCTGTCGTATCGTCGAAAGGTGATCCGGCTATCGGCCATGGCACAATTAACTTAACATCTCCATCGAAACGGCGTCCGGCGGACTGCCCCACGTCAACCATTAAACGCTATCTATGGGAAGTCATGGGATGAAAATACTTCTGGTCGACGATTCAAAATCCGCGCGCTATGCACTGCGACTTCAGCTTCAGCGTCACGGGGTGGAAGTCGAAACGGCAGACTGCGCTGAGTCTGCCTTTGAGGTTCTGAAAACACAACTGCCCGACGCGATCCTGATGGATCACATGATGCCGGGGCTCAATGGCTTCGAGGCACTCGAAGTCATCCGCGAAGACCCGCGCACCGCGCAGATCCCGGTGATCATGTGTACCTCGCACGAAGAGCCTGATTTCGTGGCTACGGCAAATAAAAAGGGGGTGTTCGGGATTCTGCCCAAATCGGCTGCCGCTGAACTTATTCCCGGCATTCTCGACCGGCTCCGCGACAGCCTGTCGAGCGGCATGGTTCCGCCGGTCGCGCCGTCGATTCCAGCAACCCCGTCAGCGTCTCCCGAACTGTCTGAAGAGATGCTTGTAAAACGGATCGACGTGCAGGTTGAGGCAAAACTTGGCAGACTGCTGACACCCATTCTTGAAGACCTGCGGCGGGATCTTACCGAGAATCTGCTGAACGAATCACGACGCCTCATCGAATCGCGTCTGACAGCACAGGAGGCAACGCGCCAGAGCCCCGCGCCAACCCCAACCATGGCTGATTTTCAGGCGATGAGTACGCGCCTGGCCACGGAGACCCTGCCGGATCTGCTCATGCGTGAAATGACCGCCGAACGGACGCGGGTGATGGATTCCGTCGAAAAACATCTGCGTGAATTCGAGCTGAAGCTGGCAAGCAGCGATTCTTCCCAGGCCGGAAAGCAGGACGCAAACGCAGAATCCATCACGCTCAAAGCCGTTACACAGGCGCGGCGCGAATCGAAGGAGAGCATCGATGCCGCAATGCTGGACTCACAAAACCGGATTCAAACCTTAGAACAGTCGCTGCGTTCAGCCATGAGCCGGATGTATCTGCTGACCACCGTTGCCGTCATGATTGGAGTCGGTGCCGCTGCGCTTGTGTTTTTTATCCTTCACGCGCCTGTGATCTGATCACTGGCGGGTGTCATCCGTGATTGCGAGTCTGGTCTCGCTCGCAATCACCATTCCACATCTGGCCTTGTCGAGGCCAATGCACATTGATCGCGTTTACGCAACCTCTTCTGTTTAAAGATTGACTCAGATCAATCATTCTGGATTTAGTGGTTCGTTCCATGGATCGCATGGCAACGCTATTCATGGCGCGAAAAACCGATTGGAATCAAATTTCCATCACCATCCTGCATGCGTTGACCAGAACGGCACCTCCATAACAAGCCTTTGAAATCCCTCTGGCTCTCCCGGATAACCCCCGTTAGAAATCAGGTTATTTTACGAGTGGCCACACTATCTAGTTGACGCTAAACTTGCATACCACAAGATATAGTGTCATGGCCGAAAATTATGTTTTTTCTGTTCGGTTTTAAAGCACCTGATTTTGGAAGAAAAACCGCTTACTGATCGTCACCATGAATCCCTCGAGGCGCCGATGGCAATCCAGACGAACTTTCCAGCCCCACCCATTCGCGTGATCAAGCGCGACGGGGTCGAGGTTTGCTTCGACGCCGCCAAGATCGAGTCTGCAATTCAACGTGCAGGCCAGGCCAGTGGAGAATTTGGTGCTGCCGAAGCCGGACTGTTAGCCGCGCAGGCAATCAAGGTACTCGCACACCGCTTCAGCGACGGACGTCTGCCGGACATCGAAGACATCCAGGATGTCGTCGAGCAGACGCTCATCAGCGCCAACCATTTTGGTACCGCCCGCGCCTATATCATCTACCGCGAGCAGCATCACAAGCTGCGCGCCGACCGGCGCACGCTGGTGGATGTCAGCAGCTCCATCAATGAATATCTGGATCGTTCCGACTGGCGGGTTGCAGCTAACGCGAATCAGGGCTATTCGCTCGGCGGACTGATCCTCAACACATCAGGCAAAATGATTGCTAATTATTGGTTGAATCATGTCTATCCCCCTGAGATTGGCCAGGCTCACCGCGAAGGCGACTTTCATATTCATGATCTGGACATGCTGGCAGGCTACTGTGCCGGCTGGTCGCTACGCACACTGCTCAATGAGGGTCTGAACGGAGTTCCGGGCAAGGTTGAGGCAGGGTCGCCTAAACACATGTCCTCTGCCATCGGGCAGATCGTCAACTTTCTCGGCACGCTTCAGAATGAATGGGCTGGCGCCCAGGCGTTTTCGAGCTTTGATACCTACATGGCGCCTTTCGTGCGCGTCGACGAACTGGACTATCCGCATGTCAAGCAGGCGATTCAGGAGCTGATCTATAACCTGAATGTGCCGTCGCGGTGGGGGTGTCAAACGCCCTTTACTAATCTCACCTTCGACTGGGTCTGCCCCGAAGATCTGCGCGAGCAGGTGCCGGTGATCGCCGGCGTGGAGCAGCCTTTTACCTATGGCGACCTTCAGGCCGAGATGGATCTGATCAATCGTGCTTATATCGAGGTGATGACCGAGGGCGATGCCAAAGGGCGAATTTTCACCTTTCCGATTCCAACCTATAACATCACCGCAGATTTTCCATGGGAGAGCGAAAATACATGCCATCTATTTGAAATGACGGCAAAATATGGGTTGCCCTATTTTCAGAATTTCCTCAACTCAGAACTCTCGCCGAACATGGTTCGCTCCATGTGCTGTCGCTTGCAGCTCGATCTGCGCGAACTGCTCAAGCGCGGTAACGGTCTGTTTGGCTCCGCAGAGCAGACTGGATCACTCGGTGTCGTGACGATCAACTGCGCTCGACTGGGGCATATCCATCGTGGTGACGAGTCCGGTCTGCTGTCACGTCTCGATGGACTCTTGAACCTGGCTCGCAACAGTCTGGAGATCAAGCGCAAGGTGATTCAGCGCCACATGGATACGGGGCTTTTTCCATACACCAAACGCTATCTAGGCACACTGCGCAATCATTTCTCGACCATCGGCGTCAACGGCATCAATGAGATGATCCGCAATTTCACGACCGATGCAGAAGACATCACCACTATTCGGGGACAACAGCTTGCCTGTCGTCTGCTCGATCATGTGCGGATGCGGATGGTGGAATTTCAGGAAAGCACCGGAAACATGTACAACCTGGAAGCGACACCTGCCGAAGGGACAACCTATCGGTTTGCCCGCGAGGATCAGAAACGCTTCACTGACATCATTCAGGCGGGCACCCGCGAGACACCCTACTACACCAACAGTTCGCAGTTGCCGGTCGGTTATACGGATGATCCGTTTGAAGCACTGGCCATGCAGGAAACATTGCAGAGCAAATATACCGGCGGAACCGTGCTGCACCTGTATATGAGCGAACAGATCTCATCGGCGGATGCCTGCAAGCGCCTGGTGCGTCGCGCACTGGAGAATTTTCGTCTGCCCTATATCACGGTGACGCCCGTGTTCTCGATCTGTCCCATTCACGGCTATCTCGCCGGTGAACATCCATTTTGCCCAATCTGCGACCAGGAACTCATGATCCGCAAGCAGGCTGAGCGGAGTTGCGCCGTGACAGGATGCAACAACGGAGCGTGAAAACACGCTCATTGACTTTCTCGCAGGACTCCAACAGGAAAGAAGCAATGCAAGACAACAAAGAAATCCGTATCGAACTCATGACCGAAGAGCGCACGCCCTGCGAAGTCTGGACGCGGGTGATGGGCTATCATCGTCCGGTGTCCGCCTTCAACCATGGCAAACGCGCCGAACACGAAGAACGCTGCTACTTTTCAGAGCAGCCACAGATCAACCGCCGGGTGACGCAGCTCGCGGCCTGAAATCGGACAATGTCTCCAGCTTCCAAGCGCCTGGTCAATCATGCTCTGGAGCGGAAATCCGCCATGACGCCAACCGCACATGCTCCAGCATTACGGGTTGGCGGGCTGACGCCACTGACCACAATTGACTATCCAGGCGAACTGGCCACTGTCATCTTCTGTCAGTGCTGTCCCTGGCGCTGCCGTTACTGCCATAACTGGAATCTGCATGATGCCTCTGCACAATCCTCGATTCCGTGGTCGACGATCAGGCGTTTTCTGATTCAGCGCAAGGGATTACTCGATGCCGTGGTGTTCAGTGGTGGCGAGCCGACAGCGCAACATGATCTGACAGCCGCGCTGTCCGAGGTACGTGATCTTGGTTTCAAGATCGGGTTGCATACAGGTGGCGCCTATCCTGAACGCTTACGCCAGTTGCTGCCACTGCTTGACTGGGTTGGTTTGGATATCAAGGCGCTGGCGGCAGACTATGAGCCGATCACAGGTGTTGCTGATTCAGGGAAGCTCGCCTGGGAAAGTCTGTCCCTGTTGCTGGAGGCGGGTATCCCGCTGGAGGTTCGCACCACAGTGATGCCAAACTGGAGTTCCGCAGATGTGGGCGTCATCGCTCAGATGTTGGCGGATGTCGGCGTTAGGAACTATGCCTTGCAACGCTGCGATAGCCGACACGCCTTGGATGCGAGCCTGCCAGAGGCGACAGTGCCATTACAGCAGTTGAGCAGTGAGATTGCAGCAGAACGCTTTGCTCGGCTGACATTAAGGGATCGTTAGACTTTAGCTTGGTTTCGCGGAACTCCCGCCGTTCTCATGGTGCGGCTTGCAGATAGGTTTCCTGATCGGGAAGAAACAGACCTGCAAGCCTGCTTCAAAAGGTTTAGAACAGATCCATCATGAGTTCTTCAGCCGCCTTGGCTGATTGAGCTGGCTGGAAGCGACTGATGGCATCGCCTGCATCCACCACCTGAATCTCAACCTGTGCGGTACCGCTGCCAAGCATACCGATTTCTTTGGCAGCACTTTTGGAAAGGTCGATCATGCGGCCATGCACATAAGGACCGCGATCATTGATCGTGACCTCGACAGAGCGGCCGTTGGATTTATTGGTGACCAGAACCTTGGTGCCAAAACTTAGGGTACGGTGCGCGGCTGTCAAGTCTTGCGTATCGAACGTGTTGCCGTTGGCGGTCTTGCGACCATGGAAATGGTCTGCGTAGTAAGAGGCGGTACCTTCAGTAATAGCCGCCTGAGTTTGTGTTGTCGGCAGGATTGTGAACGTCAGGAAGAGCGGGGTTAACCATCTATATTGTTTAGCCAAAGCTAATCCTCTCGCGTGTCGTTTAGGCACCTCGGAAGGCCCCTGCATTGTCGATCCGAGCGCGCATAATACATGCCAAATATCTGTTTGGCCAGCACGAACCCCGCTTTTTAGCTATTTGCTTTTCAAATACAATGATTTAACCAACTGTTTCAGTCAGGCGCACACGATCCTGATTCGTGGGTGCCGAATCGTTCGGTATCTCTGATTCCGGTTCGGCAGGCGCTGTTGGTGCTTCTGATTCTAGAACTGTGGGTTCTGGCGTTTCAGGGAAAGCGATACGGGCATGGAGCACAGGTGCCGCAAACATCTCGATCAGTCGCGGATCACGATCATAGAAATCCTGTCGAAAATTGACCTTCCCCTGCTGATCTGCAACGGCGGTCAGGTAATAGATCAGTACCGGCAAGCCTTGAGCAAGGTTGACATAACGGGTACGACCTTCCTCGATCACCTGGTCGATCCGGGTGCGATCCCAGCCTGAACCATCAAGCAGAATCTCGGCAAGTTTGACCGGATCCTGAACCCTGACACAGCCATGACTGAGCGCCCGGCTTGAACGGGCAAACAATCCCTTGTTCGGCGTATCATGCAGATAGACTGAATGGCGGTTTGGGAACATGAATTTGACACGTCCGAGCGCATTCTTTGGCCCCGGTTCCTGGACAATCTGATAACGTTTGTAATTACTTGCATCCCCGCCCTGAAATTTATGCCCGGTCTGACGATCAACCACGGCATAGTGCGCTGAAACCTGCCCCATCGTTTTCTGGATCGAGATTGGCACGATCCAGGTTGGATTGAGTACCAGGTGATCCATGGTGTCGCGGAACATCGGCGTCTGAGAGTCTTTCTCGCCCACGATGACCCGCGTCGTCCAGGAAATCGCACCGTCACGCACCACATGCACCCGGTAATCTGCGACATCGACAAACACATAATCCGGTGGCAGATCAGCGTAAAACCAGCGCATCCGTTCCAGATTAATGCGAATCTGCTCTACCTTTTTGGGGTCATAAGACTGGTTCAGCGCCGCCAGCGTCGCCGCCCCCACCACCCCATCTGGAGAGAGTCCAAAACGCTGCTGAAAGCGCATGACATCGGCATGAAGTTGGGCATCGAACAGATTTGCATCCTTGATCACAGATGGCGTGTATTCACCAAGCGCACGGAGTCGCTCACGCAAGAGCGCGACATGCGGATGGCGGTTGCCTTGCGCCAGCGCCGCACCGCCTGGCAAGGGCGAAAGTCCCTCCAGATGCGCAGTACTAGAATAGCGCGACAGCGCCTGTCTGAGCGCGAGATACCAGAACGGACGTTCAATACGTGAGTTCAGGAAGGCTTTGACGTCATCGGCATCTAACGCTCCCATCATATCGTCAAGGAGTTTGGCTTCAGGGATCGGTGGGCGGTCATGGTACTTTGGATCAACGGTGATCGGATCCAATTTGCCGAAGCGAGTATGGTGAACATAGCGCAGCAGCGCATCGCTGATTTTCAAATCGGCAGCAATGCGATCCGATTCGGAAAGTGTCGTTAAGACTTGGGGCGCTGCCAGGAGACGCAGGGTTTCGGCATGAAAATCCTCAGGAACAAAACCCTCGGCACGACTATCTTCGGCCAGTTCCAGAAGTGCGTTGATCCGTTTCGGGTCAGTCCAGACCAGTTGATTGCCCCGACGTTCATAAAAATCGGCAAGCAGCCGACCCGACAGGAGTTGCACGCCATCGAGTCCGATCATTTTTGCGTCGCGCAGTGTGCTCAGCGTCTGAATCAAGAGCGGAGATGAGAATGCAGAGACAGGCAGCAGAACCAAGACCAGCAATGCCACGACATGGCAGTTCAACCGATTGATCAAAAACATGAATTAACCACCATCAGGGGTCATCGAAGAGATGTGGCAACTATACCGTTTTTTGTCGGACATCTGAATAGGACTTACGCAAGCACCATGCGAAGCGATGGATTTTGCAGTTGCTGAAATGAGATCGTCGTCGAGCAATCCGTATTTGAGTTGGTAGACGGTTCGACCGGTTTCGGCGGCCAGGTGTTTGAGACGTGCATAGCCGGTGTGGTTGCGCAGGATACGGGTCTTGCGGCACTGGCAGGACTCTAATGGCATAGACTTGCCGTCGGTTCACCCGTTTTGCGTCAGTCCTAAGTGAGCTTCAGCAGACGGATTGAGATCATTTTTCCGTTATGATGCGTCTGTGAATCTGCGCGATCTCAAATATATCCTTGCTGTCGCTGAGACGCGCCATTTCGGGCGCGCTGCAAGCCGCTGTTTCGTCAGTCAGCCAACACTCAGCGGCCAGATTAAAAAGCTGGAAGATGAACTCGATGTCGTCATCTTCGAGCGCACCAACCGCTCGGTCGACGTGACGCCAGTGGGCGAAATCATCCTGAACCATGCCCGGCTGGCGCTCGAACAGGCTGGAATGATCGAACAGGTTGCCCGCGCCCATCAGGATCCACTCGCTGGTTCCCTGCGGATAGGCGCCATTCCCACTCTCAGTCCCTATCTGATGCCGCTGGTGCTGGTGCCCCTGAAACACGCCTATCCCAAGATGCGGCTGGTGCTGTCCGAGGAAATCACCGACTCGCTCCTGCTGCGTCTCGCGCATCACGAGATCGACGCGGCGCTACTGGCCACGCCAGTGGATGCCAGTGATTTCGACGCGCTGCCACTGTTCGACGAACCGTTCTGGCTTGCGCATCCCACGCATCATCCGCTCAATGAACTCGCCACGATCACGGCTCTGGATCTGGAGAATATTGACCTGCTGCTGCTCGCAGACGGTCACTGTCTGACCCATCAGGTGATGGATGTCTGCCATCTTGCAGAGCGTCCGACACAAGGCGAGATGGCCGATCTGCGCGCCGCGAGTCTGGAAACACTGCTGCAACTGGTCGCCGCTGGTTTCGGCTGCACACTGGTTCCGGCGCTGGCAATTCGCAGCGGCTGCATGACCGAGAACGGTATCGTCATCCGTCCACTTGACATGCCGGAAGCGTGTCGGCGCATCTCGCTGGTCTACCGTCGCAGCTTTCCACGCCAGCGTGCGCTGGATGCCTTCGCCGGGGTTGTGCGCACACAACTGCCGCAGACTGTAAACTGTCTCGATTAAGATGATGCCGGTGCTGATCGCCTTGTCCGCTCTTGCGGGATGGGACGTTTATTCGTAGGGCGCTGGAAAATTTTAACAAAATTTTACAACGACTTAAGTATGATTTATCCGGCAGTGCTTCGGCAAGCGCACACAGCGTTTCATGCGCCAAAGAGCGGATCGCTGCGAAGTGATCTATTATCCGCAGGATGCGACAGTTAAGCGCGTGGCCGATCTGAGCGGCCTATCCGGCAAACACGTCAAGACTCCAGGCGACTTTGGCCGGTACTGCACGACATCACGAGACGACCTGTCTAAAGCAGACATGACACGCCGAGGCAATAAGATGGATAACGAAGAAAATACGAAAGTCACTGTCGTCGATATTCAGATGCCGTTCTGGTCGATGGTGGTCTTAATGGTCAAGGTTGCCATTGCATCCATCCCCGCGATGCTCATTTTGAGCCTCATCGGCGGGATTGTCGTGGCGATCATGACGGCGCTGTTTGGGGCAGGCATGCACCCCATCATGCCTTGATCCACTGTCCAGTCAACGCACAGACATAGACCATGACCGACAACACCACACCAGCGCCGCCGCTCGATCTGCCCACGCTCTATCCGGCCTGCTTTGATCGGAGCCAGCCGCGCCCGCTTAAGCTTGGCATCCACAAGGATCTGATTGCGGCCGGTCATCCCCTCAAGGACGTGCGGCGGATGCTGTGGCGTTACTGTTCACGCCGCGCCTATCTCAAGGCCATGCTTGCTGGAGCACCACGCATCGACCTTGAGGGTCAGCCGGCAGGCGCCGTGTCCGAAGAAGACGCCGCCAACGCCCAGTCTGTGCTGTTGGGCACCGTGCCCCCGCGCAGCGCATCCAATCAGGAATCTACGCCCGCACTTCCGCAGGATGCCCCATTAACCCCGGAGAATATTGTGTCAGGCCGCCTCGAACTCACTGTCAAGTTTACTGAACTGCCCAAACCGCTACCGGTTAAGGCCGGGATGAAGATCGGCATCCAGACGGAAACCGCGCTGGTGGTCGCCACCTTGCCCCTGAAAGCCTGGAAGAAGCTGGAGAAGGCCAAGGCGGAATGGCCGCAGTGGGTCGCCTCACTGACCGGCAAGCTCGGTGCTCAGGCCGGTTCCGATGCCGGAGCAGTGGTCGTGCTGGAGCAACCGGCAGTGCAGGTGTTCGAGAAGAAGGTGAAGGCAGCAGAGTCATGAACTGAGCGATGCGCCGCCGCTGAGGACATCGGCAATGCTGGCCAGATGCTGCCAGGGATCGCCGGGGGTCTGACCTTTGATGGCGAGATCCGCTTGAAGACATTGCTGTAACAGACGTTGCAGAAGCATGGGCGGGAGTCGCCTCAGCGCCTGCGTGATCGTGTCCTGACGTAGACGGGGAACGCGATGAGCCGTGAACAGCGGTTCAGGCGAGGCGCGTCGCGCCATGGCGCCAGCGACCTCGACCAGCATCCGCAATTCGCGGGCGAGCACCCAGAGCACCAGCGTGTCGGCAGTGCCTTCGCCGCGCAGCACCGACAGGATGTGCTGCACCCGCGCCCGATCTGCGTTGAGAGCCGCGTCGGTCAGGGCGAACAGATCGTAACGGGCGCTGTCGGCGAGATTGCCATGCAAATCATCGAGAGTTAGCGAACCGGGCTCGTGGAGCAGGCGCAGTTTTTCGATCTCCTGCACGGCCGCCAGCAGATTGCCCTCGGCGCGTTCGGCCAGCAGCGCGGCAACCCCGGCGTCTGGCTGAAATCCTGCATCCAGCAGTCGCGCCTTGAGCCAGCTTTGCAGCTCCCGTTCCTTGAGTGGCTTGACCTCCAGCAACACCCCAAGCGCTTCGGCAGCCTTGACCCACGGGGTTTGCAGATCCTTCCATTTGAGATCAGGCGCCAGGATCAATAACAGGTTGTCTGAACAGGCGCGCTGGCAATAGGCGCGGATTGCCGCGCCGCCTTCTTTTCCGAGTTTGCCGATGCGTAGCTCAATCAGCTTGCGCATTGAGAACAGTGACATGGTTTCGGCGGCTGCCGTCAGCAATCCCCAGTCGAAACTTGCATCGGCATCCAGCACGGCGCGTTCGTCGAATCCGGCCTGCCGTGCCCGTTCACGCACCAGACGTGCGGCCTCGCCAAGCTGATAGGGTTCATCGCCACAGCACAGATACACCGGCGCCACTGTGCGTTTGAGCTGGTCGGCGAGTTGGGTGAAGCGCAGTTGCATGGCTCGTCAAATGAGTACGGCGCGCAGACGCATCAGGATACGGTCAGCGGCATCGGCAGCAAAATCGGTATAGATGAGCTTTTCTTCAAGCTGTTTACCCAGAATTTCAACGTCTGAATTATCGAAGTTGCGCATCAGGTCGAGGGTTTGTGGCGGGACTTTTTGGGTGCCGTCTGGTGTCACGGCATCGAAACGCACCAGAGAATGCAGCTCGAAGGCCAGCGTCTTGCCGTTGACGTCCACCGCTGCCACCCGTGAAACACGCTCTTCGGACAGAATCCGCAGAATCAGCCTGGCCTCAGCGGGGTTTGTGGTCAAGCGCACGCTACTGCTCGCCAGCAGATCCTCGATTGCACGGCGCACCGGCGAGGTCGTTGCCGCCTGGATCAGGATCGGGTTGAGTGCCGGCGGAATTTCAAGACTGCCGCGCAGATGGAAACCGCAGCCAGAACACAGCAACAGCGCCAACAGGAGCGGGGAAAATGAAGCGATCCTGCATCTTAACCAGTGCATCGTTTTCCCTGCCATGGGATCAGACAACGAGATTAATGAGCTTGTTTGGCACCAGGATGACTTTACGGACAGACTGATCGCCAATGAATTTCTGCACCTGTTCATTGGCCAGCGCCGCCGTCTGGATGCTGTCCCGATCCGCATCGACCGGAACCCGCACACTTGCGCGAACCTTGCCGTTGACCTGCACCACGTATTCGATACTGTCTTGCTTAAGCGCCGTGTCATCGACCTGTGGCCAGGCCGACGCCAGAATATCTTCGCCAAAGCCCAGTTCACGCCAGAGATGATGGGTGACATGTGGTGCAATCGGAGCCAGGAGACGCAGCACAATCCCGATGCCTTCGCGCAGGATGCTGGTCTGTGCTGGCGAGGGTTCCAGCCGATGAAGCGTGTTGACCATGCTCATGCAGGCCGACACCACGGTATTGAACTGCTGGCGCTCATAGTCGAACAGCGCTTTTTTCAGCGCCGCATGGATTTCACGGCGAGCCATGCGGTCAGCATCATTCAGCGTGTCTGGGTGCAATGTTGCGCCTGAGTGCGCCTCGCCCGTTGCCAGCGCCCACAGTCGCTTGATAAAACGGAATGCACCTTCGACCCCATCGTCGTTCCATTCCAGCGACTGATCCGGCGGCGAGGTGAACATGGTGTAGAGGCGCACCGTGTCCGCGCCATAACGCTCGGTTAGTGACTGTGGATCGACGCCGTTGTTCTTCGACTTGGACATCTTTTCGAGACCGCCGAAGCTGACAGGCTGACCATCGGAGACGAGGACGGCAGATAACAGCTTGCCCTTGTCATCACGCTCAACCTCGACCTCAGCCGGATTGAACCAGTGCTTGCGCCCGTCGGCATCTTCACGATACCAGGTGTCGGCGACCACCATGCCTTGGGTCAGTAGGTTCCTGAATGGCTCGTCGCAGTTGACCAGCCCTTCGTCGCGCATCAGTTTATGAAAGAAACGGGCATAGAGCAGATGCAGTACCGCATGTTCAATCCCGCCGACATATTGATCGACCGGCAGCCAGTAATTCGCACGTTCATCAAGCATGGCCGTGTCGCAGCCCGCCGAACAATAACGGGCGTAATACCAGCTTGATTCAAAAAAGGTGTCAAAGGTATCGGTTTCTCTGCGCTCGCCGCCAGACAGATCGGAAAATGACGGCATCTTTTTGAGCGGCGAGCCTGAACCATCGACGATGACATCTTCAGGCAGACGCACGGGTAACTCAGCTTCGGGACGGGTTCCACCGTCGGCGGTCTGGATGACTGGAATCGGGCAGCCCCAGTAACGCTGACGCGAAACGCCCCAGTCGCGCAGCCGGAAGTTGACCGTCTTGCCGCCCCGGCCACGCTCCGACAGCCAATCCGCGATGGCGTCGAATGCTTGCGCCGAAGTTAGGCCATCGAAGGCGCAGGAATCGAACAGCACGCCTTTTTCGGTATACGCAGCGTCCTCAATTCCGCACGGACTGCCATCAAGTGAACGGATGACCGCTTTTTTAGGGATGCCATAGCGTTCGGCAAACTCCCAATCCCGCTGATCATGTGCGGGCACGGCCATCACCGCGCCGGTGCCATAGCCCATCAGTACGAAGTTAGCAGCGAATACTGGAACCAATTCGCCAGTGATGGGATGGATGGCGTCGATGCCGAGTGGATGGCCTTTCTTTTCCATCGTCTCGATTTCGGCCTCGGAGGTGCCGCCCTGACGACAGTCTTCAATGAAAGCGGTAATGTCAGGATTGTCAGCCGCCACGCGATGCGCCAGCGGATGCTCGGCGGCGACCGCGACATAGGTCACGCCCATTAGGGTGTCAGGGCGGGTGGTGTAGATGCCGAGCGTTTCATCAGAACCGGCGATGCCAAAATCCATCGATACGCCCTCGGAGCGCCCAATCCAGTTGCGCTGCATGATGCGCACCCGCTCCGGCCAGCCATCCAGCCCATCAAGCGCATCCAGCAGTTCCTGGGCATAGTCGGTGATGCGCACGAACCACTGCTCGATTTCCCGCTTCTCGACCGGCGCGCCCGATCGCCAGCCCCGACCGTCGATGACCTGCTCGTTGGCTAGCACGGTCTGATCGATCGGATCCCAGTTGACTGTTGCCCGCGAGCGATAGGCTAACCCCTTCTCCATTAGCCGGGTGAACAGCCACTGCTCCCAGCGATAATAATCCGGGTCGCAGGTCGCCAGTTCGCGTTCCCAGTCATAACCGAAGCCGAGCGCCTTGAGCTGACCTTTCATATACGCGATGTTCGAGCGCGTCCACTGCGACGGCGGAATACCGTGCTGGATAGCCGCATTTTCAGCCGGTAGGCCGAAGGCATCCCAGCCCATTGGCTGCAATACGTTTTTGCCCTGCATTCGCTGATAGCGGGCAATCACGTCGCCGATGGTGTAATTGCGCACATGACCCATGTGCAGCCGACCGGACGGGTAGGGGAACATGGACAGACAATAGAATTTTTCACGGGTGGGGTCTTCAACAGCCCGAAAGGACTGGTGATCTTCCCAGTATTGCTGTGCGTCAACCTCAATGGCGTGCGGGTCGTAGTCGGTCTGCATGGAGTCTGGTCTGATGGTGGTGAAATGGGGTGAATCCGGATCTTTCAAGGATACCGCAGAGGCTTTTGCTATCCTAATCTCTAAAGCGCCACATGCAGAGGTTCATCGTCGCACCTGAATCTCGACCGATCCTGACCTCACCCGGAGTCACGTCATGACCGAAGACCGCCAGCACGATACCACCGATAAACTGGTTCACGCCTACGAGCAGATGCTCAGGCAAACGCACGAGACGATTGAGAAGGCGCAGCATGAATCTGTGCCAAAGTTCCGCGAGATGCTGGAAAAAGCACGGGACAACATGGTTGAACTCGGCGAGCTGACCCGCGAGGAGGCGGATAAAGTCTCTGACTACATCAAGCGCGACATCGAGGACGCCGCCAATTACATCGCCGAGACCGGGCAGGAGATGCGCGACTGGTGGCGCTTCGATCTGGAACTGATCGAACGGCGGATGGTAGACATGTTTACGCAGGTTGCCGACCAGACCAGTCTGCAACTTGCCCAGTGGGCCGAGACGGCGCGTCAGATGAGTCTGTATCAGGCGGGCGAAATCACTGGGCCGGGAACGCTGATCTGCGATCACTGCGGGGCTGAAACGCATTTCGTCAAGGCCGGACGGATTCCGGCCTGTGCGGAATGTGGCAGAACCCGTTTTCGGCGGCGCACTGACGAGACTGAAAACAAAACGTGATTCGTTTCGGGACTAGTGGCTCGACCAGACCACGCTCACGATGCAGCTAATCTCGTCGACTCGCTCCTGTTTGTCTGCGTCGACAACGGCTCCAGTTCCTTTGCACCAACACCGGTGGCAAAGTTTAGATCAGCGTTTCCTGTTCCCTGATGCGGTGCCAATGGAGCGGATTCCGACGCGCTTCGGGGAACTCACCATCGAGTGGAGTTTTCCATCATGCGGTTGATCGATTTCGAACCGGCAATTATCGAAGACTTGAAGAGCGAGAGCGAGCTGATTGCGGAAAAAACGCTGTCAGAGATAACCGTCAGCACTGTCCGTCATCCGACGCTGGGCAGGCTGGTGATTATCCGGCTGCCGAATGGCGCAGGGATGGTGGTCGAGATCGACGAATAGCGCGGTCAGTCGTCGCTGGGTCGCGTGAGCCGCAGGCGCTTGTTGCAGCCTGTCCGGCGTTTTGCGTCGAGACGCCGTTCCTGCGATGCCCGGGTGGGACGGGTCGCAATCCGTGGTTTGGGGCGCTGCGTGGCGCGCAAAATCAGCGCGGCCAGTCGCTCCCGTGCATCCTGACGATTACGCTCGCGGGCGCGGAAGCGATGGGCATCGATCATCAGCACCCCGGACGCATCCACGCGCCGCCCGCCTAAGCGCAACAATCGCTGACGGACGTCTTCTGGCAGTGATGGCGATCCTGCGACATCGAATTTCAGTTGTACGGCGGTCTCAACTTTGTTGACATGCTGGCCGCCTGGCCCAGGTGAACGGGTGAACTGTTCATGCAGCTCGGATTCGTCGATCTGGATGTGAAGGTTGACCTGGAGCATGGAACGCTTGCCTATCAGGTGGCAAGCGCACGGCGAACCCGTTCAAAGCGCACCGTTAGTGCGACATCGACGGGAGCCGGCCCGCACAGATACCACTCGTGCAGCAGTTGGGTTGCGCCCTGGAGTGGATCGTCTTCGCCCTCGACCATGCGTTCGGCCAGTCTGGCGACCTGAAATTCCAGACGTTGCTGTACCAGCTCCGGGGGCGATTCGATGCCAGCGATGATTTCAAGCTGGAGACACAGCCGACGGCGCTGCTGACCATTATCCGTGTAACGTTGCCTGAGTTCAGCGAGGCGTTCTGGACTCTGGATGGCATCAAGTGCCTGTTCAAAACGTGCGGATAACGCCTGACTCAGCGGGGTTGAGGATGCGCTGTGAAGTTGCTGCCACAATTGACGCGCCGTGACTGGATCAAGCGGGTCAGTGGTTGCGCCGAGTACGCTGAGTTCGAATCGTTCACAGAGATCAGACTGCTGTTGCAGTTGATCGAACGCCATCTGACGTTGCTGTTCCTGGCCGATGGACAGGCTGTGTTCAAGTGCGTCACGACAGTCGTGCCAGTGTCGTGCCAGTTGGCTGGCGGATTGACGCGGAACCGGCAGAGTCTGGGCGGCGCTCCAGCGTTCGTCCAGCTCGCGCAGACCGGCAGCGAGACGCTGCGGATCGGTTGTGCTGGTGGCCAGCGTCTGTGCATCGAGACAGATGCGCTCACGGGTGGCGAGATTGTCCCGAAGTTCGTGCGTCTGCGCCTGATGCAATGCCGTCCGACGTTCAAAGACAGCATCGCAGGCGGCGCGGAAATGCTGCCAGAGCCGGTTCTCGTCTTTCTGGCGCGCTGGAACGGTAGTGTGCCATTGACGTTGCAGCGCTTTGGTCTGCTCGATGGCGGCATCCAGATCAGTTGACTCTGCCAACGCCTGCACCTGTTCGATCAACTGGTGTTTGTGCGCCTGATTCGCTTTGCGCTCAGCATCCAAACGCCGGTCGAGCTGTCTGAGCGACTGGTGAAAACGGCGTTCCAGCCCTTTGCGATGACGTCCCTCGGTTTCACCAATCGCCGCCCAGGTCTGGCGGGTCTCGCGTTCGGCTCGCAGGATCTTTTTCCAATCAACCCGCTCCCAGTCGACCTGGCCTAAAAACGTCTCAATCTGCTGGCAGACCGCTTCGCGGGCGAGCCGATTTGCGTCGCGCTCGGCAGCCTGCGCCTCCATGAAGGGACGGCAGCGGGCATAGACCGCTTCCGATGCGGCATGAAAGCGTTCCCACAGCGCCTGATTGGCGGGTGAACCGGACTGGTCGAGCCGTTTCCAGTCTATTTGCAGTGTATGCAACTGATTGGCTAACACTTCCATCGGCAGATCGGCATTCATCAGCGCGTCCATGTCGGTGCAGAGCGTTTCCCGATGCTGATCCGCGCCCCAGCGACGCCAGTGCTGGAGTTCGCGCAACTGGGGAGCAAGGATGCGTAGCCGACTGGCGATGTCAGTCGTGGCCTCCCTGGGCAGTTCGCTGGACTGGATAAGTTCGAGTCCGGCATGCAGGCTCTGATACAGCGGGTCGGCTTTCTTGAGTTCGCCAGCGGCAAGATGGATTTCCAGTTCGGTGAGTCGTTCCGGGAGCTGTTTTAGGCGCTGTTCGGCATGTTTGCGCTGATGGTCGAGTCGGGATTCAAGCCTTTTGGCCAGACCGATCACATCCGCCGCGATGCCAGTATCGGGTTGCGTGGCAGCGAGTGCGCGTCCCTGATCAATCAGCGACCTGGCGCGCTGATGATCCAGCACCCTGGTCTCATGGAGCAGCCGTTTGACCTGGGCCTGTATCCGCAGCAGGCGCTCGTGCTTCTGGCGCTGTTCGGCAACAGCCTGTCGGGCGGCGTCAGCGGCCTGAAGCAGCGATTCGTAACGGACATTGAGCGGGTGTTGCAGTGAGGTTGGAAGGCGCGGGAGAGCGTTCCAGGCCAGACCGATCCGCTCGCACAGTGATTCAATGTCACGCTCCGTGGTCAGGCTGGACGCTGTCGCAAGCTCATCGAGCAGTGCCTGACGTGCAGCCTGTGCCGTATCGAGCGCCTCATGCTGGGCAAGCTGGCTGGCCTGTGCGTCACAAATGCTGGCATAGGCCACCAGAAAACGCTCGCGCTCGGACTGATAATGCGCCGCCACGTCGGCATCGGCCTGATAATCGTGATCGAGTGCGACCCATTGACGGTCGAGATGTTCCAGGAGTGCGCGATCCTGGCTCCAGTGACCTAGACGTCCCAAGCGTTTAATCTTGGCGCAGAGTTCCTGACGCTGGGCGCGAATCCGCCGTGGCCGTTCTTCCTGTTCGGCGAGCAGACGCAATTTCTCACGTGCCAGGCGATAGATGGTCTTGTCTTTTTTGCCGATCTGCTGCGCCACCTGTTCCAGCGCCAGTTTATCGTGTAGCTGCGTGATGGCGAGATGGCGGTTCGCAGCCAGTGCATCCCGCACGGCACATTGAACAAGCACGTCAGCAGATTGCACACGTTCGAGCGCCGCCTGTCGCAGCTCTGGAAGCATGGCCTCCACGGCAATCCGCTCGATCAGATGCGGGTCGTCACTGCGGGCAAGTTCGTCGAGCCGGGATGCCAGCGAAATGTCGAGATTGCCGTCGCAGAGCAGTTGACAGTAGCGGGTACTGGCCGCTTCACGCACACTGGAATCAGCGTCATCGGCGAGCATCTGACGCAGCAGGGCGAGGTTCTGAAGTTGGCTGATGGCCGTGCGCCGCTGCGCGGGATCGGGATGACGCGACT
This sequence comes from uncultured Chromatium sp., assembly GCA_903897335.1. Classification (GTDB taxonomy): domain Bacteria; phylum Pseudomonadota; class Gammaproteobacteria; order Chromatiales; family Chromatiaceae; genus Chromatium. Next base: position 4,128 of record CAIUAY010000049.1, on the reverse strand, counting down.
GTTCGACCAGCGTTTCCTGGTTATGGGAGGCCGTGGCCGACTTGACCCCAGCGACCGTAGTTTTGGTGGTTTTTCTAAGAAAACGCTCGAATAGCATGTCGGCTCTGTCACTCCTTGCTAACGACGAATGGATTGGTGCGTCGTTCGTTACCGATGGTGGACATGGGGCCATGTCCGGGGATAAAGCGGACATCGTCACCGAGCGGGAAGAGTCGCTGTTGAATCGAGTCGATGAGTTGCCGGTGATTGCTGCGCGGAAAATCGGTGCGGCCAATGGAACCGCGAAAGAGGACGTCACCGACCTGAGCCAGACGTTCGCGGGCATTGACAAACACGACATGACCGGGCGTATGACCAGGACAATGCAGCACGTCAAGCCGTTCCTTGCCGACCAGGATGTGATCGCCCTGATGCAGCCACTGATCAGGCTCGAATGCATCCACCGGCGGGAAGCCGAACATCTGGCACTGTTCAGACAGTGCATGGATCAAAAAGGCATCGTCGGCATGTGGCCCGAAAATGGGGACACTGAGACGGGCGGCCAGCGCGGCGCTGGCACCGACATGATCGAGATGGCCGTGTGTCAGGAGGATGGATTCAGGCACCAAATCCAGCTCGGCGAGCAGCGCGAGAATGCGTACTGGCTCGCCACCCGGATCAATGATGGCAGCGCGTCGCGTCTGCTCACACCAGAATAGGGTACAGTTTTGCTGGAATGGCGTGACAGGTAGGATACGGTAAGCCATGCGGGGAGTGGTTAGGTCGCCATTGCCGACCAGATTCAGGCGCGCAGCATCAGATAGAGCAGATCCTTGAGGCGCAGGCGCTCTTTTTTCAGCTCTTCGATGGTTTCATCGGCAACTGGCGTACCCAGTTCCTCGATGTTGCGCACATGCGCATCGGTTGCATCATATTCATCCATGCGTTGCGCAAACTCGGGGTTGGCGGCTCGCAGCATGGCAATCTTGTTTTCCAGGTCTGGGAATTCGTGGCGCAGGTCGTGAGATTCACCGAGCATGATATTCGATCCTTTAGGGCGACCGCCGCGCTGGCGGTATGAGTGGTTTGGTCGAGCATGAAGGTTTTTGGGCGGCAGATGGCACGCCTAAACCCGCAAAAGTATACCTAGGAGATCGAAGACAAAACAGTCCGGTCATCTTCACCAACCAGGCAGTTGAGCGGCGCTATTTGGTTTTTGCATCCAGTTCCTGGATCACGTCTGAGGTGATCTCAAGTGATGGATCGATGTAGAGCATCCCGGCCTGACTGTGCTCCACCACCATCGACAGCTTTTTTCTCGCCGCCACCGCGTTGACGGCAGCCCGTGCCGGGGCGACGATTTCACGGCCTTTCTCCTGCTGGACTTTCATCAGTTCCTGCTGGAGTGGCTGGGTCTTTTTCTGATAGTCCTCGATACGGCCTTGGATCTCTTTTTCTTTCTTGGCCAATTGATCTTTACTCATCAAGGCTTTATCACGTTCCAGCGCCTGACGCAGTGCCTGGATCTGCTGTTCATCCTGCGCAAAAGCCCGAGCACGGGGCTCGAATTCCTTACGCAACTGTTCCTGTAAACGCTTGCCGAGTTTGCTTTGCTCCAGTACCTGCTGCATGTCGACATAGCCGACGCTGAGCGTGTTTGCCGCGACAGCGGGCAGAGCGATGATCAGGGATAATGCGAAGACCAGACGCAGACGGGGCATTGAAGGCTCTCCGGGATGAAGGGATGGGAAAATGGATGTGCTGACATTCAGTCATCAATCATCTGTTAGCATTTTATTGTAACCATGGTCAGCCTGTGGTGACAGGATTGTGTGAGCGATCACCGGCAGCGACACTTGCGTCAAGGCGTCCGCTGTCAGATCCTCTCAAGCCACCTCAGTTCGTACTCGAATCAGACGCTCATTCCGGAGTCTCTTATCGTGGGTAATTCACTGCAAGACCAGCTTCTCAAAGCTGGCTTAGTCAAGGAACACACGCTCAAGCAAGCACGTTCAACACAGCATAAGCAAAGCAAACAGAGCGGGCGACGCGAGCCTGCCGTGGAGACGGCTGAAGCGCGTGCGGCAGCGGAGCGGGCGCGGGTCGAGAAGGCTGGGCGTGACCGTGAGCTAAACCGCCAGCGTCAGGAAGAAGCTGCGCTACGGGCGGCTGAAAACGAGATCCGCCAGCTTATCCATGCCAACCGGGTCGTGCGTGACGGCGGTGATCTGGCCTACAACTTCACTGACGGAGCAACCCTCAAACGGATCTATGTCAATCAGGAACAGCACGCCAAACTGGTCGGTGGGCGTCTGGCCGTGGTGCGTCAGGATACGTTTTATGAGCTAGTTCCCGCCGAACTCGTCGAGCGGATACGCGCCCGCGACGCCAGTCTGGTACTAGTCTGCAACCAGCCGACAGCGAAACCCGATGCCGATGATCCCTATGCCGCGTATCAGGTTCCAGACGATCTGATCTGGTAGTGGAACTGATCGATACCCACTGCCATCTCGACGCGCCCGAATTCGATAACGACCGTGCCGCCGTCAGACAGCGCAGCGGCGCAGCGGGTTTGGTAGCGCTAGTGATTCCGGCGATCTATGCACCAGGCTGGGCAAATCTGCTGGCGCTCTGTGCATCGCAGATGAACGAGCCGATGCTTTATCCGGCTCTGGGTCTGCATCCGCTCTATCTCGATCAGCATCATGACACTGATATCGCCGCCCTGGAGCGCGTCGTGGCCGATCATCGAGTGGTCGCCATCGGTGAGATTGGACTCGATTTCGTGGTTCGTGAATTGGATCGCACACGCCAGCAACAGCTGTTCGAGTCACAACTGCAAGTCGCTCGTAGCGCGGGTCTACCGGTACTGCTCCATGTCCGCAAGGCACATGACGCCGTGCTGGCCACTCTGCGGCGTCTGCCAGTGGTCGGCGGGATTGCACACGCCTTCAATGGCAGTCTGCAACAGGCTCATCAGTATCTGGATCTGGGGTTCAGGCTCGGCTTTGGCGGGATGCTAACCTTCGAGCGATCCACCCGGCTCCGGCGTCTGGCCACGCAATTACCGCCGGAGGCTATCGTGCTGGAAACCGACGCGCCCGATCTAACCGTTGCTGCGCATCAGGGCGAGCGCAATAGCCCAGAGTATCTGCCGGATGTGCTCGCCACGCTCGCTCGAATTCGCGACGCCGATCCGTTTGATCTGGCAGCACAGACGACAGCCACGGCTCGTGCCGTGCTGAAACTGCCATGAGTTCTGATCCCAGTGATGCGCCACTCTTTGAACGCACCCGCATCCTGATCGGCGAGGCTGGGGTGGCGCGTCTACGCTCAAGCCATGTTCTGATTGCCGGACTGGGCGGGGTCGGTGCCTATGCTGCCGAGGCGCTGGCACGCGCCGGGGTGGGTGCACTGACACTGGCTGATCATGACCGGGTGTCGGCATCGAACCTGAACCGCCAACTGCTGGCATTGGGTTCCACGCTTGGACGTCCCAAGGCTGAAGTCATGGCTGAACGCATCGCTGACATCAATCCATCCTGTCACCTGACCCTGATCGAGGATTTTCTGGCGGTAGACGGCATGGAAGCCCTGCTTTCCAGTGGATTCGATCAGATCATCGACGCTATCGACAGCCTCAACAGCAAACTCGCGCTGATCGAGACCGCCCTGCGCCTCAATCTTCCGATCGTCAGCAGCATGGGCGCGGGCGGACGGCTTGATCCGACCCGGGTGCAGGTCGGCGACCTGATGGACACCGAGGTTTGCCCACTGGCGCGGGAGGTGCGCCGCCGTCTGCGACGGCGTGGCATCGGGCGTGGTCTCCTGGTCGTCTGGTCGGGTGAACCGCCGCTGCCGCCATTGCCTCCCGAAGCGAGCGAACGCGGGCGTCCGCGAGCCGTCAATGGCAGCATCAGCTATCTCCCATCCATCTTTGGGCTGATGCTGGCCGGAGTAGTGGCGCGGCGTTTGCTTGATGCCGTGCCATCACCAAGTGACTGAATCACTGATGTTACGCAGCCTTCAGGTCACTGCCATTAAGTTAAGCTCCCACTCGGTTTGCTGGGACAATCCAGACGTTTGGATGCCCCCTTGAAACGAGAGCAAGCCCTGGAAACGACGCGGCGCGTGATCGACGACGACGCC
>CAIUAY010000048.1 GCA_903897335.1 uncultured Chromatium sp. | reverse complement strand
GGCGGACACCCTCACCGGCTATGTGAGGTTATACAATCACCAGATCCCGCAAAAGGCGCTGGGACACATCGCGCCGATTCAAGCACTCAAAGACTGGCAACAAAAATGCCCCGAACGCTTCAAAAAGCGGGTCTATAATCTTACGGGACTTGACATCAATGCAGCGTCAGGTCACGACATCCGGCTCGCTGCGCCCGGTACGTGTTTCGATCTGCGCCAGTTCGCGGGCGATCAGAACCAACGGCGCCATCGCCTCCTGCGTATCCTGCTGATGGTGCGCTGGATCTGGCTCGAAATATTCCAGATACACGCGCAGCGTGGCGCCCTCGGTGCCGGTGCCGGAGAGACGGAACACAATTCGCGCCCCGCTCTCAAAACCAATCCGAATGCCCTGCTGTTTGGACACGCTGCCGTCAATCGGATCGGTATAAGCAAAGTCATCGGCGTAGCTAACTGTTTGATTGCCAAGCGTACGACCTAGCAGATCGGGCAGCAGCATCCGCAGATGAGCCATCAGCCCTTCTGCGCCAGCCAGATCCACGCCCTCGTAATCGTGACGGGTGTAGTAGTTACGCCCGAAGCGACGCCAGTGATCCGTGACAATCTCGGCGACCGACTGCTGGCGCACTGCGAGCAGGTTAAGCCAGAACAGCACCGCCCACAGTCCGTCTTTTTCGCGGATATGATTCGAGCCGGTGCCGAAACTTTCTTCACCGCAGAGCGTGATGCGTCCGGCATCGAGCAGGTTGCCGAAAAATTTCCAGCCGGTGGGCGTCTCGAAGCATTCGATGCCCATCTGCGCGGCGACGCGGTCGGCGGCCTGGCTGGTCGGCATGGAACGGGCAATGCCACGAATGCCAGATTTATAGCCTGGTGTAAGATGGGCATTGGCTGCCAGCACCGCGAGACTGTCGCTTGGGGTCACAAAAAAATTCTTGCCGAGGATCATGTTGCGGTCGCCGTCGCCATCGGACGCCGCACCGAAATCAAGTCCGTTTGCTCCTTCAGTCAGCGCCACTAACTCTTGGGCGTGTGCAAGATTCGGATCAGGATGTCCACCGCCAAAATCTTCCAGTGGCACCGCATTCATCACCGTGTCGGACGGTGCGCCGAGCCGCCGTTCCAGAATCTCAACGGCGTAGGGGCCGGTGACCGCGTGCATCGCATCGAAGCGCATCCGAAAGTTACCGGTGCTGAACAGTTTCCGAATCGCGTTGAAATCAAACAGTGATTCCATCAATTCAGCGTAGTCGCTGACCGAATCCATGACCAGGACATCCATCGCGCCAAGCATGAAACTGCCGTCATGATCAAGATCAAGCGCCGGAGTGTCGAGCGTCAAGTAGCGATCAATGGTCTGGGTGCGCACAAAGATGGCATCAGTGACGGATTCGGGCGCGGGACCGCCATTGGCGGAATTAAATTTGATTCCAAAATCCCCATCTGCGCCACCGGGATTATGGCTTGCCGACAGCACGATGCCACCCTGGGTCTGGTATTTGCGGATCACGCAGGAGACGGCCGGCGTCGAAAAGATGCCGCTGCGTCCGACGAGGGTTTTCCTGACGCCATTGGCTGATGCCATGCGCAGAATCACCTGAATGGCCTCGCGGTTATAAAAACGGCCATCGCCGCCGACGACCAGCACGCCACCGGCAAGTTCGGGCTGGGTGTCGAAGATTGCCTGGACGAAATTCTCAAGGTAATTGGGCTGCTGGAAGACCCGAACCTTCTTGCGCAAGCCGGAAGTTCCGGGGCGTTGCCCCGCGAAAGGCGTGGTGGCGATGATCTGCGGTTGCATCTTCAAACCCTTGATATGTGATCGAATGGCCTTCATTAGCGAGGCTGTGAAGGCGGCGGGGCGAATGCGTCGATCCGGTTGGATCGACGGGGGCATTGTATCCCCCGAAGCCCATGCGACAATAATCGGATGAACGTCGAAGGCGAGTTCGCGCCTTGTCTCGACTTCTTCCCAGCGAGGGGGAAAGGCGGTGGAGTCTCGCGCTAAGGTTATTAACGCAAGGATTGCCTCCAAACCCTTTCCTTTCGGAGAGCGGCTTCTGGATGCCTTGGTGACAAGGTTTTCCAGCAATCAAATTGATCCAATTTAATTCAACACAGAAGGTAGCGAATCAACATGAGTGTGGAAGCGCATAAAGAAACATTGGAGTTCAAAGCCGAAGTCAGTCAGGTGCTGGATCTCGTGATCCGGTCGCTGTATTCAAATAAGGAAATCTTTCTGCGCGAGCTGGTTTCCAATGCCTCGGATGCCGCTGAAAAGCTCCGCTTTGAAGCACTGAGCGACGATGGCCTGTACGAAGGCGATACCGAACTGCGTATCCGCGTCGAGGTTGACAAGGACGCCGGCACCCTGACCATCTCGGACAACGGCATCGGGCTGGGGCGTCAGGAGGTGATGGAGACTATTGGCAGTATCGCCAGCTCGGGCACCCGGCGTTTTGTCGAGAGTCTGTCCGGTGACCAGGCCAAGGACAGCAAACTGATCGGCCAATTTGGCGTCGGCTTCTATTCCGCTTATATCGTTGCCGACAAAGTGACGCTGATCTCGCGTCGGGCAGGGCTAGGTGCTGAACATGGCGTGTACTGGGAGTCCGATGGACGCGGCAGCTACACCCTTGAAACGGTCGAAAAGGCCAATCGGGGCACCGATGTCATCCTGCACCTGAAAGAAGATGAAAAGGAGTTTCTCGATAGCTGGCGTCTACGCTCCATCATCGGCAAATTCTCCGATCACATCGCGTTGCCGGTGGAGATGCGTCAAGAGTTCTACGGTGAGGAAGCCGAGAAAAAGAAGGACGAGCCACCCGAATACGAACAGGTCAATCGCGGGACGGCGTTGTGGATGCGCAACAAGTCGGAGATTACCGAGGAGGAATATCACGACTTCTACAAACATGTCTCGCACGACTTCGAGCCACCGCTGGCCTATGCCCATAACCGGGTCGAGGGCACCAATGAATACACCACGCTGCTCTATGTTCCGAAAAAGGCACCCTGGGATCTTTTCGACCGCGATCAAAAGCATGGCGTTAAGCTCTATGTGAAGCGCGTGTTCATAATGGACGAGGCCGACAAGCTGATGCCGCACTATCTGCGCTTCGTCAAGGGCGTAGTGGATTCGGACGACCTGCCGCTCAACGTCTCGCGTGAAATTCTCCAGCACAATCGCAAAATCGACACCATCCGCCAGGCCAACACCAAGCGCGTCCTCGGTCTGCTGGAGACCCTAGCGACCGATGATGCCGAGAAATACGGCGCGTTCTGGGATGAATTCGGGCGCGTCATCAAGGAAGGACCGGCGGAAGATTTCGCCAACAAGGAACGTCTGGCCGGACTGATGCGCTTCGCCACCACGCATAGCGAGGGCAATGCCCAGCGCGAGTCGCTTGATGGCTACATTGAGCGCATGAAAGAAGGTCAGAACAAGATCTACTACATCACCGCCGACAGCGCGACAGCTGCCCGTCACAGTCCGCATCTGGAAGTCTTCCGCAAAAAGGGCGTCGAGGTGCTGCTGCTGTCTGATCGGGTCGATGAATGGCTGGCCAGTCATCTGACCGAGTACAAGGGAAAACACTTCCAATCAGTGACCAAGGGCGATCTGGATCTCGGCGAACTGGCGGACAAGGACGAAAAGGAAGCTAAGGAAAAGGCTGCCGCCGAACATGGCAGCCTGCTCGAACAGCTCAAGACCGCGCTCGGCGAACGGGTCGAAGCCGTGCGTCCCAGTACCCGGCTGGTCGATTCACCCGCCTGTCTGGTGGTCGGCGAGCATGACATGAGCGCCAACCTCGCCCGCGTCCTCAAGGCGGTTGGTCAGAGCGCGCCCGACAGCACGCCAACGCTGGAGGTCAATCTGGATCATCCGCTGGTCAAGCGGCTGGAATCAGAGCGCGACGATACGCGTTTCGGTGATCTGGCAATGATTCTGTTCGATCAGGCGCAACTGGCCGAGGGCGGCCAGCTCGATGATCCAGCCGGCTTCGTCGAGCGCCTGAACAGGCTGATGCTGAAGATGATGATGGCAGGTGGCTAAGAGGCCATGCTATTCAGTTAAAGGTTTTCCGTTCACCCTGAGCATGTCAAAGGGCGAACGGAAAATTCCAAGACGCGACCAATCATGCTTTTAACATTGAAAGACATGTCGGTTCAACGTTATCTGTCAAGTCCCGTGAGATTATAGACCCGCTTTTTGAAGTGTTCGGGGCATGTTTGTTGCCAGTCTTTGAGTGCTTGAATCGGCGCGATGTGTCCCAGCGCCTTTTGCGGGATCTGGTGATTGTATAACCTCACATAGCCGG
>CAIUAY010000047.1 GCA_903897335.1 uncultured Chromatium sp. | reverse complement strand
GCTGCCGACGGCCTCAACGCGGATCGACCCACCGGGAGCCGTGAGTTTGGCCGGTTGCGTGGCGCTGGTTCCAGCAATAGTCACGTCGCCACCGGTCAAGGTCATGGTCTTGCCGGATTTGACCGTTAACTGACTGCCGTTGACGGTGAGACTGGCCGGTTGCGGGGAGAGAAAGCCGAAGGATTCAGGCGTGGCGACACTGAGCGTGCTACCCGCCGGATCGCGGGCGCTGTAACGGCTGCCATCGGAGAAACGCAGCTCATCGGCGGTGCTGGCATGGAAAGCCGCCGGCACGTCGATCCGGGCATTGGCGCCCATGACGATGCCGGAGGGGTTGATCAGAAACACATCGGCCTTGCCGACGGTGGAACGCAGGGTGCCGTCGATGCTGGATGCACGACCGCCGGTGACGCGGCTGATGACATTCTGAATGTGATCCGGCCCGGTGAAAGTGGCGCTCTGTCCGGTCGGGATGTCGAAGGTCTGAAAACTGTGGAAGAGGTTGTTGCCGCGAGTGGTGCCGAGATCATGGCCAATCTGCATGTTCGCGCCGCTGAGGCTGGTCACGGGGCCGACGCTGCCGTCAGTGGTGATCTGGGCGAGCGCCGGAACCAGCCAGAGCGTCGTGCCGACGATTAACAGCCAGCGGAATGGCAGGTCACGCCAACGGGATAAATGGTTTATCACAGCACACATCGTCAGGCGCTCCTGTTGATGGCAGAATCACGCACACTCGTCGCCGGTTCGTCTGGGCGTCAGTTTAGCCCAGATGTTCAGGACGCCTTAGCACCAGCCGAGACAGAAATACACGACAATCAGCGACTCGGCCAGAGTGGCGTGACTCACGCCAACGAGTTTCCAGGATTTCCGGGGCGGTTCAGATTGAGCCAACTCCGAATTACATGAAACTCTGCACGCACTCGCGGGATGCGATCCATCAAAGTCAGAACACTGAAAACCAGTCACACTCGCGTCTCACGGTAATCTGTTTCAAAACCGCGTCCCCCGTTCCAACATCAGCACACGAGAAATCTGAATCCATGAAGACATTTGCCCGCCTGACCGCCATGTCTGCCCTGCTCTCCGTTGGCCTGGCACTGGCCGAAGACACGCCAACCGATCCGAATATCGAAGAGGCCAAAGGCGTCATCAATGAATTTTCGACGCAACTGAAAGGCGAACTCAAGGCCGCAATGACCGAGGGTGGCCCGATTCAGGCCATCGGCTTCTGCAAAGAACGTGCCCCTAAGATTGCGGCTGAGGTCAGCGCCAAGACCGGCTGGCAGCTTGGCCGCACGAGCCTGAAAACCCGCAATACCGAACTCAATGCTCCCGATGCCTGGGAACAGCAGGTGCTGAACGAGTTTGAAAAACGCAAAGCCGCCGGTGAAGATGTCGCGGCCATGGCCTATAGCGAAGTGGTCGAGACGGCAAACGGCAAGGAATTCCGTTTCATGAAGGCGATTCCGGTTGGAGAGCCCTGCCTGGCCTGTCATGGTCGCGAAATCACCCCGGAAATCGCTGCCGCGATTGAGAAAAACTATCCTAAAGATCAAGCTGTTGGCTACCAGCTCGGCGATCTGCGTGGTGCCTTTAGCCTGTCCAAACCGCTCTGATCCTGAAGGCTGTGCGCCGCTCGCACCATGTGGGAGCGGCGTAGTATCCTGATCTGACCGCTCAGGATGGACTCCAAACCGCGATCAGATTCCCATGATGCCTCTACGTCTTGTTTCAGCCCTACCGCCACTGCTCGCATTCTCTAGTGGTGCGCTCATGGTGCTGGGGTTTGCGCCCTTTTCCTGGTTTGCGCTGGCGGTCATCGCCTTTGCCGGTTTTCACCAGAGTCTGGTGGCCGCCTCGCCACGTCAGGGTTTCTGGCGTGGCTGGCTGTTCGGGGTTGGACTGTTCGGGTTTGGCGTGTTCTGGATTCGCATCAGTCTGAATGAATTCGGCAATCTGGATGCCTGGATTGCGTATCTGTTGACGGCGCTCTTTATCGCGTTTCTAGCGCTGTATTCAGGGCTGGCGGGTTGGCTGGCGGTGCGTTTTATGCACCGTGACTGGGTGCGACCCATCCTGCTGTTGCCAGGATGTTATGTGCTGACCGAATGGCTGCGTGGCTGGCTGTTCACCGGCTTTCCCTGGCTGAATCTGGGCTATACCCAGATCGACAGTCCGCTGGCCGGATTTGCCCCGGTTGCGGGAGTTTATGGACTGACGCTGCTGGTGACGCTGTCTGCCGGTCTGCTGTGGGGACTATTCCGCTGGCGCGGGCGGCGGCAAGTCACGGCGGGTGTTGCGCTGGGGCTCATCTGGCTGACCGGACTGGCTTTACAGCATGTGAGCTGGACGCAGCCCCTCGGTGCGCCATTCAAAGCGGCGGTGCTACAGGCCAACATCCCGCAGTCGGTCAAATGGACGTCTGACGCCGGAGTCATGATCGCGGAAGCCTATCTGGAACTGACCCTCAAGCATTTTGACGCTGACCTGATCGTCTGGCCAGAGACTGCCCTGCCCGATTTTCTGCATCAGATACGCGCCCCGCTGATCACGCCACTGGCGACGCGGGCGCGTGAGGAAGGCGCCACGATTATCCTTGGCCTGCCGGTGATGGATGAGTCAAGCGGGCGCTATTACAACGGTCTGCTTGCCATTGGCGCACACGAGGATCTCTATGCCAAGCGCCACCTGGTACCCTTTGGCGAATTCATGCCGTTTAAACCGTGGCTGGGACGGCTGGCAGAACTGTTTGAGGTGCCCATGTCCGACTTCAGTCCGGGCACGGCGGCGCGTCCACTGCTTCAGGTCGGCGAGCGTCTGGCCGGGGTCTCCATCTGTTATGAGGACGCTTTCCCCTCTGAGGTGGTGCAGGCGCTGCCAGACGCTCAGTTTCTGGTCAATGTCAGCAATGACGCCTGGTTTGGCGACTCGCTCGCGCCGCATCAGCATCTGGAGATTGCCCGGATGCGAGCGCTGGAAACCGGACGCGATCTGATCCGCGCCACCAATACCGGCATCTCGGCCATCATCGACGAGCGCGGGCGGGTGCTCGCAACTCTCCCCGCCTTCGTGCGCGGCGGTGTCGCCGCTGAGGTACAGCCGCGTCAGGGCAGCACACCGTTCGTAATTCTGCATCACTGGCTGGCGCTGGGTCTGGCGCTGGCTGGATCGACGCGGCGTCCAGCATGAATATAACTCGACGGGCAGTCGCCACCAGTTGATCGAGTCAGCGTTGCCAGTTCCAGCGGAAATGAGAGCAGCATAACAAGATTGCTGCAGCCGATCCGTAGCGCGGATTATGGGAAGTTCCACAATGTGGCTACGTCACCAGACAAAAAAAAGGCTGACAGCGATAAACTGTAAGCCTTTGTTTTATTTGGTAGCGGGCAGGATTTGAACCTACGACCTTCGGGTTATGAGTCCGAAAAACAACGCATTTATTGACGTTGATCAGTGTTTCACGATTCCCTGAAAACCATATAAATCAAAGCATTCTCTGTGTAGCCAAATCACCCGAAGGTTGATTGACGTTGATCCATGTTTCATAATTTGGCTACATAGTGGCTACATGGAAACTTTCGGGTATGGCAACAATACGATTGGCGGCAGGACGAATCCGCGAGATTGAGCCTGCCCCAAAAGGCGCTCAGATTTTTCTATGGGATGTCGATGCGCCGGGGCTAGGTGTCCGCGTCACTTCCGGGAGCAAGGCGTTCATCTTTGAGGGGCGTCTTGAAGGGCGACGGATGCGGATCACCATTGGCGACGTGCGGGCGCTTGGCATTGACGAGGCTCGCCACCAAGCCCGTCGACTGCAAAACCTGATCGACCAGGGCATTGACCCACGCGATCAGAAGGCCGAACAGATAGCCGAGGTTGCAGCGAAAAAGGCTGAGGCAAAGCGACAGGCGCAAGCCAAGGAGACCGCCGCGATCCGGCAGGCGCTCATCGTCGCTGATGGCTGGAAGGTTTACATCGAAGACCGCAAACCCTATTGGGGGGAGCGTCATTACCGCGACCATCTGAATCTCTCGCAACCTGGGGGGGAGCCGAAAAAACGCGGGGCTGGCCTGAGTGTACCGGGGTCGCTATCCCCGCTGTTGGCGCTGCGCTTCGTTGACCTGACGCCAGAGCGGATCGCCTCGTGGTTGATGACGGAAACCATCACCCGTGCAACTCAAGCACGTCTGGCTTTCGGTCTGTTCAAGACTTTCGCGGTCTGGTGCGAAGAACAGGCAGACTTCAGGGGTCTGATCCATCCTGATGCTTTTACCGGGCGTTCGGTGCGTGATGCGCTCCCCAGCAAGAACGCGAAGGATGATGTGCTACAGAAAGAGCAATTGAAGGCGTGGTTCGCTGCCGTGCGACAGATCAGCAACCCCGTTATATCGGCCTACTTGCAAACACTGCTACTGACCGGCGCGCGCCGTAACGAGATCACCACCCTGACGTGGGCTAACGTCGATTTTCAATGGGGAAGCCTGACCATCCGCGATAAGGTCGAAGGTGTCCGCATCATCCCGTTGACACCCTATGTCGCGTCCTTGCTGGCCGCTTTGCCGCGTCGGAATGAATGGGTCTTTAGTAGCCTGTCCGCTAAGTCTGGACACCTTCAGGAGCCACGCATCCCGCATAACCGGGCATTGGCAACCGCTGCCCTCCCGCCGCTCACTCTTCACGGTCTTAGGCGGTCATTTGGAACGCTGTCGGAGTGGGTGGAGATGCCGGTCGGGATTGTGGCGCAAATCCAGGGTCACAAGCCTAGCGCCACCGCCGAGAAGCATTACCGTCGCCGCCCACTCGATCTGCTGCGTCAGTGGCATACCAAATTGGAGGGCTGGATTCTGGATCAGGCCGACATGTATCAACCCGGCGAAAGCCAAGACGCGGCTCCGCTGCGCCGGGTCAAGTGAGGCGCACCATCTGGCGTACCGTTTTCGACATACTCTGGGATGAGTTTACAGATCCGCGTACAGGCAGCAAAAACTAAAAGCATTTACTGGCGTCTATTTACGTCTCAAGATTACAGATATTGATTGAGCGACTTCCAGAAAGCCAACCCCATGCCTGCCTTTCGTCACTTTGATCTTCATCTCTTGAACCCGGCCTTTGATTCACCGCTGGTCGATGTCTTGACCGAGCTGGAGCATCTGCGACGACTGCGCTTGGAAGGTAGCACCCCCGAGCCGATCTTTTTTCAGCTCAAGCACATCTTCCACCTCCTGGAGAGCCTGGGGTCGGCTCGCATCGAGGGTAATCACACGACCCTGGCCGACTATGTGGAAAACGCTTTGGAAGGCGCAACGCATCGACAGGAGCCACTGCGCGAAATCGCCAACATCGAAGCGGCCATGGTGTATGTGGAAGAGAGCCTGCAGCCCGGCGAACGCTTGTCGGAGTTGTTCATCCGCGAACTGCACGCGCTGACCGTGCGCGATTTACAGCGCGAGGGCGACAAGACGCCTGGCGCTTACCGTTCGGAGCCGGTTAGGATCGCCCAATCGGCACATCTTCCACCTGAGTCAGTCCAGGTGCCCGACTACATGCAGGAACTGGTGGCGTTCATCAACCGGACGGATCCGCCTAAATACGATCTGATTAAGGTCGCGCTCGCCCACCATCGGTTTGGCTGGATTCACCCTTTTCGGAACGGCAACGGGCGCGTCGTCCGCCTGCTGACCTATGCCTTGCTAATCAAGTATGGCTTCAACGTCCAAGCGCACGGGCGAGTGCTGAACCCGACTGCCGTCTTCTGTCATGATCGCGAGCGTTACTACCAAATGCTAGGAGATGCCGACGCGGGCACTGAGGAAGGATTGGAGCAGTGGTGCATCTATGTTTTGCAGGGCGTGCTGACCGAGTTACAAAAGGTCGATCAACTGACCCGCTACGACTACCTCACGAAGCGGATCCTGATCCCAGCCTTGACCTTCTCGCGAGAGCGCAACCTGATCACGGCACAGGAAGAGGCGATCTTGCTGACCACCGTGAAGGCGGGCATTGCCAAATCAGGCGATTTAGCCGAGGCCATGTCGGGGCTCAATGCCACCCAGCGCACCTATCAGATCAAGAAACTGCTGGATCGTAAGATGCTGCAACCGATCCAGCCCAATGCGCGTCAGTACACGATGGGGTTTACCAGCAATTACCTCATTCGCGGCGTCATCCATGCACTAACCCAAGAGGGCTTTATTTCTGCACCGCTCGCTGGCGTGAAATCCTGAACCATCCAGCGCAGACGGGATAAAGGATGCGCTGAGCAAACCGCCGCGCGTGTCTACCGCGAGCACTGACCCAGACAACGACAAGCCCCAAGTGACCACGAATCACGTTGGGGCTCTGACCACCACCAACCTATCCAACAGGTTCGACAATGACTGAAATAAAGTCTACTCCATGCAGCAAGAAAAATGGCTTGGCTGTCCTGTTTGTCAATCACCATCCAAAAGTTACCAGGCATCAACATCGAATTTTTTCCAGTTGAACGAGCGACTCAGAGGGTCTGATTGGCCTTTTTGCGTTGCTTGAACCGGTAAGAGTCGTTGCCGGTTTCGAGGATGTCGCAAT
>CAIUAY010000046.1 GCA_903897335.1 uncultured Chromatium sp. | reverse complement strand
TGATGTCGGCAATGAATTCCATCCTGATCACCCCAAGTTGCTCCGGCCAAAAAGCCGGTAGGTTGCGCTACTCCGGGGTGGAAAAAATTCAATGTTGATTTCCCCGGATCCCTGGGAAGTTTTCCATGTTGATTAACACCATCATCGACCAGCTCAAAAATAGCCAGCAGATCGAGCACAGCCGACAGCGCCGCGTCATCAACGCGATGGTCAATGTCCTGGCCGCCTAGACCCATCCGCCCAGCAAGCTGGACATCCACATAAATCAGCTCAAATTACTGATTTATATTGAATAATAAACATAACCCGCGTTAATTAGGTAGGTTTTTAGTCACTGCAAGCGTTAGATAGTGCATGTGGAGCTGCTGAATCCGAGGGATGATCGCCGTGACATCGCCACTGTTATCGATGATGTCGTCAGCACGTTCAAGGCGTGCTTGACGGGGAATCTGGCTGGCGATGATGCGCAGAATCTCGTCTTCAGATAGACCACTGCGATGCGTGACCCGATCAATCTGAAGGCGTTCAGGAACATCGACAACCAGCACCCGGTCAGCGAGATGCTGCTGACCGGTTTCAAACAGCAGCGGGATGACCAACACCGCATAGGGCGCATCAAGCCTGCTCAGGCGTTCCAGCATCAGCGATTTGATGGCTGGATGCAGAATCTCTTCCAGACGGGTGCGTTCCGTGACAGAACGAAACACCCGTTCACGCATGGCGGCGCGGTCGAGCGATCCATCGGCAAGCCGCATCCGTTCTCCAAAGCGAGCCACGATGCGTTCCAAAATCGGGTGACCCGCGCTGGTTAGTTCGCGTGATAGAAGATCGGTGTCGATGACGCCCGCGCCGAGTGCGCCAAGCTGATCGGCCACGGTGGATTTTCCGCTGCCGATTCCGCCCGTGAGTGCAACGCTGAACATCGGCGATTACCCGAGTCCACTGATCCGCAGATAGGCGTCGTTGAGCGACTCGCCCCACATTAGGCTGATCCAGCCCGCCGCAGCCAGAAATGGCCCGAAAGGCATTGGTTGGTCTTGTCGATGACGCCCAACGATGATCAGCACGATGCCCGACAGTGCGCCAGTTAACGCCGAGAGCAGAACGATCTGCGGCAGTAACGACCAGCCAAACCAGGCGCCAAAAAGTGCCAGCAGCTTGAAATCACCGTAGCCCATGCCTTCCTTGCCGGTTGCCAGCCGAAACACCTGAAAGACGCTCCAGAGGCTGAGATAGCCCGCTACCGCGCCGATAATTGCCGAGTAGCTATCCGTGAACAGTCCAAACAGACTTAAGATCAGACCCAGCCAGAGCAGTGGCAGGATGAGGCTATCGGGCAAAAGCTGGGTGTCGTAGTCGATCACGGCAAGCGCGATCAGCGCCCAGGTCAGCAGCAGGGCGGGAGGCGTCTGCCAGGTCAAGCCGAATTGCAGCACCACGACCAGTGTCAACAGCGCGGTCACGCCCTCAATGACGGGATAGCGTGGACTGATGCGAGCCGCGCAGGCCGAACAGCGTCCACGCAGGAGCAGATAGCTTAGGATCGGGATGTTTTCATATGCGCGAATGCGGTGACCGCAGGCCGGGCAGGTCGATGGCGGCGAAGACAGCGACAGACGGGAGCGCTGGTCGCGGAGCGACTCTCCGGCGAGTTCAGCGCAGTCTTGCGCCCAGTCGTCAGCCATGATTTTCGGCAGTCGCAGGATCACGACGTTGAGAAAACTGCCAAAGATCAAGCCCAGCAGAATGGCCATACAGTCAAGCAGCAGCGGGTTTTGTTCCAGCAGATGAAGCCAGGCGAGATCCGGCATGACGTTTAGACCGCTGATGCGAGCTTGAAGATCGGCAGATACATGGCGACGATCAGGCTGCCGACCAGACCGCCGATGACAACCATGATCATGGGTTCGAGCAGACTGCTCAGACTGTCCACCGCGTTGTCCACCTGTTCCTCGTAGAAGTCGGCGACCTTACCCAGCATGGCATCCAGAGCGCCCGATTCCTCGCCGATGGCGGTCATCTGGATCACCATGTGCGGGAACAGATCGCGCTGACGCATCGCCAGTTGCAGCGATTGACCGGTCGCCACTTCTTCGCGCATCTTCAGCACGGCATCCTGATAGATGATGTTGCCGGTCGCGCCCGACACCGATTGCAGCGCCTCGACCAGTGGTACGCCTGCCGCAAACATGGTGGAAAGCGTGCGCGCAAAACGGGCGAGCGCGGCCTTGTTCAGGATCGGGCCGATCACCGGGATCTTCAGACTCATCCGGTCAATGCTCTCGCGCATCGCACGTGACCGTTTATAGGTATACGAAAAGCTATAGAGCAAGGCACCGACGCCCATGAACATGGCCCACCACCAAGCCTGAAGAAATTCAGAGATTCCAATGACCATCAGCGTGAAAGCTGGCAAATCCGCGCCAAAACTCGAAAAGAGTGACTTGAACTGAGGAATCACGAATAGCAACAGGACAACAGTAACGATCACGGCCACTACGATCACCGCAGCCGGATAAAACATCGCCTTTTTGATCTTGCCTTTGATGGATTCGGTCTTTTCTTTATAGGTCGCGATTTTGTCGAGCAGGTTATCGAGGATACCGGCCTGTTCGCCGGCGGCAACCAGGTTGCAGACGAGATCGTCAAAATAGAGCGGATATTTGCTCATGGCCAGCGCCATCGCGGTGCCGCTCTCGATATCCTGTTTGATGGACAGGATCAAATCCTGCATGGCGGGATTTTCGTGGCCGCGCCCAACGATGTCGTAAGCCTGAACGAGCGGGACGCCTGCGCCCATCATGGTGGCAAGCTGGCGGGTAAAGATCGAGAGATCGGCGCTGGTGATCTTTTTCTTGCCACTGCCAAACAGTGACTTGGGCTTCATCTTGACTTTGGTTGGGTTGACGCCCTGACGGCGCAGATCGGCTCGCACCAGGTTAATATTGGCCGCACGGGTTTCACCCTTGACCTTTGCCCCGCGCCGGTCTGTTCCTTCCCAGAGGAAGATGCTGGCCTTTTCGGCCTGAACCTTGGGTTTTGCTCTGCTGACTGGTGCGACCGCCATCGTGATGACTCCGTAGTGAATGATTCCGGCTTGGATTAATCCTTGGTGACCCGGTTCAGCTCTTCCAGTCCAATGATCCCGGACTTGACCTTGCGCAGTCCGGACTGGCGGAGATCCGCAACCCCTTCGCGCTGCGCCTGATCCGCCAGTTGCATGGCGTCGCCACCTTCCAGGATGAGCCGGGTGATCGCCTCTGAGATCTTCATGACCTGAAAGATCCCGACGCGCCCTTTGTAACCTTTGGTGCATTGGTCACAGCCAACCGGTCCGTAAATCTTGAGCCCCGCATCGATCTCTTCGTCAGTGAATCCTTCTTTGTGCAACGCCTCGCGGGGCAGATCATCAAGCTGTTTGCGACAATGCACACAGAGCTTTCGGGCGAGTCGCTGCGCCATGATCAGCAGCACCGAGGAGGCGATGTTGAACGGCGCGATCCCCATGTTGGCAAGACGGGTGAGGGTTTGTGGCGCATCGTTGGTATGCAGGGTGGAGAGCACCAGATGTCCGGTCTGCGCGGCCTTGACGGCAATCTCGGCGGTTTCCAGATCACGGATCTCGCCGACCATGAGGATGTCTGGGTCTTGGCGCAGAAAGGCGCGTAGCGCCGAGGCGAAAGTCAGCCCGGTCTTCGGGTTGAGGTTGACCTGATTGATGCCTGGCACCTGGATTTCGACCGGGTCTTCGACGGTCGAAATGTTGATTTCGGGCTGGTTCAGGATATTGAGAGCCGTATAGAGCGAAACAGTTTTGCCAGACCCGGTGGGGCCTGTGACCAGGATCATGCCATAGGGTTTCTTAATGGCGCTGAGAAATGCCTCGCGCTGTTCGGGCTCGAAACCCAGCGCCTCGATGCCAACCTGAGCCGAAGATGAATCCAGAATCCGCAGCACGATCTTTTCGCCATAGACAGTCGGCAAGGTGTTGACGCGAAAGTCGATATCGCGGGTGCGGCTGAGCTTAAGCCGGATGCGTCCGTCCTGGGGAACGCGCCGCTCGGCGATGTTCATGCGCGACATCACTTTGAGACGGGCGGTCAGACGTCCGGCGGTATTGAGCGGCGGACTGGCGACCTCGCGCAGCAGTCCATCCTGGCGGAAGCGGATACGGAAAAATTTCTCGAAGGGCTCAAAATGGATGTCAGAGGCACCCGCCGAAATGGCATCCACGAGGATCTTGTTGATATAGCGCACGATCGGCGCATCGTCGATATTGGCCTCGGACTCGTCACGCTTCTCGTCATCGTCATCTGGCGCGATGTCGAGTTTTTCCAGATCGGCATCGACGAACTGGCTGATGCTGCTGGTATCCTGAGCATTGATCGCGGTCTCGATGGCTGCGTTGAGCCGGTCTTCTTCGACCAGAATGGCGTCTGTTGCCAGACCAGTGTTGAAACGGATCTCTTCGAGCGCCTGATCGTTGGTGGGATCGGACACCGCGAGAAACAGACGGTTGCCCCGACGCAGCAGCGGTAGGGCGCGGTGCCTGCGGATCAGCCGCTCATCGACCAGGTTAGTCGGCAGTGCGCTGGCATCAAAGGCGCTGAGATCAAGCAGCGGGATCCCGAACTCATGCGAGGCGGCCACGGCGATGCGTCGGCTATCGAGCAGCTTTTGATCAATCAGATAGCGCACAAAAGGGAGACCTTTGCGCGCCGCCTCCTCGTAGGCGGTGATCATCTGCGCTTCAGCGAGCAGATTCTCCTTGACTAGACGCCAGGCCAGACCGGATGGCTTGATCGCGGGCGACCCGGCAGGCTTGAGTGACGCTGGTTCCGTAGGCATGAACAGACCCTGTGCCGTGCGACGGTCTAACGATTCACCGTGAACGCAAGCCTGACATTATTCGCAACCAGACCGTTATCTTTCTGGTCGCTTTCATTGACGTAAAATTCCAGCACGGTTTCGCGGTTGGCGAGCAGATCTTCATTGACATCTTCGGCCAGTTCGTTGACATGACAGAAGACGCTCATGTATGGCGAATCGGCTTCGCGTGGATCAGTGACCCAGAGGTTCGGTGAGATGCGATCCATGATGCGCAGAAAACCATAGCCCTTATCCGCGAACCATTTGGTGCAGACCCCACGCACGCAGGAACCCGGCTTGCCCCATTCATTGCGTGGTTCGTAACTGATTGGAAGCAGATCAGGGATCAAAAATCCTGAATAATAGGCGTCTACTTCTTGTTGAAGCTGACGTGAGACATTTTTGAAGCCGATCAGCTCGACCCGACAGCCTGTGTTCTGGAGTGCTTCGACGACCTGCAGAAAATCGCCGTCACCCGTCACTAGCAGCACTTGGTCGAGCTTGTTAGCCTGAAGCATGGCATCCACCGCCATGTCCAGATCGGCATTCGCCTTAGTGGTCACGTTGCCGGCTTCGTCGGTATAGCGGCGCACCAGCTTGACAGTGATCTTCCAGCCGAAATCACGCACCATCTGCTGATAAGTCTGCGCTTTCTTGCGATAGTCGCTATCCTCGCGCGCGCGCTCGGCATCGAAAGCCATATAGGTGTTGAGTCGTTGCAGAATGCCGCCCTCGCGAGCCGCGAAACGGCGCAGCACGTCATAACGCATCTGGTAACCGCCATTATAACGAACGTTTTCAGCGTCCACGAAGACGCCCACGCGAAAATTAGAACTCAAACTAAACCTCTTTGATCTAAATAAAAAAAGATAGCCTGACATCAATGTCGAGCAGACAGCATTCAAGATTCCTCGTCTGCCGTCTGCCGTCTGCCGTCTTACTGATTGGCGCGATTTTCGATCAGATCGCTCACCACGGTCGGGTCGGCGAGGGTCGAGATATCGCCCAGCGAATCGATCTCATTGGCGGCGATCTTACGCAGAATGCGGCGCATGATCTTCCCCGAACGGGTCTTTGGCAAACCCGGTGCCCACTGGATGATGTCGACGATGGCGATGGGTCCGATCTCGCCGCGCACCATGGCCACCAGTTCCTTCTTCAGCGCGTCGGTCGGTTCAACGCCAGCCATCAGGGTGACATAGGCATAGATCCCCTGCCCCTTGAGGTCGTGTGGATAGCCCACTACGGCCGCCTCGGCGACATGCGGGTGCAACACTAGTGCTGATTCGATCTCGGCGGTGCCCAGACGGTGTCCCGAAACATTCAGCACGTCGTCAATGCGACCGGTGATCCAGTAATAGCCATCGGCATCACGTCGTGCACCATCACCCGTGAAATAGTAGCCTGGATACTGCCTGAAATAGGTATCGATGAAGCGCGCGTGATCGCCATAGACCGAACGCATCAGCCCCGGCCAGGGTCTTGACAGCACCAGCGCACCCTCGCCCGGGCCCTCGATCAGCGTACCTTCCGCCGGATCGACCAGCGCCGGAACCACGCCGAAGAAGGGTCGCGTGGCCGAGCCGGGCTTGAGTGGGGTCGCACCGGGTAGCGGAGTGATGAGATGGCCGCCGGTCTCGGTCTGCCACCAGGTATCTGCAATCGGGCAGCGCCCATCGCCCACGACATGGTAATACCATTCCCAGGCTTCGGGATTGATGGGTTCACCAACTGAGCCGAGGATGCGCAGCGATTTGCGCGACGTTTTTTTGACCGGTTCCTCGCCAGCGCGCATCAGCGAGCGGATAGCGGTCGGCGCGGTATAGAAGATATTGACCTGATGTTTGTCGATCACCTCCCAGAAACGCGACATGTCCGGGTAATTCGGGATGCCTTCGAACATCAGCGAGGTCGCGCCATTGGCCAACGGCCCATAGACGATATAGGTGTGACCCGTGACCCAGCCAACATCGGCGGTACACCAGTAGACCTCGCCCTCCTGATAATCGAAGGTATATTTATGGGTCATCGCGGCATAGACCAGATAGCCACCAGTGGTATGCAGCACGCCCTTGGGCTTGCCGGTCGAGCCGGAGGTATAAAGGATGAATAGCGGATCTTCTGCGTCCATCGCCTCGGGTGCGCACTCAGGAGCGGCAGCGGCGATGGCTTCGTCGTACCAGATGTCGCGGCCATCGATCCAGTCCACCGCGCCGCCAGTACGCCGCACTACCACCACGGTCTCGACGTTCGGGCATTCGCGCAGCGCGGTATCAGCGTTTTTTTTCAGCGGGATATGGCGTCCACCGCGCACGCTCTCGTCGGATGTGATGACCAGTTTGCACTCTGAATCGAGCACGCGGTCGCGCAGCGAATCGGGCGAGAAGCCGCCGAAGACGATGGAATGCACGGCGCCAATGCGGGTACAGGCCAGCATGGCGACGGCGGCCTCGGGGATCATCGGCAGATAGATGCATATGCGATCACCCTTCTGGACGCCACGCGACTTGAAGACGTTAGCCAGCTTGCAGACTTCAGCGTGCAGTTCGCGGTAGGTGAGCTTGCGATCCTCGTTAGGGTTATCGCTCTCCCAAATAATGGCAACCTGATCGCCGCGTGTCGCCAGATGGCGATCCAGACAGTTATAGGAGACGTTGAGTTTGCCGCCCTCAAACCATTTGACATGCAGGTCATCGGCTTTGAAGCTGTAATCCATCACCGCATCCCAGGGCTTGAACCAGGTGACGAATTGCTCCGCCTGTTCGGCCCAGAAGCCTGCCGGATCATCAATCGAGCGTTGATACATGACGGCATATTGTTCAGCGTTGACATGCGCCTTCGCGGCGATGTCTGCTGGCACTGGATAGAGCTTTTCTTCCGACATCGAAGTCGTCTCCTTGGTTCTGGGTTGAGTGTTGATTGGCGTCGCGGCGGATCCCAAGGCGTGGGGTTCGTCGATACCGATGGTCGGCTAGCGGTCATCGACAATACTAAACCGTCGCACTATCAGTATCTAGTAGTACCCCACGCTGGAAAATTTCTGGATAATAGAGTTGTTTTAACCATAAAAAAACAGTTAGTTAGCTAAATAAAAATTCCATAAGCCCGCACAAATGCCAAAAATTTTATTATATCAATCAATATCATGAATACGAAGCCGATCTGAAAGAAAACGAAACCGTTTTAATCCTGAAATACTTTGCTCGACAACAATGCGTTCTGAAGCGAATTG
>CAIUAY010000045.1 GCA_903897335.1 uncultured Chromatium sp. | reverse complement strand
GATTAACTGCGTCAGCGACGAGCCTTCGTCATCGGTGAGCCGGACAACATACTTGATCATTGGATGCACCTCTTGAGAACTTGCCTGACGAGATGTGTCTACAATGAGGCTTATGCAAGATTAAACGGAAGCGCGTACTATCTCGATGGCGAACAAGACAGCGATATCCGACATGAATATGTTGCCGGTCAGGTGTTCGCAATGGCTAGCGCGAGCGAGGGGCATAACCGTATCAGTCTCAATCTCGCCTTTCATCTGCGCACCGCCACGCGCGGGACGCACTGTGGCGTGTTCATCAGCGACATGAAGGTGAAAGTCGCCGCTCACGAGTCATTTTATTATCCCGACGTGCTGCTCACCTGCGATTCCGGCGACAACGATCCGCTCTACAAACAGGCGCCCTGTCTGATTGCCGAGGTGTTATCGCCTTCGACCGAGCTCATTGACCGGCGCGAGAAACTGATCGCCTATCGTGCGCTGCCGTCGCTACGTCATTATTTGCTGATTGCTCAGGATCGGCGCTGTGTCGAGCAGTACATGCGGGACGCCGATGGTGGCTGGCGGTATCGGGTCTGTGACGCCGAGGGAATCATTGAACTCGACTGTCAGCCTTTGCGCCCAACCCTGACGCTCGCTGATCTGTATGAGGATGTGGTGTTGCAGTTGCTAACTGAAGAAATCCGATGACAGTTCATCCGGTTTCATGCTGGTTTCCTTTGAGAATATCCCAAGCTGCGAGCGCGTCACGGCGGGAAACAGCCAAATCCACGACTGGCAGCGGATAGTTGTCACCAAGCCGCACACCCGCTGCGGAGAGTCCCGGAGGCGATGCCGTCCAGGGCTGCTGGATCAAATTGCCGGGCAGACGCGCCAATTCTGGGCACCAGCGTCGCACATAGTCGCCATCTGGGTCGAAGCGTTCACCCTGACGCACCGGATTGAAGATGCGAAAATAGGGCGCGGCATCCGCACCACAGCCAGCCGTCCACTGCCAGCCTTGGGTGTTACAAGCCAGATCGGCATCAACCAGCGTCTCCCAGAACCACTGCGCACCTAACTGCCAGGGAAGGCGTAAATGCTTGGTCAGCAGGGACGCCACCACCATCCGCACCCGGTTGTGCATCCAACCGGTGTGCCAGAGTTCACGCATCCCAGCGTCCACCAGCGGGATACCGGTCTGGCCGTGCTGCCAGACGTCAAGCAGTGCATCCGCGCCTTCCGTGCGCCAGCGGAAATCTGCGAAGCGCCCGTCCAGCGGCAGGCTGGGTGTCTGTGGAAAGTGATAGAGCAGATGATAGGAAAACTCGCGCCAGCCCAGTTCGCGCACAAAGTGTTCGACGGGCGCGGCGGTGGGGTCGCCGTGGCGCTCGACGACCATTGCCAGCAGACGGCGCGGGCTGATCTCGCCAAAGTGCAGAGCGGGCGAAAGCCGCGAGGTGCCGGGCTGGTCGGGTCGGTCGCGGGCTTCGCCATACACAGCAACGCGGGTATCCAGAAAAGTTGCAGCCTGTTGCAGCGCGGCGGCGGCACCCGGCGTCCAGGTCTCGCGCAAACCCTGATCCCAACGGATGCGGGGCAGCAAGTCCAGATCAGCCAGGTTGAGACTGTTGGTCAGATCAGCCCCGGCAGGCACTGACAACGGCGCTGGCGCTGCGGTCTGAATGCGCGGCAGTTCCCTGACGCAGGTGCGCCAGAAGGCGCTAAAAACGCGGTAGGGCTGGCCGCTGGCGTTGGCGATCTGCCACGGTTCAAAGAGCAGTGCCGCGTTGAAGCTGTCGCAGTGTAGTCCGTCAGTCCGCAGTGCCTGTTTGATCAGGGTATCGCGCTCACGGGTCGCTGGATCATAGAGCCGATTCCAGACGGCCTGGGTTGCCCCGGTCGCGGCGATGATGCGCCGCAGTTCAGTCAAACTATCCCCACGAGCGATCCAGAGACGGGTGCCAAGATCGCGCAGTGATTGATCGAGTGCCAGCAGGCTCTGATGCAGCCACCAGCGGCTCGCGGCGCCAGGCGCCCAGGGCGTTTCGTCATCAGGCGCATGGATATAGACTGGGATAATCCGTGCGCTGTTCGTCAGGGCATGAGTCAGCGCCGGGTTGTCATCCAGACGCAAATCGCGGCGGAACCAAAGGATAGTTGTGTGAAACATGACGAGGTATTAGATATCAGGTGTTTGCATGGCGTGTTGCGCTCTAAGGCGGGTTGACGACTCCCCTCCCTGAATGAAGGGGATTCCTGTTTCAACGAGATCCACCCATGCCAGCTTTCACTAACACAGGGTTTACGTTCTCTCCGCAGGCTAACACGGCGAGCCCCGCCGCTTTGATGTTCAGCGCCGCATTCACATCTCTGTCGCACTCGGTGTGGCACTCAGGACAGACCCAGTGCCGGAGATAGCCGTTTGAAGAGATATCCGGACATTTTCCCTAAGTGTCAAGACCCGTGTGATGATGTGCCGCGCCGCAGCCATGCGCTATTCTTCGTTCGTGAGGCACTGCGGACACTAGTACGCGCTTCCGTTTAATCTTGCATAAGCCTCATTGTAGACACATCTCGTCAGGCAAGTTCTCAAGAGGTGCATCCAATGATCAAGTATGTTGTCCGGCTCACCGATGACGAAGGCTCGTCGCTGACGCAGTTAAT
>CAIUAY010000044.1 GCA_903897335.1 uncultured Chromatium sp. | reverse complement strand
TACCGGCGAGCATTCAGTAAGCCCTACCAGCCACGGATGGCCTACACTCCTCCCAGAGGAACGCGCCATGACCACGATTACATTCGATACCCACAAGTTCATCCGCCGCCTCGAATCGGGCGGCTTCACATCGGAGCAGGCGGAAGCCGTCACTGACGCCATCAAGACCTTGCAGGATGAGCAGCGACCCGTGACGCAGGAATATCTGGATTTCCGCCTGAAGACCGATCTGGCTGAGCTGAAGTTTGATCTGATCAAGTGGGTGACAGGCGCTTTGATCGCCCAAGCCGCCCTGATCGCCGCCATGGTCAAGCTGTTGTAGCCCACCCGCGTCCGGCCACGGACGGCCACCCGTTATCTTTCCCAATGGGAATCTTGGGAAAAACGATCCCTGGTTGTGGTATCAAAACCTCATGTGAAATGTTTCACATGAACATTTTGACGCCGGTGTGCCACGCTGGTCGGCATGAACACCACCGCCTTTTATCTCACCGCCCCGCTGACCTTTGCTGCCCCGGCCACGGATGGCACCCTCCCACAGCAGTTCAGTGGCGTCGCCTACTCCGGCGCGGTCATCACCGACTGGGGTACGCCGATCATCATCGACCTGGCGACCACCCGTGTCGAGCCGACCGTCCCACTGCTCCATCAGCATCGGGCAGAGCAGGTCATCGGCGCGATTTCCCAGGCCACCAACGACGGCCTGACCCTCACCGTCGCGGGCGATCTGTTTTCTGACATCGATGACACCGCCGCCAGCCTTGCCCGCAAAGCCCAGCGCGGGGCGACGTACCAGATGAGTATCGGACTGTATGACGCGAAGCCTGACACCTTAACCGCCAGCCAAACCCACGACCTCAACGGCCAGCCCGTGCGCGGCCCCGTCACCGTGCTACGCCATGGCACCGTGCGCGAGGTCTCGATTGTCGCGCTCGGTGCCGACCGCCACACCAATGCTCAATTCTTCGCCGCCGGGGCGTCCCGGCCATTTCCCACCGAGGACATCCCCATGCCTGATCCTGATCTGGCGTCACAGGTTGCTGACCTGACCGCGCACCTGGCCGCCGCCACCGCCCGCGCTGACGCCGCTGAAACCGCGTTGAACGCGGAACGCGCCACCGCCCGTCAGTTTGCCGTCAAAACCCTGTTCAACGCGCTCGGACGCCCGCTAGATGACGCCGCCATTGCGCCCTATCTGACGCTATCCGCCGAGGCGTTCGCCGCCGTGTCCGCCGATCTGACGGCACTCGCCGCCAAACCCGCGCTGCCGCCGTCGCTGTTTCAGGCGCAAGCCACCGGCGACCCCGCGCCACCGCCCGCGCCCGCCCTCAACCCCACTGACATTTACGCCGCCCGGAGGGTCGCCTGATGGCCACCACCATGACCGCCCGCACGGGCGAATTCCTGTTGTCTGAAGCACCCGGAACCCTGAGCCGTGAGTCCGTCGTGATCGTCGCCAGCTCCGGCGATCTCGTTCCCGGAACCGTGTTAGGCGTGATCACCGCCTCCGGCAAATATGCCCCGTATGACGACGACAACACTGATGGCACCCAGACCGCCGTCGGCCTGCTGTGGGCAGCCGCCCCCGACAGCGCCGCCGATCAGGACGCCGTCATCATCACCCGGCTCGCTGAAGTCAGCAGCACCAAACTGGTGTGGGCATCGACCAACGACGCCACCGACAAAACCAACGGCCTCGCTGATCTGGCCGCCCGTCTGATCATTGCGCGGAGCTAATCCATCATGGCCATGGTTGACCCCTTTACCCCAGACGCCTTCAGCCTCACCACGCTGACCCAGGCGATTAACAACCTCAAATACAAGCCCGGTCGCTTGGGTGAACTGGGACTGTTCCAGGAACAAGGCATTGCCACGCTCGATGCGGCAGTGGAAGAACGCGACGGCGTGTTGTCGCTGCTCGACATCGCACCACGCGGCGCACCCGGCAAACCGGCGCACGGCGAAGCCCGACGCATTCACACCTTCCGCGTCCCGCACATCCCACAGATGGCCACCATTCTGGCTGATGAGGTGCAGGGCATCCGTGCGTTTGGCTCCGAATCGCAGTCTGAGGTACTCGCAACCCGGCTGTCTGAACGCCTCGCCACGCTCCGCGCCAATCTGGATTACACGTTGGAAAGCCACCGCGTGGCCGCGCTAATGGGCAATTTCTACGATGCCAACGGGAATGCGACCTCGCTGTTCACCACCTTTGGCGTCAGTCAGCAGACCCTCTCGTTCGTGTTGGGCACCGCGACCACCAAGATTCGCTCCAAGATCAACACCGCGCTGGAATACATCGAGACCGCCCTGGATGGCGTCACCTTTACCGGGGTGCGCGTGCTGTGCGGCAAAACCTTCTGGGATAACTTGGTCACGCACGAGATGGTCGAAAAGACCTACCTCAACACCCAGATGGCCGCCGATCTGCGCCGTGATCCGCGCCTGGAATTCGAGTTTGGCGGCTTCACCTTTGAACGCTATCGCGGCACCAGCGCCGTCAAAATCGGCGATACCGACGCCTATGCCGTGCCGATGGGCATCCCCGGCCTGTTCCTGACTCGCTTTGCCCCCGCCAACTATACCGAGACGGTCAACACCTTAGGTCTGCCGTACTACGCCAAGAGCGAGCCGATGAAGATGGGCAAGGGCTACGACATCGAAGCCCAGAGCAACCCGCTCAATCTCTGCACCCGTCCAGCGGCCATCATCAAGCTGACCGTCAGTTAAGCCGATGTACGCCACGCCCGAGCAATTGCGCACCCGCTACCGCACCGGCGACGGCGAGGTGGACGAGTTCGCCCTGCGCACGGACGACGATCTGGAGCAGGCGCTCACCGCCGCCAGCGCCGAAATCGACAGCTACCGGCCAGCCGGAACCCTGTCTGCTGCCGCGCTGGCGATCCTGGCCGACAAATGCCTGATCCTGGCACGGATGCTCCTGCATTCGGATCAGGCGCTGGGCGACGACTACCCAGTGGTGCGCGATGCCAAACAGGTGCGGCGCTGGCTCGATCTGTTGGCACGTCAGGCTGTGCGCCTACCGGTTGATGCGGCCACTGCCGCGCCCACGGCCACCGTGGCCGGAACGCGGGCGCTGGTCTATGCCGAAGGGTTCGCGGCGGGGTACGACGCATGACCCGCGTCACCGTCACCGTAGACGATACCGAGGTGCGGCGGGCATTAGGCGCATTAGCCGCGCAGGTCGCGGATCTGACACCAGCGATGACTGATATTGGTCAGGCGCTGGTCACGACCACGGATCTGACGTTTCGCGGTCAGCACGACCCCTGGGGGAATCCCTGGCAGCCGCTCTCGCCGGTCACGCTGGCCAGACGGCGCGGCTCCAGCGCCCACATCCTGCGCGACACCGGACGCCTTGCCAACAGCCTCCATTTCGTCGCCGATGCGCACAGCGTCGCCGTTGGCACCGATGTCATTTATGCCGCCACCCACCAGTTCGGCAATCCAGCCAACCGGATGTTCGGACGTGCCAGCGCCCCGATTCCAGCGCGGCCATTCCTGCCGATCCGCGCCAGCGGTCAGGTCGATCTGCCGCCCGATCTCCAGGCTGACATCCTCGACATCCTGAACCGACACCTCCAGCAGGCGCTCGCATGATCCAGCCCACCCTGGTGGACGTGCAAACGGCGCTGATCGACGGACTCTCTGCCGTCCTGCCCTGTCCCGTCAAAGCCATTGGCGGCGCGTTTGGCGCGGATGAACTGCGTCGGCATGTCACCGCCTCGCCGTGTGTGCTGGTCGCCATGCTGCGTCTGACCGCCTATACCCCCAGCCTCGCAGGCTGGAAGGCCGACGCGACCTGCGTCGCCTATGTCGTCACCCGCGACACCCCAACCGCCTCGCGCGACGCGCAAGCCCTGACCCTGGTCAGCGCCCTGCTGGCCAACCTGGCGTCCGCCAGCTATGGCACTGCCGCCCGTCTGGTGCAACAGGCCGACCTCACCGCCGACAACCTCTATTCCGGCACCCTCGACAGCGTGGCCGTCGCGCTCTGGGGCATCACCTGGACGGCCAGACTGCTGGCACGAGGAGCCTAACGCCATGCCCCAACCCGCACCAGAACCCGTCTGTGCCCATGTCGTCATGGACGATGGCCATGCCCGCTGTCGCGTTGGCCGACACCCCGAGATCGAACGCCACTGCGGCACCGGCTGTGCCGCCTATCTGCCCGATGCCGACCGCCAACCCTGCGAAATCTGGTGCCGCGTCATGGGCTATTACCGCCCAACCAGTTTCTACAACAAAGGCAAACAGCAGGAACACCGCGACCGTCGCCCATTCAAGGAGCCGCGCTAGACCCATGAAAACCAGTCTGACCGCTGCCGTTGACCTGATCCTCAGCCACGAAGGCGGCTACGTGGAAGACCCACGCGATCCCGGTGGATGCACCAATCTGGGTATCACGCTCGCCACCTATCGCGCCTTCATTCATCCGCGTGGGTCGTGTTCCGATTTGAAACATCTGACCGCCAATCAAGCCGCGTCTATCTACCAGCGTCACTACTGGGATGCGGTGCGCGGGGATGATCTGCCTGCGGGGCTGGATGTGTGCGTGGTGGACATGGCGGTCAATGCCGGGGTGTCGATGGCGGCCAAGCTCTTGCAGCGTCTCCTCGGTGTCCCGGCTGACGGCGTGATCGGAGCCGTCACGCTCGCGGCACTGGATGGGCACGACGTGGTCGGGCTTTGTCACCGCTACAGCGTGGCGCGGATCGCGTTTTATCAGTCGCTACCCACCTTCAAAACCTTCGGCAAGGGCTGGAGCAACCGCGTGATCACCACCCAAGCCGCTGCGTTGTTGCTGGCCAATCACCACGGAGACTGACCATGAACCTCAAAGCACTCATTAAAGAACCGTCCACCTGGCGCGGCGTGGTGTGGGTGGTCGCCGCCGCTGGCGTCGCGATCACACCCGATCAGCAGACCGCCATCGTCACCGCTGGCATGGCGCTCGCGGGCATTCTTGGCGCGTTTGTGCCGGACAACTAGTACGCGCTTCCGTTTAATCTTGCATAAGCCTCATTGTAGACACATCTCGTCAGGCAAGTTCTCAAGAGGTGCATCCAATGATCAAGTATGTTGTCCGGCTCACCGATGACGAAGGCTCGTCGCTGACGCAGTTAAT
>CAIUAY010000043.1 GCA_903897335.1 uncultured Chromatium sp. | reverse complement strand
GACGGAAAACCAGTTACCGCGCACCTTTGTCAACTACGAAGAAAAGCCACGCGAATTTTTCCTCAACGCGGTTAGCACCATCCTCGACGTCAACACCCGCATCTCCGATCTGTACAGCAGCCCGCACGACCAGATCAAAGAACAGTTGCGCCTGACCATCGAGACCATCAAGGAAAACCAGGAAAGCGAACTCATCAACAACCCGGACTACGGATTACTGGCGCAGGTCACCGATGAGCAACGCATCTTCCCCCTGACCGGCGCGCCCACGCCCGACGATCTGGACGAATTGCTCACCAAGGTATGGAAAGAACCGGCCTTCTTCCTGGCGCATCCTCAGGCCATCGCAGCGTTTGGCCGTGAAGCCACGCGCCGTGGCACGCCACCGCCAACGGTCAGCCTGTTTGGTTCGCAATTCGTCACCTGGCGCGGTGTGCCGCTGATCCCGAGCGACAAGATTGCCGTGGCCGACGGCAAGAGCAGGATTTTGCTGCTGCGCGTAGGCGACAAACGCCAGGGCGTGGTGGGCCTGTTCCAACCCGGTTTGCCAGGCGAACAAAGCCCGGGCTTGTCGGTGCGCTTCATGGGTATCAATGACCAGGCCATCTCCACCTACTTGATCTCGCTGTACTGCTCGCTGGCCGTGCTCACACCCGACGCGCTAGCCGTTTTGGACGATATCGAAGTGGGCAAATACCACGATTACGCCGATACCTACAAATAAGCCGCAGGTTTGACAAACATGACCTCCGGTTTACCCACTTCCAACGGGGTGCAGCCACCAATCGACGTTGACGCACTCGCGCGCATGGCCTCGGCCATGTTTGCAGCCCTGCCGGGCGAGCACTTGCGAGCAACAGGCGTGCAGGCGCCCGTCAACCTGGCGCCAGCCGGCTCACCGCTGTCCAGCCCTACCGGTCTCGGGCCTGGCGTTCCCGGCACGCCGATTCCGCAAGGTCAGGTGCCAGGCAGCAACCTGATTCCGGCCTCGCCCACAACGCACGCCTCGCTTGCCCACCGCGCCCCCGCCTTGCTACCCCATGCCACAGCGGGCAACGGCTTGCCCGATAGCGTGGTAAGCCTCTTGCCCGCGTACGAGCCACGCTTTGGCAGCGGCGCGCTCGGCGTCCCCGAAGCCAGTGGCGCAGCCGCTCCACTGCCCGCTACCGCCGCGACAGCATCGCCCTTCTACTTCGTGAGCAACCGTTTCGGCCACCCATCAGCGGCCGCGCTGCCGGTGGACGCGCCAGTGGCAGACTTCTTTGCCGATACCACAGCGCCATCCCACGCTGCTCCGACGCACAGCGCGCCTGTCGCCACCCCGGTTCCGGCGGGCGTGATTTCTGCTGAGCCCAAGTACTACTTCGTCGATTCAGTGGTGCTGCCCAGCGGTTATGTAACGCCGGCCAAAGCGGCACCGCACGCCAGCACCCCACTGGCAGGATCCAGTGCACACCCACCGTTTGACGTGAACGCCGTCCGGCGCGATTTCCCTATCCTGCAAGAGCGAGTCAATGGTCGGCAGATTGTGTGGTTTGACAACGCCGCCACGACGCAAAAGCCGCAGGCCGTGATCGACCGCCTCTCGTATTTTTACGCGCACGAAAACTCCAACATCCACCGCGCCGCGCACGAACTGGCGGCACGCTCCACCGATGCGTATGAGGGTGCGCGCGAGAAGGTGCGCGAGTTCCTGCACGCACCCGATGTGAACGAAGTGATCTTTGTGCGCGGCGCCACCGAGGCCATCAACCTGGTGGCCAAGAGCTGGGGCGGGCAACACGTGGGCGCGGGCGACGAGATCATCGTCAGCCACCTGGAACACCACGCCAACATCGTGCCGTGGCAACAGCTCGCCTCCGAAAAAGGCGCGAAGTTGCGCGTCATTCCGGTGGACGATTCGGGTCAGGTGCTGCTGGACGAATACGCCAAGCTGCTGAACGACCGCACCAAGATCGTGGCCGTGACGCAGGTCTCGAATGCGCTGGGCACAGTCGTTCCGGTCAAGCAAATTGTCGAGATGGCGCACCGCGCCGGCGCCGTGGCGCTGGTCGATGGTGCACAGTCGGTCAGCCACATGCGCGTTGACGTGCAGGACATCGGCGCTGACTTCTTTGTCTTCTCCGGCCACAAGTTGTTCGGGCCCACCGGAATCGGCGTGCTGTGGGGCAAGCGCGAGCGGCTCGAAGACATGCCACCCTGGCAGGGTGGCGGCAACATGATTGCCGACGTTACTTTCGAGAAGACGCTGTTCCAGCCGATCCCGAACAAGTTCGAAGCGGGTACGGGCAACATCGCCGATGCAGTGGGCCTGGGTGCGGCCATCGACTACGTTCAGCGCATCGGCATCGAAAACATCGGCCGCTACGAGCACGACCTGCTGGCCTACGCCACGCACCACCTGCGGGCGGTTCCCGGCGTGCGTCTGGTGGGCACGGCGGCGGACAAGGCCAGCGTGCTGTCCTTTGTGCTCGATGGCTACAGCACCGAAGAAGTCGGCAAGGCCTTGAACGAGGAAGGCATTGCGGTGCGCACCGGACACCACTGCGCGCAGCCCATCCTGCGCCGAATGGGACTGGAAACTACGGTGCGACCCTCGCTGGCGTTCTACAACACCTGCGAAGAAGTGGACCGGCTGGTCTCGGTGGTGCGAAACTTGGCCGGCAAGCGGCGCTGAATCAGGAGCGGGCCTGCGCCTCTTCGCGGGGCACCTGCCAATCGACACACCCCGTTCGGGCTGAGCTTGTCGAAGCCCTTCGTCAGGCATTGCGGCGCTGTGATAAAGTCTTCTTACCAAGTAAGAGGACCAAATCAAAATGCAAACCGTCACTGTTTCCGAGAAGGGTCAGGTTGTCATTCCGGTCCAAATCCGGCGCCGCCTGGGCATTGCGCCGGGTTGCCAACTCAACTTCCACCTCGAAGGCCAAGTCATCCATGTCGAGATGAAACGCCAGTTAGCTCCAAGCAAGGCCGAGGATGGCTTTGGAATGCTGGTGTGCAAGCTGCCGGGCAAGCGTCGGCTGACTGATTTTGATGTTGCTCTGGCTATGCGGGAAGCCTCAGATGATCGCGCTTGACACCAACGTGCTGGCGCGTTTTTATGTGGATGACCCGGCCGACCCCGAAGCGGCCAGGCAGCGCCCCATAGCCCATCGTCTGTTGACCGAGTCGACCCAGGTATTCGTCCCGCTGACAGTGGTGCTGGAGCTGGAGTGGGTTTTGCGCGCCTTTTACGGCTTTGTGGCCGACGACTTTGTGCGCGTCGTCAGGCATTTGCTTGGACTGCCCAACGTCAGCGTGGAAGAGTGGTCACGCATCTCGGATGCCCTGGCCTGGCACAGCGACGGACTGGATTTTGCCGATGCGCTGCACCTGCTTGCCAGCAACCATTGCACTGAATTCATGACTTTCGATGACCGCCGTTTTGCGCGCCGCGCGAAGCGATTGGGCCTGGTGCCAAGCGTCGCCGTGCCCTCCAGCAAGCGTTGATGGGCGTTTGCCATCACGCCATGCCATGCCAACGAATATCCAAAAGGCATGCCAATGAAACCGGGCGATCTGTTTGGAAGCGCAGGCTACTGGGTTTGCGGTGAGGCATCACCCCAGCGCGGCAAAGACAATCGCAGCTTTGCTGCGGTAAGCTGACGGTCGTGGGTGAAATTTGGCGGGCAGGTTTCGACCAGTTGCGGACACCGACGAACGACTGCTTCGGCTGATTCAAAAACCGCAATCCTCAAGCCAAAATGGTCGTCCAATGTGAGGTGGTGCCCCAATCGTCTATATTCTCGACCATGGGTAGGGATGCCCGATCCAGCGATGAAATGACGGCCACAGACCTTCATCGCGGGCTGTAATCGCGACGCAACTTGAATTACCCACTTTACTAGGAACGCACCCAAATACTGATGAAACCAGTTGCCGACGATCTCGCCACACTTCGCGATGCCTTGCTCGACCTGCCAAGTTCAGGTCCCACAGGGTTTGAGGGCCTGCTGGCGACCGTATTCTCCAAGCTCCTAGGCGTTCCATTCCGCCTTGCCAAGTCGGGTTCCCAATTTGGTGTCGACGGAAAATCGGCGGATCCAGAGTTCCCTGTGGCTTTCGAGGCTAAGCGCTACAAGGACAATGTCCCCTCCACCGAAGTCCTAAACAAGATCGGTGCGCTGGCGATTCGCGATGATCCAACGGAACTGTGGGTTCTGGGAACGACCGGGATCGTCGCAACCCAAGCAGCCGATGACCTCGAGGCCCTCGCCACGAAGCATGGCTTCTCCACGTTGATCCTGGATTGGCAGACCGATACCCCGCGGCTGCCAGCAGTACTAGCGTCTGCCCACGTTGACGCGGGAGAGTTCCTGACCCTGCATGTACCGACTGCAGACTTGGCCGCAAAGGCCGTTCCAGCCCTAAAGCGGCTATCAGAGAATGCGGACCTTGCAGTCTTCGCTCGAGCGGCTATGGACCAGGTTCGCGCCGCCAGCGTCGCCACGCCGCTCGCCCTTGAAGCCAACGGCAGGTGGCTGCGCGAAACCCTGTCCACTCGACGTTTGGCCAAGGGTCGGCTCGGCCAAGTCCTCTCTCCTCTGGAATCGGGAGGCTCACCTGTCCTGAGCCGCACCCACCTCCTCGGCGAGCTGCGAACTGCCATCCAGGCGCCGCCAGCAGATCGACTCATCGCCGTGCTCGGCGACGAAGGCAATGGCAAGTCCTGGCTGGCCATGAAGTCCTGGGCCGAATTGCCCTCGCCACCTCTGACCGTGGTGTTTTCGCCGGAAGAACTCGGCGCTGTGCCGCAGGGCTCGAACTGGGATCTGGTCCTTGCACAAAAGTTGCTCGCGCAGACTGAAGACTCCTGTTCGGATGTCACCACGAAGCGGTGGCTGCGCCGCCTCGATCGCTGGCGTCGCGCAACAGCCCCTCCCTCTGCCAGGCTACTTGTGCTGGTCGATGGCCTGAACCAGCGACCCAGTGTCGCGTGGGGGCGCCAGATTGACAGCCTCGTCCTGCACGTCTTCGATCTGGGCGGCTGCACGGTCATCACCAGCCGGACGGAGTATTTTCGGCGCCACGTGGAGCCGCGACTGATCTCGCAAGTGACCTCGATCATGGTGCCACCTTGGACGCTACCAGAGCGGGACGAAATTCTTGCTGCAAAGGGCGTCGCCGCCGCAAGCCTGCATCCGGCAGTTGCGCATTCGCTTCTCAACCCGCGTCTCTTGAGCGTTGCGCTCACCCTATTGAGCGCTGACAAGCTGCGAAGCTTGGATGCCCTGAGCGTGCCTGCGCTACTCTTCGAACATTTGCGGATGATCGACCGGGAAGGCTCGGAGGTGCGATCGGCGCTGGTGTTTGCCGAAATGCTGCAGCTCCACGCAAGGCAAATTTTGGAGCGCGTACGGTCCGCGGCCAGCGACGACGTGACCGTCTTTAATCAATTGGAACCGGCGGCTGAAGGACAGTTCTTCCGGCTGCTGGAGGGGGAAGAGCACCGGTACACACTGCGAGATCAAGGCCTCACTTATGCACTCGGACTCGCGGTCATCGATGAGCTGCGGGGAGCGATACGTAACCAGCGAGACGTGCATGAGGCATTGAAGACAGTTTTGGAACCGATAGCGGCGCTCGACCAAGCCGCAAATGCGACCCTCGCAGCGCTCACTATCGCGTGTTTGGACTCTAGTATCCCCGAGCAAATCGGCGTAGCCCTTCTCTGCGGCTTCACGCAATTGCAGAACCCCGATGAGGCGCTATTCGGGTCATTCACGGAATTGGCGCGTCGCCGAGTTTCCGTGTTCTGCGAGGCATCAGAGAAAATGTGGATGGAACCGGCTCCGGTGCCGAACGAGGACTGGCTGGAGGAGTCGCTGCAGTCCGTCAAGCACGATCCTGAGGTCTGGAACGATATCAAGCCTTCAATCGAAAAGTGGCTTCGCTTCTGGTGGCCAGACGAGCATATCGAGTTCAAGGTGCGGCACGCACAAGGTTCACAGACTGAAGAAAGACAGCGACGTGAAGCCGAGCGTGATAAGCGGATGAACAACCTGAGCGTAATCGAGCGCGAGTACCTGTCTCGTCTCATTCGTCAAGAGGCCAGCCCGTACCGTTTGCTGACTCTTGCCTTTCAACTCTGCGCGAGGCTACCGCTGGAAGAGTTCACTGACGCTCTTGCCTGCGCCAGCTTCTCTATGGCGCTAACTCCTTCCCCGTATGCACCGGACCAAGACTTCTCGAACCTAGTTCGGTTCAATCGCTGCGATTGGTCGGTGACCCGTGATCAATTGACAGCTCACGGACAGCGGCTCGCTGCCGCCGATTCGTCCGTCTCCGGACGATGGGCAGCCGTGGCACTGCTCTACGCCACAGGCGCGGCCGAAGACTCAATCGAGGCCCACAAGCTTGCTTCAGACCTCAATAAGGATCGCGATCGGGGCATCGCGTGGCGGCGCGTGGAAACGTACTGCGCCACGGACCCATGTGACCCCGCCAGCGCTCGACCCGACAACATTGATCGTACAGTGCAAGAATACGAGCAGTTGGACGTCAACAATCTCAAGCTCTTTATGGGCACGTCCCAGGAGGATCACTTTTTCGAGGCAGCGCTGACAGGCCTATCCCGGTTCTCACCTGAAGTCGCAGTGCGAAAGCATCGCGAATTCCTCGCCACAATCCCGACTCGCCGAGGTATCTCTCTTCGCCAAGCGACATGGGAGGCCTTGAACGATGCAGCCCTTCTGGACCAGACTTTGGCGGGTAGCCTCCTGGCTCTGAGCATCGAGTTGCCCACGGACCCTGCCGACGTTGATGCACCTTCTGTGGAGCACGTGCAGCAGGCGCTACTGCTCGCAGTCTTTCCGCGGTTGTCGCCGGAAGATCAACTCTCGGGCTTGGCGGCGGTACGTGATCCGAACCATATCTGGCTGGAGGTCCTACGCGTTGCAAAGCAGGAATCGCCTTCGCAGCTGATGGATGCTGCCCGACAAATGGACCCCTCTAACATTAAGGTGGTGGTTCCGCTGGCTCTGGCCTGCCGTGTTGCCGATCAACCACTGCCAGGCTTTTCCGAAATGCTGCCCGAGCTGTTGACCAGCCCACACCCCGTTGTGCGGTCTGCTGCGTTGACCCTTGCCAGCCTCAGCGCGGATCGCGGGGCGTTGCAGGCTGTCGTGGCATCTGGGTGGTCGGCCGCGCCGCTACCGAGAACCGGCCGCGAGCACATCATTGGGTCCATCGCGCTCATCCAGGCAGCGAACACAGGCGTTGTTCGCGGGACGGAAGTTCTTTCGCGCATCGCTCCCGAAACCTTCGGGTCAGCATGTGGACAGCTTGATCGTGAGGCTGTCGAGCAGTTGGCTTCGATGCTGGACGCATGCGTGCGAGCTGCGTCCGGATTCGACCTCCCCCTTCCGTTAATAGAGATCGTGCTTTCAGTCACCCGTGGGACCGACACCACTGAAGCACGGCATAGCCTCTCTGAACTGGCCCCAGCGGCGCTCACGATCAAGGATACATTAAGGCAGTTATCAAAACACGAGGCGGAGTTTGACGCAAGGCAGAAGAGATTGCACGCCACATACGATACATTCAGGGCCTCCGTAAACCCGCAAACGGCTGCTCTCGTGCTGGAGGCTTTCAAACTCGATGAGCTGCAGACCGTGTTTCGAGTTGCACCCGAACTGGCGCAAGGCTGGATTGATCTGCTCCGGGCAAGAGCAGCTCCACGGCGACGGGCTCTGCGCAACTTCGGGCTGATGCTCGCCTCAGCGCTGACGCATGTGACCGGCAGGCTTAAGGATGCCGTGGAGCTGCTTTCCCAGCTTCAGAATGACACCTCGTATGTCCATATCCGATACACAACCGCCCATCTGCCGCTTGAATCTGTGGCGCTATGGTGGGCAAGCGATGACTTGGAAGTAAACAATTTGCGGTTCGCACGGCTTGACAGATGCGTGAACGACCAAGACCTTGCCCTGGAGACGGCCGCTGCACTCTATGCCGGTAAGGTGACATTCTTGGAGGCCTATGTCCAGGATAGATTGAAGTCGCCGATTCCCGCAGATGTCGCGCGAGCAATCACTGTGATCGGGTTCGCGGACGACGAGCAGCTTGCATCGAAAGTGCTCGCCACCTATGACGGTGCAGAGGGACTACTCGGCACCGCAGCAAAGGCATGCCAGTTCGCGATAGATCGGCATCGCTGGAGTAAACATTGGTTTCGGAGTATGCAAACGGCGACCAGCGGAGAGGACTTTTGGGCGGCTTCCACTCTCTTTCTCAAAGTCGTCGACGCGCGCTTTGACGCCCTCCATCGCGACGACCTTATCGGGACAGAAATATTCAATGCCTGGTGGTGGTCAGTAGAACGGCGTGTTCAGCGGCGATTCGAGAAATGGTCGGACAAAAGAAAACAGACGCTTTTCGGCGGGAAGGCGCCGAACCCGATCTACCTACTACCGACAGAGTAGCCCTGGATCCGATCGGGTTTACGTCCTCTATGAGATGAGTACTATTCATGCAGCAACAAATTACCCGCGACAACCACTACGTTCCTCGGTGGTACCAGCGAGGCTTTCTGGCGAAAAGCCAGCACAAGTTGCATGTCCTCAATCTGCATCCGGCTGCCACGCCGCTGCCGAATGGACAAACTATCTGGGAGCAAGAAGTGGAGGAACTTGGCCCGAAATTGGCCTTCAAGGAGCTCGACCTCTACACCACTCGCCTGGGGCAGACGCTGAACGACGAAATCGAGACGTTTCTATTCGGAAAGATCGACAAGCGCGGAGCAGATGCGGTCCGCGCGTGGATCGCTGGCGACCACGTTCAGGTCCACCGCACGTTTCATGACTTCTTCGAGTACCTGGACGCTCAGAAGCTCCGCACCCCCAAGGGCCTGGACTGGATTTTGAAGCACTACAAAGGCCTGCCGCAGTTGGAGTTGATGCGGCAGATGCAAGCGCTGCGGCAGATGCACGCCACGATGTGGTCCGAGTGCGTGCGAGAGATCGTGTCTGCGCTGAAGTCGTCCGTGAAATTCCTGGTGTCAGACCATCCGGTCACCATCTACCATCCGAAGCTCCCCCCAGACGCCGCCGAATGCCAGTACCCCGGCGACCCAGGTGTCGAACTTGTGGGTTCGCAAACTGTGTTCGCTTTGGACGAAAACCACTGCCTGATCCTAACCAACCTCGAGTACGCCGAGGACCCCGCGAAAGCCAATGTACTGTCGCGGCGGACGAATGCTCGATTCCGAGGCAATTCCATGGCGCGGACCGACGCGTTCATCCGAGGCCGCGAGCTAAGCGACACCGAAGTCCATGCCATTAACCTGGTGCTCAAGTCCCGCGCGAAGAAGCATGTCGCAGCATCTAATCCGGAATGGCTCTACCCGGAGCGGCACTGCAAGCTCCCATGGGCAGACATCGCACCGATCCTCCTGCCCAACAAGAATCTGTGGCGATTCGGTGGAGAGATCTACATCGGGCACCAAGATGGTACTTCGTCGTATTACGACAAGTTCGGTCGAACCTCCAAAGCGCATGAATTCCTGACAAAGGTGTTGTTGACGGAGGACCCGGCGCCCGATGCCACATGCGGCTGTGGCAGCGGGATCGTGTTTTACGACTGCTGTGCGGACGTCGAGCCACACAAGCGACCTTCCTGGAGTGTGATGAGCATCCGCGAGCGGAATTTGGCCCTCGTCCGCGGAATCAACCGCATCCTGCAACTAAACGAAGAAAAGACTTGGTTGGACGTGCGCCGCAACCTCTCCGACGACCACGTGCGCCAGATACACGAATTGTTCGCCGCACTATGGCCAACGGATACCCGACTGATCGAGTTGCTTCCAAGGCCCCAGAGCAAGCGATCGCGCGCGCTCTACCTGGGCATGGTAGATGCACGCACGATCTCCACTAAGGTCACAGGTATGCTGCCGTACGTCGACGAACTTGTTCTGGTCCACCCGTTCGTCAACGCCAACGGCGTGCGGCCGGAGTTCAGCCCGATTCAGCGGCCGACCCAGTTTCGAGAGCAAACCTTGCGAAACGTGTTCCTGTTGATGCTGCTGGAGCCTCACATCCGGGCCGGCAGGGTACACCTCATCCCCGATCCGCTCGACTATGACGCCGGGTTTCGAGGCGAGATCCTGGCCATCACGGAGCAGGCAGCCGATAAGACTGAACTCGGACCCATCGACCAGGCGCTCGCCCAGGCGCTTGGCCATGACGAGATGATGCGATTCATCAAGCGGCTTCCTCCTGCGGAGATGAAAGCCTACTTGAAGCGGCGCATCCCTGACGATTCGCAGAAATTAACAGATGCTGACATCGACTCGGTGGTGCGGCTCTGGAAACGCGAAAACGAGGAAGACCCTTTTGCATTGTTCGATCCGCCTTCGTCATCAGCTGAGAGTGGCGAGTTCAAGATATTCAAAGGATTTGGCCGCGAGACTGGCCTGTTCATCGCCACATTGACTGGCTCGTTCGTGTATACCGACTCAGACACACACTGGATGCGGCTCCACGACAGCGACGGCATTCATTGCTATCAACCGGATCCTGCAGCCGAGGAGGCGGTTTGCTTGATATCCAACCTGGACATCGAAGTCCCGACGCTCACTTATCACCGCCAAATGGAGCCTGCGGCAGCCAAGGAGACTCGAGCATTGCTGCGAAACGTTGCGCTTGCGCTGCTGGCAGGGGAGGCGCTTCAAGCCAGCGCCCCGGCCTGTGCAAAGGCTGCATCCCCGCCCGGGGACGAGGGGTTGCTGACGTTCAAGCTGCGGGCTTCCGTGCCGCTGGGCGGGTTTCAACGCATTGATGTATCGCGACTTGTACTGACCTTCGGCCGCATTGACGACGTCGCGCCGGTTCGACTTGCACTATTCCTTCAGTCGGTTCCAACACATGAGACAGGCAACGCCCAATCCAGATAGCTGTCGTTGATCGGCAGCTGGGCCAGTAGCCCTAAGTGCCCTTATGTAGAGCTCTACATAAGGGCACATTGCGGCTGCACAGCTTTCCAATCTGCCTGCTCCCCCGACTTCGACAGTTAATCGCGAAACTCCGCCTTTTTTGGTTGCCCGTCCCAATGAAATCAACGACTTACAAGCGATTTTCCGAAAAGTCGTGTAATGGCACGTTTTGCACTTTTGTGATTTATTTGACATTGGCAATTGTTGTATTTATAGTAGTGGCGTGTTTATCAAAGTAACCAACTCTGGACCCCGGCGCTACGTCCAACTCATAGAGGCGTATCGCGACGACGAGGGTCGCCCAAAACAG
>CAIUAY010000042.1 GCA_903897335.1 uncultured Chromatium sp. | reverse complement strand
CTGATGTCGGCAATGAATTCCATCCTGATCACCCCAAGTTGCTCCGGCCAAAAAGCCGGTAGGTTGCGCTACTCCGGGGTGGAAAAAATTCAATGTTGATTTCCCCGGATCCCTGGGAAGTTTTCCATGTTGATTAACATAAATTGCTTTTAGATTGCTCGTTTTTCGCCGTTGATCGCAAACACCAGCTCGCCATCCTCCAGTGCAATGCGCACCGTTCCGCCATGCACCAGATCGCCAAACAGCAGTTCATTGGCGAGCGGTTTTTTGATGTGGATCTGGATAACGCGTGCCATCGGACGGGCTCCCATTTTGGGGTCATAGCCTTTTTCGGCGATCCAGTGGCGAGCCGCGACATCGACACTGAGGCTGACTTTTTTCTCTTCAAGCTGTTGTTCCAGCTCGAAGATGAATTTATCAACCACGCTGCGGATGGTGTCTTCATCGAGTGATCCGAACTGGACGACAGCATCGAGCCGGTTGCGGAATTCAGGCGTGAAATAGCGCTTGAGCGCCTCCAGACCATCGGTCGAGTGATCCTGTTCGGTAAAACCAATCGAGCGCCGCGCCGTTTCCTCCGCGCCAGCGTTGGTCGTCATCACCAGCACCACGCTGCGGAAATCCGCTTTGCGTCCATTGTTGTCGGTGAGCGTGCCGTGATCCATCACCTGCAACAGCAGGTTGAAGACATCGGGATGCGCTTTTTCGATCTCGTCGAGCAACAGCACCGAATGTGGATGTTTGTTGATCTGCTCGGTCAACAGCCCGCCCTGATCGAAGCCGACATAACCGGGCGGCGCACCGATCAGACGCGAGACCGTGTGGCGTTCCATGTATTCGGACATGTCAAAGCGCAGCAGTTCCATGCCGAGGATGCGGGCGAGCTGGCGCGTGACCTCGGTCTTGCCGACGCCAGTCGGGCCGGTAAACAGGAATGAGCCGATGGGCTTGCCCTCATTGCCGAGTCCTGAACGGTTCATGCGAATTGCGGCAGTCAACGCATCAATGGCCGGTTCCTGACCATAGACCACCAGCTTGAGATCACGATCCAGATTCTTGAGCGATTCTGTATCAGACACCGAGACACGCTTGGATGGAATCCGCGCCATTTTGGCGACAATCGCCTCGACATCCGCGACATCGATGCGTTTCTTGCGCTTGGCCGGACTCTTGAGCTGGACATGGGCACCGGCCTCGTCGATCACGTCAATGGCCTTGTCGGGCAGATGACGGTCATTGATATAACGGCTGGACAGTTCAGCGGCGGCGCGTAGGGCAGGGTTGGTGTAGCTAACCTGATGGTGTTCTTCAAAGCGTGATTTCAGCCCCTTGAGGATCTCAAAGGTCTCATCGACTGAGGGTTCATCCACGTCAATCTTCTGAAAGCGCCGCGCCAGCGCCCGATCCTTCTCAAAGATGCCGCGATATTCCTGATAGGTGGTCGAGCCGATACAGCGCAGATCACCGGATGCCAGCACCGGCTTGATCAGGTTTGAGGCATCCATGACGCCACCGGAGGCAGAGCCTGCGCCGATGATGGCGTGGATTTCGTCGATGAACAGAATCGCATGGGGCTGGCGCTTGAGTTGAGCCAGCACTGCTTTTAGACGCTTCTCGAAATCACCGCGATATTTGGTGCCAGCCACCAGTCCACCGAGATCCAGCGCATAGATCACCGCGTTGGCGAGGACTTCTGGCACCTCGCCATCGACGATCATCTTGGCCAGACCCTCGGCAATGGCCGTCTTGCCGACGCCCGCTTCGCCGACATAGAGCGGATTGTTCTTGCGCCGCCGACAGAGGATCTGGATGGTGCGCTCGACTTCTGAGCTACGTCCGATCAGCGGATCAATGCGACCCTGACGCGCCATGTCATTTAAGTTGGTTGCAAAACTGTCGAGCGGACTGGTGCCTTCCTTGTCTTCTCCATGTGCTTCGTCGGTCTCGCTCGGAGACTCGTCGTCCTGATTCTCGCCCGGCACCTTGGAGATGCCGTGCGAGATGTAATTGACGACATCGAGCCGGGTCACGTCCTGCTGATTGAGAAAATAGACCGCCTGGGAATCCTGCTCGCTGAAGAGCGCGACCAGGACGTTTGCGCCAGTCACCTCTTTCTTGCCCGCTGACTGCACATGAAACACGGCACGCTGTAGGACACGCTGGAAGCCAAGCGTGGGCTGAGTATCACGTCCTTCTTTAGCTGGGATCAGCGGCGTGGTCTCGTCGATGAAGGTCGTGATCTCCCGACGCAGACGCTCGGCATCCACCCCGCATGCGCGCAAAACCCTCGCCGCTGTCGGATTGTCCAGCAGCGACAGCAGCATGTGCTCCACGGTCATGTATTCGTGGTGTTTTTCGCGTGCCTCCTTGAAGGCCCGGTTCAGCGTAAATTCGAGTTCTTTGCTCAGCATCGGCCTGTTCCAAGCGGGAGTTTAAGACACCATCACAGAC
The DNA here is from genome assembly GCA_903897335.1 of uncultured Chromatium sp. Classification (GTDB taxonomy): domain Bacteria; phylum Pseudomonadota; class Gammaproteobacteria; order Chromatiales; family Chromatiaceae; genus Chromatium. The sequence goes on along the minus strand of CAIUAY010000042.1, from coordinate 38,562 downwards.
TGCCGCACGGCGCTCTCGGGCAGCGTCTACGCCTCTTGTGAGAATCTTTGCAGGAGCTACGCAAGATAGGCCGCACGGCGCTCTCGGGCAGCGTCTACGCCTCTTCCATTGTACACATCAGCGGATGCTGATGGCTGCGCGCATAGTCGTTCACCTGTGCAACCTTGGTCTCGGCGATGTCTTTGGTGAAGACACCACAGACACCCATGCCCCGGGTATGCACATGCAGCATCACCTGGGTTGCCCGGTCTTCGTTCATCCCGAAAAACACCTTCAGCACCAGCACCACGAATTCCATCGGAGTGTAATCGTCATTCAGCAGAAGTACCTTGAACAGGGGCGGACGCCGTAGCTTGGGTCGTGCAGACTGAACCGTTAGCCCGGCGTCAGACTCCTCCTCTGGTCTTTCGTTACTCATTGATTTGACCAATGAAATCAACTCGCTTAATTCATCTGAGTGGTGACGCCGGGCAACAGATTCAAGCCTTGGCCGACATCTTGTCAATGACTGCCGCGCCAAAACCCGAGCAACTGAGTTTGGTCGCGCCATCCATTAACCGCTCCAGATCATAGGTCACGGTTTTGGCCGCAATCGCGCCTTCGACGCCCCGGATAATCAGATCCGCCGCCTCAATCCAGCCCAGATGACGCAGCATCATCTCGGCGGACAGAATCAGCGAACTCGGATTGACCTGGTCTTTGCCGGCATATTTGGGCGCGGTGCCGTGAGTCGCCTCGAACATGGCCACTGAATCGGACAGATTGGCACCCGGCGCCATGCCAATTCCGCCGACCTGAGCGGCCAGCGCATCTGAAATATAGTCGCCATTGAGATTGAGGGTGGCGATTACGTCGTACTCTTTGGGGCGCAGCAGGATCTGCTGCAAAAATGCATCAGCGATCACGTCCTTGACAAGGATGTCAGCACCGGTCTTCGGATTTTTAAAGCTGCACCAGGGACCGCCGTCGATCTCGGTCGCGCCAAATTCAGTTTTGGCCAGATCATAGCCCCACTGTTTGAAGGCACCCTCGGTGAATTTCATGATGTTGCCCTTATGCACCAGCGTCACCGACGGGCGGTCATTGTCGATGGCGTACTGGATCGCCTTGCGCACCAGACGTTCCGTGCCTTCGCGTGACACGGGCTTGATGCCGATCCCGGAGGTTTCGGGGAAACGGATTTTGGTGACGCCCATCGTATAGCGCAGAAAGTCGATGACCTTATGTGCTTCGTAGGTGCCTTCCTGCCACTCGATCCCGGCATAGATGTCTTCTGAATTTTCGCGGAAGATCACCATGTCGGTCTGTTCAGGTGCCTTCAGCGGACTCGGGGTGCCGGTGAAATAGCGCACCGGTCGCAAACAGACATAGAGATCCAGCTCCTGACGCAAAGCGACATTGAGCGAACGGATGCCACCGCCGACCGGCGTGGTCAACGGACCTTTGATGGACACCACGAAATCCCTGACCGCCGCCAGCGTTTCCTCCGGCAGCCACACATCCGCGCCATAGATGCGGGTCGATTTTTCGCCGGCATAGACCTCCATCCAATGAATCTGACGGACACCGCCATACGCTTTTGCCACCGCCGCATCGACCACTGAACGCATCACCGGCGTGATGTCGACACCGATGCCATCGCCCTCGATATAAGGGATGACCGGCTGGTTAGGAACGGTCAGCGAGAGGTCAGGGTTGAGCTGAATGGTCTCGCCGCCCGCTGGAATCTGAATGTTGTCGTAGGCCATCTGTGCGCGTCTCCTAGATTTTTTGATCGCCGTAAACCTGTCATCCTATCACCGTGCCTGATCGTTGCGCAGGCTGAAGATGTCAGATGCCGTGGCTGGTCAGCGTTATCGATTCGCTCACGGAAAACCGTCATGTTGTCATCATTGCATCGTGACGCTTCAGCGGTGCAGAATGATTCAGGAAGCCGTCAAGATTCCTGTCGTCACTCCTTAAAATGAGTCAAGGCGGTTCGGAATCCATTGAAATTCCAAAACGTGCAATGAAGCCTCCCACCGGTCATTCAGCTTTAGGACACCGCCATGGCACTCGTGAAGAAAACCAGCCTTTCCACGTCTGCGACGCCCGCCGAGGGTCGTTCAACTGCCGCGACCACCCGCGAAGCCGAAGCGCAGCGCAAACGCGCCCGTACCCTCGCCAAGCAGCAGCAGGCTGCTGAACGGGTCGCCTCGGCGACGGCGCAACTGGCATCCGGCATCAACGAAGCAGCCTCGGCGGCAGAGGAACTCAAGCGGTCAGCCGATCAGATCGCCACCGGCGCGGAAGAGGCCTCGGGCGCGGCGCAGGAATCGCTGGCGGCTTTCAAACAGGTCGGCGTGGCACTCGGGCGTCAGCTCGACAGCGCCAATCTGTCGCAGACCAAGGTCGAGGCGTCGCAGTCATTGATTCTCAAGGTCAGTGGCGAGGTGGCCAGCCTGATCACGAACGTGGGTCTGGCGGCGCAGCGTCAGAGCGATTCGGTCAAGATGGTGGCCGAACTCGAACAGCAGGCGGCCAACATCGGCGATATCGTCAAGGCAGTCGCCCGCATCGCCGATCAGACCAATCTGCTGGCGCTCAACGCCGCCATTGAGGCCGCCCGCGCTGGCAAGCACGGCAAGGGCTTCGCGGTGGTGGCTGATGAAGTTCGCACCCTGGCCGAAACGTCCGAGAAAAGCGCCAAGCAGATTCAGGATCTGGTTGGCCAGATTCAGTCCGAGGTCAAAACCATCTCGGATGGCATCAATGAATCAGCGACGAAGGTTCAGGTCGAGGTCGAGAACGGCAAGACCATCAACACCCAGCTTGATCAGATTCGCTTGGACGCCATCGAGGTTGCGCGTGGCGTACAGGAGATTGCCGCCGGTGCGCAACAGTCTAGCGCAGCGGCACTCCAGGCGCTAAAGGGCACCGAAGAAATTGCAGCGGCGGCAGAAGAGCAGTCGGCGGCGTCCGAGGAATCGGCCAAGACGGTTGCCGAGCAGACCCAGGCGCTCGCCGAGTGCGAGCAGGCCGCGCAGAATCTCTCCGAGCTGGCCGAAGAACTCAAAAATTCGACCGACATCTCAAAAAGCGCGGAAGAAGTCGCCTCAGCGGCTGAAGAACTGTCCTCGGCAGTACAGGAAATCAATCGCTCAGGCGGACAGATCATGACCGCCGTCGAACAAATCCGCAAAAGCGCCCAGGTGCAGGCATCGGCAACCGAAGAATCGGCAGCGGCCATCACCCAGATCGAGAAGGGACTGGAAATCGCCCTTGCCCGTGCCCGCATCGCCGGTGACAAAGTCCAGGCGATCCGCGCGCTGCTGGGCACCAATAAAACGAGCGTCGACGCACTGATCACGGGCGTTGCCGAGTCGGTCGATTCCTCGCGATCGAATCTCAAGCAGATCAAGGGGCTAGAGCTGGTATCACGGCGTATCGACAAGATCGTTGACGCCATCACCACGGTCTCGATCCAGACCAACATGCTGGCTGTCAACGGTTCGATTGAAGCCGCCCGCGCCGGTGAGTTTGGTAAAGGTTTCGTGGTGGTCGCCACTGACATCCGCAATCTGGCGCACGATTCAGCCGAGAACGCCGACCGCATCAAAGATCTGGTCAAAGCGGTGCAGGATCAGATCGGCATCGTTGGACGTGATCTGGAGGAAATCATTTCGTCAGCCAGCGCGGAAGCTGAAAAGGCTAAGGCAATCACCACCAGCCTCGTGACCATCGAAGCCGATATTGGCGTGGTTGAACAGGGGACTGGCGAGATTCTCGCGGCTGCCGGTGAGATTGCGGCATCCATCACCCAAATCAAAACCGGGGTCGATCAGATCTCCGCTGCCGCGCAGGAAGCTGAAAAGGCCGCTGGCGAGTCCGCTGCTGCGGCCAAGCAGCAATCGCAAGGTGCCGAGGAACTGGCCGCCGCCATCGAGGAAATCGCCTCGCTGGCCGACGAGCTGCAAAGCGCCTGAGATCCATCGCCGTTGCGCGGGAGAACAACATGACCAACGAACAGGTCGAACTGTCGCCGTCGATCAGCGCGGACGGAGTAGACGACACCGCGACCGAGCGCGAGGCGGACATCCGTCAATTCGTGATCTTTGTCTGCGACAGCGAGGTTTTCGCGGTCGATATGACGCCGGTGCAGGAAATCATTCGGGTACCTGATGTTGTGCGGGTGCCACTTGCGCCCACGACTCTGGAGGGACTGGCGAATCTGCGCGGCAAGGTGCTACCGATCATCAGTCTGCGCCGACTCTTTGGTTTTGCCGAGCAGGGCAACGACGACGCCACCCGTGCGCTGGTGATCGATCTGGGTCAGCCGCTCGGCTTCGTGGTGGATCGGGTCAGCAGCGTGGTTGGGGTCGAGCCAGGACGCATCGAAGATGTCGATGCCCTGACACTGACGGTCAAGACCGAACTGCTGTCGGGGATGCTTAAGGATGTCGGCGGCTATCCAATGGTGATGGTGCTGGATTTCGAGCGTCTGATCGGTACTGAATTTGCCGCCATCGCCGCCCTGTCACACACGCACAGTGGGGCGTCTTTTGGCGCAGCGACAGGCGGTGACGCAGAAGACGAGGCGACCACCGACGAACTGCAACTGGTCAGCTTTGAGGTTGCCGGACAGGAATACGCGATTCTGATTGAGAACGTGCAGGAGATCGTGCAGTTTCCTGAACAGATCGTGCATGTCCCCCGTGCCGAGGCGCATGTGTTGGGCGTGATGACATTGCGTAACCGGCTGTTGCCGCTGGTGTCACTGCGCTGTCTGTTCGAGCTGCCGGCCCAGGCTGCCGATGAACGCAGCCGTATCGTGGTGGTGCGACTCGGCGAGGTGTCGGTGGGACTGGCGATGGATAGCGTCAACGAGGTGCTGCGAGTGCCCAGGTCGGCGGTGGATGCGATGCCAAAGCTCCTGGCGCGTCACGGCGATCTGTCCGACATTGCTGACATCTGTCGGCTCGATGAGGGACGGCGGCTGGTGTCGATCATTTCAACCGATAATCTGTTCCGCCATTCATCCATCCAGGAGGCGCTGACCAGCGTCGCAGCCATGCACGATGACGACCGTTCAGACGATGAGCAGGAAGGCGAGCTGCAAACCGACGATGAGGAACAGGTGGTGGTGTTCCGACTCGACAAGGAAGAATTCGGGGTGCCGATCGCGAGCGTCCAGGAGATCGTGCGCATTCCCGACGAGCTGACCCACGTCCCCAAGGCACCAGGTTTTGTCGAGGGCGTGATCAATCTGCGCGGTTCGGTGCTGCCGGTGATCGACCAGCGCCGTCGGCTGGGTCTAGCGACCGTTGAGCGTAACGACCGTCAGCGCATCATGGTGTTTCTGCTCGACGGGGTGCGCACTGGATTTATCGTGGATTCAGTCGCCGAAGTCCTCAAGATCCCCAAATCGGCCATCGAACCCTCGCCCCGGCTGTCGCTCGAACAGGCGCGACTGATCGGGCGGGTGGCCAATCTGGAGCAGCAGCGGCGCATGATCCAGTTGATCGAACCGGCTCATCTGATCGCCGAAGAGCAGCGGGAAGAGCTGGCGGCGCTGAGTCAGGCGAGATCGTCCGGCTAACCGGTTCAGGGAACCGGAAAAACGGGTTCGCTTCAATCCTGTTCCCTGAGTTTTGATCCTTGTCCCTAAAGAGAATCACTGTGATCAAGCTGCTGATCGTCGATGACTCTGCACTGATGCGCCGCCAGCTCAGTGCGATCTTTCAGGATGCAGGCGATTTTGAGATCCGGGTTGCCCGCAATGGGCGCGAGGCGGTGGAGGAAAACCGTGCTTTTGCGCCGGATGTCATCACGCTCGACATCAACATGCCTGAAATGGACGGGTTGACGGCACTCTCGCTGTTGATGGCCGAGCGTCCGGTGCCGGTGGTGATGGTGTCTTCCCTGACCGAAAAGGGCGCGCTGGCAACACTGGAGGCGCTCAATCTCGGCGCGGTGGACTACATTCCCAAGCCGGGTGGCACCATCTCGCTGTCGATTGTCGAAATCGAGACTGAAATCATCAGTAAGGTGCGGGCGGCAGCGCGGGCGCGTCTCAAGACGGCGCGTGGACTGGCGGCGCGGCTGCGGACTGACCTGACGACCGCCAGACCAGCGCCGATGGCGGAGTCAACCCGTCGTCCGCTCATCCGTCGCGGCGGAGTGCGTGGCGAGGGCGTCGTCCTGATCGGTGTCTCGACCGGCGGCCCGCGTACGCTGGAGGACATTTTGCCGCTGCTGCCTGCTGACTTTGCCTGGCCGGTGCTGGTCGCGCAGCATATGCCGCCGAGCTTTACCCGACCCTTTGCCGAACGGATGAATGGTCTCTGTGCGCTCACGGTATCGGAGGTCAGCCGCCCCACGCCGCTGGAGGCAGGCAATATCTATATTGGCAAGGGTGGCGCGGACATGGTGCTGGCGCGTCGTGCCAGCAAACTGACCGCGCTGGCGCGACCGGAGAATCCAGATTTTCTCTGGCATCCATCGGTTGAGCTGCTCGGACGCTCGGCGCTGGAGCATTGCGACCCGGTTAACGTGATCGCGGTACTTCTGACCGGCATGGGCTACGATGGTGCGCAGGCGTTTACCGATCTCAGGCAGCGCGGCGCACGGACGATTGCTGAATCTGAAGCAACCGCCGTCGTCTTCGGGATGCCTGCCGAATTGATTGAACGCGGTGGGGCGACCCTGACCCTGCCGGCTGAACGCATCGCCGATCAGATCCGTATCTGGGTTGAACGTTAACGAGTGGGCTGAGGATCATGTCACTGAAAAAAGCGGCGCCGCCACCAGACACCTCCGATGACGAACGGCATCGTTCGCGCGATCTGGCTGGTCTTTTAACCGCGCTGTCCGATCCCGATCCGCTGGCACGACGCTGGGCGGCGCGTGATCTGATCCAGTACCCTGAGGTGTCGGCAACGTTGGTTGAGCGCCTGCCGGTCGAGACCGAACCGAGCGTGATCGAGGTCATCCTGACCACGCTCACCCAGTTTGCTGACGCGCAGTCGGTGGCCGGACTGGTTGACTGTCTGCGCAGCGAGGACGCCATGCTGCGCAACGCCGCGATTGCCGCCATGCAGCAACTCCCGGACGAAGTTGCGCCACTGATGGGGCGTCTGCTCGACGACCCCGACCCGGACGTGCGGATCTTCGCCGTCGACGTGCTGGAATCGCTGCGTCATCCGCAGGTCGAAGACTGGCTGATCCGTGTCATTACCCAGGATCAGCATGTCAATGTCTGCGCCACGGCGGTCGATCTGCTGGGTGAAGTCGGCTCGGAATCAGCAGTCCCTGCGCTACTGGCGCTTAAGCAGCGTTTCGCCGATGAACCGTACATCCAGTTTGCCGCCGATCTGGCGCTCACGCGGATCGCCGCAGGTTGACCCACGATGAGTGATCCAGGCGCGATCAGCGATGAAGACTTTTACAAGTTCCGTGAATTCTTCTACCGCAAGACCGGCATTCTTTTCGAGGACACCAAGCGTTATTTTGTCGATAAACGCCTGCTCGACCGCATGGCCGTGACTGCCAGCGAGAGCTTCCGAAGCTATTTCACCCTGCTGCGTTTCCAGACGTCGGGCGAGGAATTGCAGACGCTGATCAACGTTATGACGGTCAACGAGACCTATTTTTTCCGCGAGGAATATCAGTTTCAGTGTCTGGTCAACTCGCTGCTGGAGGAAATCGTCGCCCGACGCACTGCAACCACGCCAATCCGCATCTGGTCGATCCCCTCATCATCCGGCGAAGAACCCTACGGCATCGCCATCTATCTGCTCGAACACTGGCCGCATCTGCACACCTGGGATGTCGAGATCGTGTCCTCGGACATTGATACCAGCATCCTGGCTCAGGCACGGCGCGGACGCTATACCGCCCGCGCCATTCAACACCTGCCAGCGACGCTGCTGAAAAAATATTTTCGCCGCGACGGTGATTACTACCAGATCGGCGACACCCTGCGCGATGCGGTGGAATTCACCCGGGTCAATGTCACCGATCCTGCCGACATGCGTCTGCATCGTCATTTCGATGTTATTTTCTGTCGCAACCTATTGATCTATTTCGATGATCTGTCGCGCAAGCAAACGGCAGAGTCATTCTATGACGCACTCAATCCGGGCGGATTCATCTGTCTCGGACACTCCGAGTCCATGAGCCGCATTTCCTCGTTGTTTCGGGTGCGCAAGTTTCCCGAAGCCATCGTCTATCAGAAACCCTGGGGGGCACGATGAAGCGCATCCTGGTTATCGATGACGCCGCGACCGTGCGGCTTTATCACCGCGACATCCTGGAAGCGGCTGGATTTGCGGTCAGCGAGGCGGTCAATGGACTAGAAGCGCTGGAGCGGATCGCCGAAGCGCCGTTTGATCTCTATCTGGTTGACATCAACATGCCCAAGCTCGACGGCTACGGCTTTCTGCGCGAGCTGCGCGGCAAAGACATCCCCCAAGTCCCGTCAATCATGGTCTCAACTGAGGCAGCCGCCAATGACCAGACGCTTGCCTATGTCAGCGGTGCCAATCTTTATCTGATCAAGCCGGTGCGCCCGGAACGGCTGCTGTCGCATGTCCTGACTCTGCTTGGTCTGGCGTCGGCTCCGCTCAGTCCTCATGCCCTGAACGGAATCGCAGGGAGCGCCCCATGAGTCCGCTGCTCATCCAATTTTTAACCGAGGGGCGCGATTTTCTTCAGTCCATCGGCGAGAAGCTGCTTCAGCTTGAGGATCATCCCGACGATCGCGCCGGAATGGATGAACTGTTTCGGCTGGTGCATACGCTCAAGGGCAACAGCGGTCTGTTCGATCTGCCCGAAATGACCCGCGTCCTGCATGCCGCAGAGGATCTGATGGACGCGACCCGCGATGGTCGCGTCGCCTTCAGTCGGGCGCTGGCTGATCAGCTTTTGGAAGCGATGGATTTTGTCGCCGCGCTGCTGGATGAAATCGGCACGGCAGACAGCGATCAGCTACCGAATACGAGTCGTCACGCCAGCGAAGCAGTGCGGCTTGGCGAATTGTTGCGTGGGTTGATGGCAGAGAAGGTTGTCAGGCGTCAGGCGTCACGCGACAGCGATCAGGCAGATGAGGCGTTGCCCGCAGATTACTGTCAACTGACTGCGGATGACGACTTATCTGACCTGGCGGCGCTACCTGAATCCGTGCGCATGGATCTCTACCGCCATCTGTGCGCGGGCGAGGATTTTTGCTGGCTGATGTATCAGCCTGATGAAGACTGTTTCTTCAAAGGCGAAGATCCGTTTTTTCAGGTTATCCAGCTTTCCGGCGTTGTCTGGCGGCGGGTGTTGGCGCGTGAGGACTGGCCGACTCTGGCTGAACTGGATGCCTATCGCTGCATCCTGACCTTCGAGTTGATCCTGAATGCCAGTTCTGACGTGCTGGCAGAACATTTCCGTTATGTCGCCGATCAAATCACGATTCGTCCGCTAACGGCTGCATCGCTGCTGGTGCCGATGGGTCGCGTCCAGGTCGAACCGATGGCCGCTGATTTCATCCAGACCGCGCTGGCGCTGCTCGATGCAGGCAATCTGACGGTGTTGGCGCAGGCCGCCCGGACGCTGCTCGAACTCACGGCAGCGGATCTCTGGATCGCCTCTGCGCTGCGCTGGCTGCTGCTGGTGCTGGATCACGCGCCCCAGGCCAGCGACATCCAGCGGGCGCTGATCCTGGCGATTGATCAGCACTGCGCCCTTACCCCCTCACCCCGCCCCTCTCTCCCAAGGGGCGAGGGAGTCAAGCCATCTTCCCCAGCGGGAAGAGGGGTGAGGGGTGAGGATCGCCAGCCAACTTCCGCCCTGCCGACTACGATCAGTGCCGACACCATCTGGTCAGCACAAGTCGTGCTGGAAGCGCAGCGCGAAATCCTCAGTCTCACTGACAGTCCGCCCTGGTTAAGCGGACGGCTGCGAGCCGTAGCGGCAAGTCTCGCGGCTGCCTGTGTCAGCTTAGGACGTGACACCGAACTAGCTGAACTGGAACAGGCGCTGAATGCGGCGCTGACAGACTGTTCGCCGCTTGCGCTCTTAGCCTGGCTTGACCGGCAGGTTGTCCTGCCTGTCCTTAGCAAAACTGAAGATCTGGCGCCACCAGCAACGGAACCCTCGCCACTGCCACGCAATGCGCTCACGTCATCCCCGGCACCTCAGACAACCATATCCACGCCCGCGCTGCATGAAGAACCCATCGCGTTCAACCGCCGCGCCGAAGATCAACTCACCAGCCCGCGCACGATCAAGGTCGATCAGATCAAGATCGACCGGCTGATGAATCTGATCGGCGAGATGGTGGTCGCCAAGAACGCATTGCCCTATCTGGCCGGACGCGCTGAAGACGTGTTCGGCGTGCGCGAGCTGTCGCGTGAGATCAAGAGCCAGTACAGCGTCATCAACCGCATCGCCGAAGAAATGCAGGACGCCATCATGCAGGTGCGTCTGCTGCCGGTGTCCTTCGTGTTTCAGCGGTTTCCGCGTCTGGTGCGCGATCTGGCGCACAAGCTCAACAAAGACGTGCGCCTGGTGATGGAGGGCGAATCGACCGAGGCGGACAAGAACATCATCGAGGCGCTGGCCGATCCGCTGATGCACATCGTGCGCAACAGTCTGGATCATGGTCTGGAAACGCCTGCCGAGCGCCAGGCGGCAGGCAAGTCGAGCGAAGGGCGACTGACGATTCAGGCGCGTCAGGAATCTGACCGGGTGCTGATCGAAATCAGTGACGACGGGCGCGGCATCGATCCTGCCGTGATCCGGCGCAAAGCCTATGAAAAAGGCATCATCGACGAGACCGCGCTGGAACGCCTGAGCGATCAGGACGCGGTCAATCTGGTGTTTGCCGCTGGGTTCTCGACCGCCGAAAAGATCACCGATGTCTCCGGGCGCGGCGTTGGCATGGACGTGGTGCGCGACGCCATCGCTCGGGTTAAGGGTGCCATTGAGCTGCGCAGCGAGGTCGGACAGGGTACCCGGTTGCGGCTCTCGCTGCCGCTGTCGATGGCGGTCAGTAATGTCATGATCATCGAATCTGCCGGTCAACGGTTCGGGGTGCCGATGGATGCCGTGGCTGAGACGGTACGGGTGCCACGTCGGGCGATCCGTGCCATCAAGCGCCGTTTAACGACAGTGCTGCGTGATCGGCTGATCCCATTGGTCGCGCTCAATGAGTTGCTGGCGCTGGATGCCCCACAGCTCGCTAACGGCGATGACGAATTCGCCGTGCTGGTGGCGCGCATCAACGGCGAACAGCTCGGCATCATCGTCGATGACTGCCGCGAAACGGTGGACATCATCCTCAAGCCGCTAGCCGGTTTTCTTGGCGGACTCAGTGGCTATGCCGGTTCCGCGCTGCTTGGCGATGGCTCAGTGCTGCTGGTGCTCAATCCGGGGGATCTGCTCTAATGCCACTCGACAGCAAAAAAAACACGCTGGTTGCGACGGAATTATTGAGCGTCGAAGATGCCGAAACCCTGCTCGACTGGCTGCTCAAGCACCCGCGTGGGCGGATCGATCTGGCCGCCTGCACCCATCTCCATGCCGCCAATCTCCAGGTCTTCATGGCGGCGCGTCCCAAAATCACTGCCTGGCCGCGTGACGCGGCGCTGGCTGACTGGCTGCAAACCGCATTGACGCAGGAAACCAACCATGCCCAAGACAATTCTGGTCGTTGACGATTCGGCGACGATGGTGATGAGCCTCAAGGCTAGCCTGGAAATTGCCGGTTTCAAGGTCGAGACGGCTGGCGATGGCGTCCAGGCCATCGCCAAGCTCAATTCCGGCGTCAAGCCCGACCTCATCATCACCGACATCAACATGCCAAACATGGGCGGCATCGACTTCATCCGCAACGCCCGTGCTCTACCGGGGATGCGCTTCACGCCGATTCTGGCGCTCACCACCGAAAGCCAGCAGGCCAAGCGCGATGAGGCCAAGAAGCTCGGCGCGACCGGCTGGCTGCTGAAGCCCGTTGGCGGTGCCGATCTGCTAAAAGTCATTAAGCAAGTCCTGCCGGGCGCCTGAGGCCAGCGTTCCGATGACCTTTGTCAAACCACGTCATTCACTGATTGAGGCGACACTCACGCAATCCCGCGCATTGCGCCGCATGATCGCGTCTTTGACCCTTGTCGGCACGCTGGTGCTGTCGCTGTTGGTCTATCAGACCCATGACTGGCTGGCTTTCGAGTCGGTTCAAATGGGCATCGACGACGGATTGTTGGAGGCGCTGCTGGTTGGCCTCAGTCTGCTTGTCACCAACTTTCTCAGTGGGTTGGTGATTTTCAGGCTCAATTTTCGTGCGACCGGCACCCTCAGCCAGGCACTCGACAGTTTCGACGCCACATTGCGGGATGCTGAAGCGGTCAGTCAGGCCGGCGCGGCGGCGCTGCTCCAGACCGCCGCGCAGGATCAGGCGTTCGATGCGCAGATCAGTGCGGTGGTGAGGGATAGCGAGGCGTCGGCGCTCGACATCATCCAGCGGGTGACCCTGCTGAACGAAGCCGCCAGCACATTGCTGAATTATCTGAGCCATTCAAATCTCAACGCCAATGTCATGGAAGCGGATATGACGCATGGCGTCGACGACATCAGCGAGATTGCCCGTTTTATTCAGGATCTGCCAGTCAAGATCCGTCACGACATGCAGTCCATCCAGTCGCTCGTCGCGGATATTGGCCAGCTTGAAGGTCTGGCGCTCTCGATCAAAGACATCAGTAAGCAGACTAATCTGCTGGCGCTCAATGCGGCCATTGAAGCGGCGCGCGCTGGCGAAGCTGGACGTGGTTTTGCCGTGGTCGCCAGCGAGGTGCGGGCGCTGGCAACCCGTGCCACGACCGCTGCCAATACCATCGAAGCTGGACTCAACCGCGCCCTGGATGCGGTCAAGCGCAGTCTGCAACTCAATTTCCTGAATGACTCAGACCAGCAGCTCGAACAGGCCACCCATGTCGTGGATTCGGTGCATCGTCTCAGGGACAACTATGAGGACATGCGTCAGTTTTACAAAACGCTGTTCGCGGTCGTCACCCAGCACAACGCCGATCTGGCCGGACAGATTGCCGAGATGCTCGGTACCCTGCAATATCAGGATGTGGTGAGCCAGCGTCTCACCCGGCTTCGGGCAGTGTTGCGTCAGCGTGACGACCTCTTGATCGCGGCTGGCGCGCCCTCGGACACTTTGCTTGATCTTCCCGATGTCCTGAGTCAGTTGCATGTGAACTATCTGGAAGCCGAGTCACAGCATGCCCGTCCTACGGCAGACGCCCGCGTCTCCAGCTCGGCGGGTCTGGCGATCGAACTCTTTTGAATTTGTTGGTCGTGCTTTGATGCCCTGCGAATAAAGGCACTGACTGTCGGCACGGATTGAAAACCCGCGCCGACATCGCGATCAGGCAAGATGGCTCACCGCCGCAGGGTTGTGTGAATTGGCGCTATTTTTCGCGTGGATACGGCCAAGCCATGATGCCGCCTTCCATGACCTTGACGTTATGCCAGCCGTGCGCTTGGAGGATGGCGGCAGCCTCGTAACCACGCAGCGAGACGCGGCAGTACAGGATGATCTCGCGGTTCCTATCCTCTGGCAGTTCATTGAACCGTCCGCGCAGCGCACCCAGCGGGATCAGCGTCTCGCCAATTCCCAGCCGAATCTCTTCAAACTCTTGTGGCGTGCGGGTATCGAGGATGAAACAGTCCGCGCCGCTCTCGACCCGCTGCTTGACCTCAGTGACCGACAGCCCGTGCATCCGTCCGAGCAATTTGTTTTCGAGTGCCTGGGCGGCGCTGATGACATGATCGAGCGCCAGCGAATAGGGTGGCGCATAGGGCAGATCGGCGTTGACCAGATCGGTCACGGTGAGCTGGCCACGAATGGCCATCGCCACCGTGGCAACCCGTTTGCTGGCATCGCCGGGGCCGATGCACTGGAAGCCGATGACACGTTTGGTCTGGCGGTCGGCGACCATCTTGCTGATGAGTGGCTTGCCCTGCATGTACGGCGGGATATCGAGTCCGGCAATGGTGACGGTTTCGATGTCCATCCCCAGTTGTCGCGCCTGGTCGGCGCTCAGTCCAGTGAAACCGACTGTGTAGTCGAAGATCTTGCAGATGCCAGTGTGGGTGATCCCAGGGAAGGTGGCGCTGCCTTCAATAATCAGATTCTGGCCGATGACCCGACCCTGTAGATTGGCGATGTCGCCATAGGGCGCGCGTACCTTGTTGCCAGTGATCAGCGACGTGCATTCCACGCAGTCGCCAGCGGCGTAGATCTCCGGGTCAGAGGTCTGCATGAAGTCGTTGACATCGACGCCACCCTGCTCGCCAATCGTCAGTCCGGCGGCCTGTGCCAGCGCGATGTTGGGTCGCACACCAACCGCGACGACCGCGAGCTGGCACGGCAGTTCGGTGCCATTGTCGAGCTTGACGCCGGTAATCTGTCCAGCCTCGCCGAGGAAAGCGGCAACGCCATTGCCGGTGATGATGTCAGCATCAAAGCTACGCACATGGCCAGAGACCAGCCGCGCTAGATCGGGATCGAGGAAGGGCAGAATCGAGGCGGTCTTCTCAATGACGGTGGTGTGGATGCCAGCCAGATGCAGCGCTTCGCAGACTTCAAAACCGATTAGTCCGCCGCCGACGACAACGGCGCGTTGGGCTTTTTTCTCGTCACGAATTGCCCGGATGGCATCGGCATCGCCCAGCGAATGCAGGGTGTAGATGCCACTAAGCGTCGCGCCTGGAACGGACGGATAGAGCGGCGTGGCACCGGTAGCGATGACCAGTTTGTCATAAGGGATGACCGAGATCTCGCCGGTCGGCAGGTGTTTGCAGGTAACGGTCTTAGCGGCGCGGTCAATGGCAACGGCTTCGGTCAGCACACGCGCATCAATGCGCTTGGCGGCGTCAAAAAAATTGGGGTCGCGCACAATTCCGGCAGCGGTGCAGATAAGCTGGTTGCGGTCATCGAAGACGCCGCCGACATAGTACGGATAGCCGCAGGAGGCCATCGAGAGATTGGCTTCCTTCTGGATGATGGTGATCGAAGCGTGTTCGTCCATGCGCCGCGCCTTGGCGGCGGCCTTGGGGCCGGCGGCTGAGCCACCGATGACAACGATCTTGATTGGTGCTGATGACATGCTGAAAAGACCTTGTGATGACAGGTAAAGTGAAGGCTCTTCTATTATGCGGCGGGCAGGCACCGATATGATTTGAGGAAACGCATTGATCCTGATCTAACGGTGACTGTCCGTGGTTTCGAGTCGCTCGTGAATCTCGCGGCGCAGGCAGGCCAGCGCGTTTTCACACATGATGGGCGTCTTGTCGCCGTTGGTGATGAAAAAAACATCATCGACCTCGGCGCCGACCGTGGCGATCTTGGCATTTTGCAGGCGCACACCACAACGCTGGAAGACGGCGCCGACCTCGGCCAGGATGCCAGGGCGATCCAGGGTTGAAAGACGCATGATGGTGCGGTGATTTGGTTCATCGACTGCAAAACTGATCCGGGTGTCGATCGGGAAGTGACGGTGACGGCGCGACAGCGCACGAGCGACCTTAATGTTTCCGCTCCGCTGATCAGCAATCGTGACTGCCAGTGCGGCGCGGATTTCGGCCAGACGCGGCGGGTCATCGATGGGGCTGCCATCCTGATCCAGAATCTGGTAACTGTTGATCGCCATGCCAGCGTCGGTGGTCATGACCCGCGCATCCATGACACTTAAGCCCATCTGATCCAGCAGCGCGGTGGTGTGGGCAAACAGGTTGGCGCGATCATGGGTGTAAATGAAGATTTCTGTCGCGCCGCGCAGTGTCACCGGACGGATGACGACCAGCGGCAGTTGCTCGGGTTCTGCGGTGAGCACTTGACGGGTCTGCCAGGCGATCTCATCGGGTGAATGCAGCAGGAAAAAGTCGAGACTGAATTTGCTCCAGAGCCAGCTACAGGCGTCTGGATCGCATCCATAACGCACCAGCAGACGCATGGCCTCGGCGCGTTTCTGCGCAATGAGTTCATGCTGCGCCTGGGGATTGTCGAGTCCGCGCAGCAGCGCCCGGCGGGTACCGAGATAGAGTTCGCGGAGCAGCGCATCCATCCAACTGTTCCAGCGTTCGGGATTAGTGGCGCGGGCATCGGCGACGGTCAGCAGGTAAAGATAGTCGAGCCGGATGGGATCGCCGATGCGTTCGGCGAACCATTGGATTACTTCAGGATCATTGATGTCCTTGCGCTGGGCGGTCATCGACATGACGAGATGCTGTTCCACCAGCCAGGCGACCAGGCGACTATCAAATTCGCTCAGTCCGTGAAGCTGACAGAATTGCCAGGCATCCTGTGCGCCCAGCGTCGAGTGATCGCCGCCGCGCCCTTTGGCGATGTCATGGAAGAGTCCGGCCAGATACAGGAGTTCCAATTTTGGAATGCGCCGTCCCACGGCACTGCACAGCGGATATTCGTCGGCATATTGAGGTGTATTCAGGCGGCGCAGGTTGCGCACCAGGGCGATGGTGTGTTCATCGACTGTATAAACGTGCAGCAGATCATACTGCATCCGTCCGACGATGTTGGCAAAGGCGGGAAGATAGGCGGCGAGGATGCCATAGCAGTTCATGCGGCGAATAGCGCGGGTGATGCCGAACGGCTCGCGCAGAATTTCCATGAACAAACTGCGGGCACGCAGGTCGGCGCGGAAACGGTCATCGATGCGGTGACGGTTCTCGCGGATCAGACGGATGGTGCTGGCGCGCACGCCCTGTAGCTCAGGACGCACCTGCAACAGATGGAAAATCTCCAGCAGCGCGATCGGAGAGCGACGGAAAACGTTGGGCGAGGTGACTTCGAGATAGCCACTGCGTGACTGGAAACGTTTGTTGATCGGCACCGGCGGACCGATTTCGTCATGCAGAAGAATCGCCTCGCGAAACAGTTGGAGCAGCATCTCGTTGAGACGGTTGAGCTCCTGAACGGTGCGATAATACTGCTGCATGAACTGTTCGACGGCGAGGTTGTTGGCGCCATCGCTGAACCCGAACTGCCGTGCCAGAGTACGCTGATAATCGAATAGGAGCCGGTCTTCACGGCGTCCGGCGATCTGGTGCAGTGCAAAGCGGATTCGCCACAACAGCGCCTGGCCATCGATCAGCGCCTGATATTCGGCTTCGGTCAGAAAATCGAGACCGACCAGGTCGTGCAGTGTGGTGGCGGCGAAATGACGTTTGGTGATCCAGCCGATCATCTGGATATCGCGCAGTCCACCCGGATTTTCCTTAATGTTGGGTTCGAGGTTATAGGCGGTGCCGCCATACTTTTGCCAGCGGGCGCGCTGCTCTGCGGTCTTGGCGGCAAAAAAGCCTTCGCTGTCCCAGATTTGATCCGGTGCGGTGGCCTCGCGCATCTGCCGGTAGAGTGTCTTGCTGCCACTGAGCCAGCGTGCCTCCAGCAGATTGGTGATCACGGTGACATCGTTGCGTGACTCATGCACGCAATCAGCAATGGTGCGCACACTGTGCCCAACCTCCAGTCCGAGATCCCACAGAAACGTCACCAGACGTTCCATTGCGGCATTCAGATGGTCATCCGTGTCGGGCTGAATCAGGATCAGAATGTCAATATCCGACGCCGGTAGCAGCTCCTGCCGACCGTAGCCGCCGACTGCGATCAGCGCGGCGGCTTGCGTGTTTCCAAGATGTTCGCGCCAGAGCTGACGCAACATAGCGTCAATCATGCGGCTACGTTCCAGCACCAGTTCAGCGATCGGAAGACCCCGACTGAACTTGTCATAGAGCGATGCCCTGTCAGCCCGCAGACGTTCCCTGTAATCGCTCACCGGGCTGATGGCCTGGAGCATGGCTTTTCCGTGTTCCTGCTGATTCTGGGAAGCGTTGGTCATGGATTGGCCGGATCGTCACGTTCCTCCGCCCGCAGGGTCAGAACCTCATGTCCATCCTGGGTGACGAGGACGGTATGTTCCCACTGCGCCGAAAGACTGCGATCTTTGGTGATCACCGTCCAGCCATCTGGCAGCACCTTGATAAAGCGTTTACCAGCATTGACCATGGGTTCCACCGTAAAGCACATGCCGGGACGTAGCACCAGTCCGTCGCCGGACTTGCCGTAGTGCAGCACCTGTGGCTCTTCGTGGAAGTCGCGTCCGATACCGTGGCCGCAATATTCGCGCACGATCGAATAGCCATGCGACTCCACAAAACGCTGGATCGCATGGCCGATATCGCCCAGCGTCGCACCTGGACGAATCGCCGCGATGCCAAGCTGCATCGCCTGCTGCGTCACCGTGACCAGACGCCGCGCCAGCACCGAGGGTTCGCCCACGAAAAACATCTTGCTGGTATCACCGTGGTAGCCATCCTTGATGACGGTGATGTCGATATTGACCACATCACCTTTTTTGAGCCGCTTGCCGCCAGGAATGCCGTGGCAGACCTGATGGTTGACCGAAGTGCAGATTGATTTTGGAAAGTTCCGGTAATGCAGCGGCGCCGGAATCGTTCCCTGGCTCTCGGTCATGTAGCGATGGCAGATGCGATCAAGCTCTTCAGTCGTCACGCCGGGCTGGACATAAGGCTCGATCATGTCGAGCACATCTGCCGCAAGCCGACCTGCAACGCGCATCTTTGCAATCGCCTCTGGACTCTTGATCTGCACACTCATCTTGGGTTTGGAGGCGTCCACGGTAGGGTAGGGAATCTCGTTGCAAATCGGGGTAATTGCCCGTGTTGGCTCAGCTATGGTATAAAACGCGGCGCGATGCCGCAATCAACACCGATGCCAAGGTGGCGGTCGCGTGACCTGCACCAAGCGGAAAACCAGTGTTTTTCGCTTTTATTTTTGTTCATGTCCACACACGTATCGACACATGCGGCTGGGTGCCTGGAGTTTCAATCAGGTTGTCGCACGGGATGCGTGGAGGTTCAACCCAATTCAGAGGAATGTAGTCTTGAGTCAAATCACGATGCGCCAGATGCTTGAGGCCGGTGTCCATTTTGGTCACCAGACCCGCTACTGGAACCCCAAGATGGGTGCCTTCATTTTTGGGCACCGCAATAAAATCCATATCGTTAACCTGGAAAAGACGCTGCCACTGTATCAGGACGCCGTCAATTTCATGGGTACCCTGGCCGCCAATGGCGGCAAGATTCTGTTTGTCGGCACCAAACGCGCCGCCCGTGACGCCATCCGTGATGAAGCACTTCGCTGCGGAATGCCATTCGTCAACCACCGCTGGCTGGGCGGGATGCTGACCAATTTCAAGACCATCCGTCAATCCGTCAAGCGGCTGAAGGATCTGGAGGTCATGTTCGAGACTGGCACCATCGAGCGTTTCAACAAGAAGGAAGCGCTCGGACTGTCACGCGAACGCGCCAAGTTGGAGCAAAGCCTGGGCGGCATCAAAAATATGGACGGCCTGCCCGACGCCATGTTCGTCATCGATGTGGGTCATGAAAAGATTGCTGTCACCGAGGCCAACAAGCTGGGTATTCCAGTGATCGGCGTGGTCGATACCAACAACGATCCCAGCAACGTCGATTATGTCATTCCTGGCAACGATGACGCGATTCGTGCCGTGCAGCTCTATATCGCTGGCGCGGCAGACGCCATTCTCGATGGTCGCAGCACCGCCGCCGCCATGGTCGGTCGCGGCGAGCCATTGATCCACGCGATGCAGGACGCCGAGGCATCCTGACCCTCTTCGGCGCACGCCGGCATGTCCGGGTGCGCCGGAGCGACCGGAGATCAGTGCATCTCCACTGTTTCCAGATCCCTTTCAGAATGCCCGCAGCGGGACAGAGGTAGCAAAACATGGCGATTTCAGCCGCAATGGTCAAGGAACTGCGCGAGCGCACCGGCGTCGGCATGATGGAGTGCAAGACGGCGCTCGTCGCCGCCAATGGCGATATCGATGCTGCCATCGAGGCGATGCGCAAATCGGGACAGGCGCGAGCCGCAAAAAAAGCCGGACGCATCGCCGCCGAAGGCGTGGTCATGATCCAGATCACGGCTGACCGTCGGCATGGTGTTTTAGTCGAGATCAATTGTGAAACCGATTTTGTGGCAAAGGATGCGGGGTTTCTGTCCTTTGCTGAGTCTGTGGTGGCCACGGCACTTGCCAGTTCGGCCAGAGATGCCGCAGAACTAGCCGCGCTGCCGCTAGCTGCCGATCCGGAAACGACAGTCAACGCTGCCCGTGAAGCACTGATCGCTAAGATGGGCGAGAACATCCAGGTGCGCCGCCTGTTCCGCTTCGAGAGTGCCGGAGGTGCGCTGCACAGCTATCGTCACGGTGTGCGCATTGGCGTGGTGGTGGAACTGGTTGGTGGCGACGAGTCGCTTGGACGCGACATCGCCATGCACGTCGCCGCCAGCAATCCGCTGTGCCTCAGTGCCGCGCAGGTTCCAGCCGAGACGCTCGACAAAGAAAAAGACATCTTCAAAGCTCAGGCGCTTGAAAGTGGTAAGCCTGAGGCCATCGTTGACAAGATGATCGAAGGGCGGATACGTAAATATCTTGAGGAAGTCACCCTGCTCGGACAGCCTTTCGTCAAAGACCCTGATCAGTCCGTCGAAAAGCTCTTGAAACAGTCTGGTGCGCAGGTGCTGTCATTTCTGCGGGTCGAGGTTGGCGAGGGGATCGAAAAGAAAACCGAGAACTTCGCCGAAGAAGTCATGGCGCAGGTGCGCGGCAGTTGATTCATTGCGTCATCTTGTCCCCTTGACGATCACGTCACTGCGAGGTTCGCCATGATTCAGGATCGATCCCATCAACGCATTCTGCTCAAACTCAGCGGTGAGGCGCTGATGGGTTCGGGCACGGATGGCATCGATCCGGATACACTCGAACGCTATGCGCAGGCCGTGTGTGATCTGGTTGCGGTAGGGGTGCAGCTCGCGTTAGTGGTCGGTGGCGGGAATCTGTTTCGCGGTGCTGGTCTTGCTGCTCGCGGAATGGATCGTGTCACCGGCGATCACATGGGAATGCTGGCGACCCTGATGAATGCGCTGGCCATGCAGGATGCGCTGGAGCGTCGCAACCTGAACGTGCGCACCATGTCAGCGATCCAGGTTGTGCAAATCTGCGAGAGCTTCGAGCGCCGTCGCGCCATACGCTATCTTGATCAGGGGTATGTGGTCATTTTTGCGGCAGGCACCGGAAATCCTTTTTTCACCACGGACTCGGCGGCCAGCCTGCGAGCCATCGAGATTGGCGCAGATCTTCTGATCAAGGCCACCAAGGTCGATGGAATCTACTCAGCCGATCCACTGACCGAACCGACCGCGACCTTCTATCGCCGGATTAGCTACGATCAGGTGCTGCGCGATGAATTGCAGGTGATGGATACCACGGCAATCATTCTGTGCCGTGATCACAATTTGCCACTGCGTATTATGAATATCAACGAGCCAGGTGCCCTGCTGCGTCTGATCCGTGGCGAAGACATTGGTTCACTGGTTGTAAGCGGAAACCAACATGATTGCTGATATTAAGAAAGATGCGGCAGACCGCATGTCCAAGAGTGTCGAGGCGCTGTCGCATGAACTTGCCAAGATTCGCACTGGCCGCGCCCATCCGTCGCTGCTCGACCATATCATGGTCTCTTATTACGGATCGGACATGCCGATCCGTCAGGTTGCCAACGTGAATGCCGAGGATGCACGGACGCTGGCAGTGGTGCCCTGGGAAAAGAACATGGTGCAGGCTATCGAAAAGGCCATCATGCAGTCTGATCTGGGTCTCAATCCAAATACCGCAGGGACTGTCATTCGCGTGCCCATGCCCGCGTTGACCGAGGAACGGCGCCGTGATCTGATCAAGGTTGCCCGCAACGAGGCCGAACAGGCACGGGTTGCGATCCGCAATATCCGCCGTGATGCCAATCATGAGCTTAAAGAGCTGGTCAAGGAAAAACTGATCTCCGAGGACGACGAGCGGCGTGGTCAGGAACTGGTTCAGAAACAGACCGATCAGTCTATCAAGGATGTCGATGCGGTGCTGGCAGAGAAAGAACAGGATCTGATGTCCATTTAAGCCACTTGGCTTGGCTTGCCCTAAAACCTTGTGGATACTGTACCCCTTGCCGCAACGCCGACCGTCCCCAGACATGTCGCGATCATCATGGACGGCAATGGCCGCTGGGCGAAAGCACACGGTCGTCCGAGAACTGCCGGACATCGTGAAGGCGTCAAGAGCGTACGCGCCGTGGTCGAGGAGTGTGTCCGGCGCAAGATCCACACCCTGACGCTCTTTGCCTTCAGCAGTGAGAACTGGCAGCGTCCGCGCTCCGAAGTCAATATCCTCATGGAGCTGTTCATGGCTGCGCTGCGTGGTGAAGTCAGACGCCTGAACGACAACGACGTGCGACTGCGGATTATCGGCGAACGCAGCGCCTTTTCCGAGAAGCTCCAGCGGCGCATCCTTGATGCCGAGACCCAGACCGCGAATAATTCAGCGCTTAACCTTCAGGTCGCCGCCAACTATGGCGGGCGCTGGGACATCACCCAGGCGGTACGCCGACTGGTCGCCGAGGCGCAGGCCGGACGCCTGGATCAGGAGGCCATCGATGAACAGGCGATCTCAAACCGCCTGTCTTTTCCTGATATCCCTGAACCTGATCTGTTTATCCGTACCGGTGGCGAGCAGCGTCTGAGCAATTTCGTGCTCTGGCAATCGGCGTATGCCGAACTCTATTTCACCGATACCCTCTGGCCGGATTTCAATGAAGCCGCTTTTGGTCATGCGCTGGACGACTTCGCACGTCGCCAGCGGCGCTTTGGCCAGACCAGCGAGCAGATCGAAGCCTGGATGACGACCCAGACTCAGGAGAGGACTTGATTCTTGCGCACGACAAGCAGCCTACAGCGTCGCACCATTACCGCGTTCCTGCTCGGGCCACTGGTGATTGCCAGCATTCTCTGGCTACCGTCGCCAGCATTTACGATCTGTCTGGCGCTGGTCTTCCTGCTTGCCGCCTGGGAATGGTGTACGCTGGCTGGTCTCCAGCAGTCGCTATCCCGCATCCTTTATCTGACCGTCCTGACAGTCTGCATGGGCGTGTTCTGGTGGCGAAGTGACTGGCAGCTCTGGCTGCTTGGAAGCAGTCTCGTCTGGTGGCTGATCCAGTCTGCGCGCTTGCTGACCCTCCGCGAAATTGAACCAGTCGCAGGACGGCAGCCGCTGCTGCTCCTGATCGGCCTGCTGGTGCTGGTGGCACCCTGGGTAGCGCTGGTCAGATTGGACTGCATTCCAGAGATTGGGACGCATCTTGTCCTGTTTCTGATGATCCTGATTTGGACAACCGATTCCATGGCCTACTTTGTTGGTCGGCGCTGGGGACACGTCAAACTGGCGCCGGTCGTCAGCCCTGGCAAGACCCGTGTTGGCGTCTATGGTGCCATCGTTGGTGCCATGATCTGTGGTCTGGTGTTTTCGTGGATGCAGTCGTTCGATGTTTTCGATACCTTGCTGGCGCTTTTGGTCTGTGGTCTGTCGGCAGCGGTTTCAGTGATTGGCGATCTCTACGAAAGTTTCCTCAAGCGCCGTCGTGGAATGAAAGATTCCAGTCATCTGTTGCCAGGGCACGGTGGTCTGCTTGACCGTATCGATAGCCTAACCGCTGCTGCGCCACTGTTTGCGCTGGGCATCATCTGGATTTTTGCGCACTGATTTCAGTTGTCAGTAACAACGTGTAACGGACACCTGACAACGTCAAGAACCGCCGCCCTGACAGGTGGCTTGCTATTTTTCCCGCGCCGCAAGGCAGATCGGGCTTCTCGTGGAGAAACGGGTGAAAGGCGTAACCATACTGGGTTCGACAGGTTCGATTGGCGTCAGCACACTCGATGTCCTGACACGGCATTCCGGGCAGTTTCGTGTCGTGGCACTCACCGCTAATCAGGATGCAGCGCGTCTGGCCGAACAGTGCCGTCTGCATCACCCCGATTTTGCCGTGATGGTTGATCCAGAGGCTGCCCAACGGTTACGCGAACAGCTTGCTGACATGCCGCAGCGTCCCGAAATCCTGACCGGAGTTGAAGGGCTGGAGCAGGTTGCCGCCTTACCTGAAACCGACTATGTGATGGCCGCCATCGTTGGTGCCGCTGGTCTGCGTCCCACGCTGGCCGCCGCTCATGCCGGCAAACGGGTACTGCTTGCCAACAAGGAATCGCTGGTCGTCGCCGGTGCACTGCTGATGCAGGCCGTAGCCGAGAGCGGTGCCGAACTGCTCCCGATTGATAGCGAACATAACGCGATCTTTCAATGTCTCCCGCCCTATTTCAGCGCCGGACTTGAATCTGTCGGGGTTGAACGCATCCTGCTGACGGCATCCGGTGGTCCATTGCTGGACTGGCCGCTGGAGCGCATGGCAGCCGTGACCCCTGAACAGGCGTGTGCCCACCCAACCTGGGCGATGGGTCGGAAAATTTCCGTGGATTCGGCCACCATGATGAACAAGGGGCTGGAAGTCATCGAGGCCTGCTGGCTGTTCGGAACCGATACCGACCACATCGAAGTCGTCATCCATCCGCAGAGCGTGATTCATTCGCTGGTGCAATATCAGGACGGTTCAGTGCTGGCTCAGCTTGGCAATCCAGACATGCGCACCCCAATTGCCCATGCGCTGGCATGGCCTGCCCGGTTTGAGTCGGGTGTTGCACCGCTTGATCTCTTTTCTGTTGGTCGTCTGGATTTTCAGGCGCCTGATCTGAAGCGATTTCCCTGTCTCGCGCTCGCTTTTCAGGCGGCGCAGCATGGCGGCACTGCCCCGGCGATCCTGAATGCCGCCAATGAAATCGCGGTCGCGGCCTTTCTCGAACGCCGGATCGATCTGCCGGGCATTGCGGCCATCGTGGGCGATACGCTGGATGCCTTCCCAGATGCCAGCGTTGAAGGTCAGGGCGTTGAATTTCTGCTCGATGTCGATCAGCGCGCCCGCGACTGTGCGGAACGATTGGTTCAGCGGCGGATGCGCTGAGAACGCAATGGATATTCTGGTTACGGTTGGTTCTTTCATCGTCGCGCTGGCGATTCTGATCACGATCCACGAATTTGGACATTTCTGGGTTGCCCGACGGGTCGGGGTTAGGGTGTTGCGGTTTTCGATCGGCTTTGGCCGTCCACTGCTACGCTGGCGCGGCCGTCATGACGAGACCGAATATGTGATTGCAGCCGTTCCGCTCGGCGGCTACGTGAAGATGCTCGACGAGCGCGAAGAAGCGGTTCCCGAAGACCAGCTCGGCCGGAGCTTCAATCGTCAACGGTTATGGAAGCGCGCGCTCATCGTCATTGCAGGTCCGGCATCCAATCTGTTGTTTGCCGTCCTGGTCTATTGGATTATCTTCATCGTCGGCGATCCTGGTTTGAGAGCCGTGATTGGCACGGTCGCTCCACAATCCGTGGCTGCCGAGTCGGGTTTTCAGCCCGGTGACGAACTGCTCCTGATCGGGAACCAGCCGGTCAAGAGCTGGGAAACGGCCATTTTCTCCTTTTCGCTGGATGCGCTTGATGGTCAGGATCTGCGTGTACGTGTGCGTGACGCAAGCGGTCAGGAGCATGATCGCTGGTTGCAGGGCGCAGTCCTGACCAAACTCACTGAGACCCCTGATCTGCTCGACTGGCTTGGTCTGGAACCACGCCGTCCGGAATTGCCAGCGGTCATCGGTGAAATCGTACCCGGAGAGTCGGCGCAGCAGGCCGGATTTGAGGTTGGCGACCGTCTGGTAGCGGCTGACGGCAGGCAGATTCCTTCCTGGCAGGATTGGGTCGCGCTGGTGCGTGAGCATGCCGGCCAGACGATTCTGGTTGATGTTGAACGTCGCGATGGCTCGACACCGCAGATCGCCATCACCCCGCGGCCTACCGACATTGATGGCAAACGGATCGGGCGGATCGGGGCAGGCGTCGCGGTGCCGGAGCATCTGATGGATGACTATCAGGTACTGGTGCGCTACGCACCCGTCGCGGCACTGGGTCAGGCGTTCAATAAAACGCTGAACATGAGTACCATGATGTTGCGCGTCATGGGGCGGATGCTAATCGGCGAGTCATCCGTCAAAAATCTCAGCGGGCCGATTACCATCGCCGAATATGCGGGTCGCAGCGCGAGTTCTGGACTGAATGCCTTTGTGAAGTTCCTGGCGGTGGTCAGCATCAGTCTGGGGGTTCTCAATCTGCTGCCGATACCGGTGCTCGATGGCGGTCATCTGCTGTACTTTCTGATCGAGTGGGTCAAAGGCAGTCCGGTATCCGAACAGATTCAGGGACAGGCTCAGACTCTCGGCTTTATCCTGCTTGCAGCACTCATGCTGCTTGCCTTCTATGTTGATCTCTCACGGCTCTTGGGCTAAGTCCAGTTCATCCCTTATACTACCGACCCTTGGATGCCGACTGTTCGGCAGATGCCGGCCTGATCGAGGGAACACGTCTTGCGCACGACAGCTCAGATTTTTCGCAGTGGTGCCGGACAGCTCATGCTGCTGTTTGCCGTGCTCCTCTCGTTCCATCAGCCTGCCACGGCGGCAGTCTTCCAAGTTTCCGATATTCGTGTCGAGGGCTTGCAGCGGATCGCTCCCGGAACCGTGTTCAACTATCTTCCGGTGCAGGTTGGCGATACCGTTGGGGAAGATGTCACTGGCGGCATCATCCGCGCACTCTATAAGACCGGTTTTTTCGACGATGTGCGCGTCGAGCGCGATGGTGGTGTCCTGGTGCTCTGGGTACGTGAGCGCCCGGCCATCGCCGAGATTAAGATTACCGGAAATAAGGACATCGAAACCAAGGCGCTCAACAGCGCACTGGAGGACATCGGACTCAAGGAAGGCCGCGTTTTCAATCGATCCGTGCTGGATCGCATTGAACAAGAACTGGAGCGTCAGTATTTTGCGCGCGGAAAATACGGCGTCCTTATCCAGTCCACAGTCTCGCCACTGGAACGCAATCGTGTCGCCATCAATATTGACATTACCGAAGGACTGACCGCCCGCATCAAGCAGATCAACATGATCGGCAACGATGCCTTTAGCAGCAAGGAGCTGGGCAAGCTCTTCAAGCTCGGACCAACCCGCTGGAACTCGTTTTACTCCAAGAACGATCAATACTCGAAGCAGAAGCTCGCCGGTGATCTGGAAACACTGCGCTCGTTTTATCTCGACCGTGGTTTCATCAAGTTCGACATTAAATCGACCCAGGTCTCGATCAGTGCCGATAAAAAAGAGATCTATATCACCATCGTCCTTGACGAGGGAAAGCCCTACGCCATTAGCGACATTAAACTCGCCGGCGAGCCAGTCATTCCGACAGAGCGCCTGTTTCCGCTGATCCATCTGAAGCGCGGCGACCTGTTTTCACGCAAAGAAACCACTGAAAGCGCTGAACGCATCTCCAAACTGCTTGGCGATGAGGGTTATGCCTTCGCAAACGTCAATACAATCCCGGAGATCGACGAAGCAGCACATACGGTTGCCGTCACCTTTTTTGTCGACGCGGGCAAGCGCGTCTACGTGCGCCGGGTCAATATGAAAGGCAACACGCGAACCCGTGATGAGGTTCTGCGTCGAGAGATGCGTCAACTGGAAACGGCCTGGTTTTCAGCGGATCTGGTGCGGAAATCGCGAGAACGTCTCCAGCGTCTGGGCTATTTTGAGGATGTGTCGATCGAAACGCCAGCCGTGCCTGGCACTCCAGATCAGGTTGATGTCGACGTGACGGTCAAAGAAAAACCAGCAGGCAATCTTGCCGCAGGCATCGGTTATTCCCAGGAACAGGGAGTGCTGCTCAATGCCAGCATCACCCAGAACAATTTTCTGGGGACTGGCAAGCGCGTGGCCGTGGCCTTTAACACCAGTTCCGCAACCAGCCTCTATCAGATCGGCTTTACCAATCCCTATTACACCGTAGATGGCATCAGTCGCGGATTCAATCTGTCTTATTCTGAAACCAATTTTTACGAGCTGATCGGTGCAGATTACTCTTCGAATGTCGGTATCGCCGAGATCAATTTTGGCTTGCCGATTACCGATACCAGTCGTGCCGGAATGGCCTTTCGCTATCAATATACTGAATTTACCGCAGGGAATTCAGATATTGCACAGCAGTTCGTTAAGGATAATGGAAATCAGTTTAATGATTTCATGGTCGCGACAAGCTATACAAAGGATTATCGCGATACAGCGATCTTTCCAACACGCGGTGGATTGCGCACGCTTTCCGCTGAACTGACGGTTCCGGGAAGCGATCTTCAATACTACAAGCTGAATTTCCAGGAACAGCGATATATTTCGCTGACATCTCGCTTTGTTCTGACCGTGACCGGAATCTTGGGTTACGGTGATGGTTATGGCAGCACCGACAGTCTGCCTTTTTTCGACAATTATTATGCAGGCGGCCCGCGCTCGGTGCGCGGCTGGGTTGCCAACTCACTTGGGCCACGCGAAATCACGACCAACAATCCAGTTGGTGGCAACCTGAAAATGGCTGGAAGCGTCGAGCTGTATGCGCCGCCACCGGTCGGCGGCGACTTCGAGAAAACCCTGCGCCTGGGCGTCTTCTTTGATTTTGGTTCGGTGTGGTGGATGGATAGTTCAAACCTGCTAACCAAGACTGGCTTTGATTTGGGTGATCTGCGGTATTCAACCGGCGTGTCAGTGACCTGGCTGTCGCCCATCGGTGCGCTCTCGCTCAGTCTGGCTTATCCACTGAATGATGAGCCCGGAGATAAGACTCAGGTGTTCCAGTTTGGCGTCGGCAAGACCTTCTGAGAAACCGAGGGCACATGAAGATTCTTGCGATTACAACGGCATTGGCATTCTGTGGCAGCCTGGTTGTCCAGGAGAGCATGGCCACGGATTACCGGATTGCTGTCGTCGATCCCAACCGCGTAGTTGAGCAGTCGCCACAATATGAAGCGGCTCGTGATGCACTACAACACGAAGTCGAGGATCGGGATCGCAGTCTGCGCGATCAGCAGGAAGAGATCGCGTCACTACAGAAGCAACTCGAACGTGGTGGCGCACTGATGAGTGAAACCGAAATTCAGCGCCTTCAGAATGATATTCGTAGCCGTACCCGTAAACTGAAATATGCACGGGATGAATTCCAGGAAGATTTCGCATTACGTCAGAATGAACTGCGCACTAAACTTGGACGTCAGGTCAACGAAGTCGTTGTTGAACTCGCAAAAGAACAGAAAATCGATCTCATCATCAGCGAGGGGCTCGTTTATTCCGATCCACGGATTGATATTTCTGATCTTGTTATTGAGCGATTGAAACAAGAATTTAAAAAGAAGTAATTGACGTCTGAAGAGTTGATCGCCTGGAGAAGTAAACGCTTTGGAGATCTGTCTCAAAGAACTTGCGACTCGACTGGGTGTGACGTTGCTCGGAGACGGGGATGTCAAAGTGACTCGCATCGCTTCGTTAACTGATGCGGATGCGAATAGTCTCGCCTTTGTTGGTCACTCAAAATATCGTCACGCTCTTGCCCGAACGGCAGCCGGCGGCGTCATTCTTGGGGAGGCTGACGTCAGCCTGTCACCGGTACCGGTACTGCTCAGCGACAATCCGTATCTGACGTTTGCCAGAGCGGCGCGGATTCTGCATCCTGATCCGCCGGTGGTAGCTGGCATCCATCCAACTGCCGTGATTGATGCCAGCGCACAGGTTGACCCCACGGCCTGGATTGGTCCATTCAGTGTTCTGGAGGCCGGTGTCCAGATCGGTTTCCAAGTGTATGTCGGGGCTGGCTGTCTGCTTGGCGAAGGGGTGCAAGTCGGCGCAGAGAGCCGTTTGGTTGCCCGGGTAACGCTTTGCGCCGGAACCAAAATCGGTCAACGCGCCCTGTTGCATCCGGGTGCCGTCATTGGTCGGGAAGGATTCGGTTTTGCCCGCGATGGCAACTGCTGGGTGCGCATCCCGCAGATCGGGTGCGCCATCCTCGGTGACGATGTGGAGATCGGCGCAAACACCACGGTTGATCGCGGTGCCATTGGCGACACGGTCATCGGCAACGGCGTCAAGCTGGATAATCATATCCAGATCGGACATAACGTCGAAATCGGCGAGAATACGGCAATGGCCGCAAACACTGGCATCTCCGGTTCAACCCGGATCGGTCGCAATTGCACTATCGCCGGCGCGGTTGGCGTCGCGGGTCATCTTGAGATTGGTGATAACGTGCATTTTACGGGCATGGCCATGGTGACCCGCTCGTTTCCCGATCCAGGTTCATACAGTAGTGGAATCCCGGCCATGCCGAACACGGAATGGCGACGCAACGTGGCGCGCTTCAAACATCTTGACGAACTAACGCGCCGTCTAAAACATCTTGAATCAGTCATTGAAATGATGAACGAAACAACAGAGCGGGGGAATTCCTGATGGATGGAGCGCATTCTGTGCCGATAGACCCGGATCAAGTGCCTGACTGCCCGGAGAACGTCGCGAGCACAATGGACATCCACAAAGTGCTGAGTCTCCTGCCGCACCGTTATCCTTTCTTGCTGGTCGATAAAGTCGTCGATTTCAGGATCAACGATTACCTGATCGCCATCAAGAATGTTTCCTATAACGAACCATTCTTTACAGGTCATTTCCCGATGCGCCCGGTCATGCCAGGCGTACTGATCGTTGAAGCGATGGCGCAGGCGACCGGTCTGCTCGCCATGGCGTCGCGTCCCGATGAGGTTGGCAATAAACTCTATTATTTTGTCGGGATCGACAAGGCGCGCTTCAAGCGTCCAGTTGAACCAGGGGATCAGCTTGTCATGGAAGTGAAACTCACCAACGTGCGCCAGGGGATCTGGAAATTTGATGGCGAAGCACGCGTTGACGAGCGCATCGTCGCCACCGCGGAGATCATGTGTACCGCACGGGATTACACGGGTTGATACACCCCACGGCGGTGATCGATCCAGGGGCCGAACTGGATGCCGATGTCGAGGTTGGCCCGTTTGCAGTGATCGGTTCGCGGGTTCAGATTGGCGCTAGAACCCGCATCGGGCCTCATGCCGTGCTGCGTGGGCCGATGCGGATTGGCTGCGATAACCGGATCTTTCAATTTGCCTCGGTCGGGGAAGATCCGCAGGATAAAAAATACGCTGGTGAACTCACGTCTCTGGAGATGGGCGATCGTAACCAGATCCGCGAATTTGCGACTCTTCATCGTGGCACTATCCAGGATCAGGGCGTCACGCGCATCGGTAACGATAATCTCTTTATGGCCTATACCCATGTGGCGCATGACTGCCGCATCGGTGATCAGGTGATTATGGCCAATGCCGCATCTCTGGGTGGACATGTCGAGATTCAGGACTGGGCAATCCTCGGCGGTTTTACCATCGTCCATCAGTTTTGCCGGATCGGAACCCATAGCTTTTGCGCTATGGGCTCGGTGCTGAATAAAAACGTTCCACCCTATGTGATGGTAGATGGCCACCCGGCTGAACCGCGTGGCATCAATTTCGAGGGATTGCACCGACGTGGCTTTTCTGCGGACAGCATCCAGGCGATCAAACGTGCCTATCGCACTCTGTACATGGCCAATCTCAAGCGCGATGACGCACTGGCACGGATTCGGGAGATGGCTGAAGTCACGCCAATCCTTGCCGTCTTTGCAGATTTCATTGCTGACACCAATCGCAGTCTCGTGCGCTGATGGCTGTCGTCGATTCAACCGCAGCCGACTTTAGATCGGCGTCACACAGGATTTATCGTGCTGATCGGAATTGTCGCTAATGAAGCGTCTGGCGATCTGCTCGGCGCGGCACTCGTGCGTGAACTACGTCAACGGGTTCCATCTGCCCGTTTTGTCGGGGTGGCCGGATCGCACATGCAGGATGCAGGCTGTGAAACGCTGTTTGAGATGGAACGGCTGTCGGTTATGGGACTGACAGAGGTGCTTGGGCATCTGCGTGAACTGCTGGGATTGCGCAACGACCTGGCTCGCTATTTTCTGGCGCACCGCCCGAATGTCTTCATCGGCGTCGATGCGCCAGACTTCAACCTGGGTCTGGAGCGACGCCTGCGCGAGTCCGGGATCAAGACCGTGCATCTGGTGAGCCCAACGGTCTGGGCCTGGCGTCCCGGTCGCGTCAAAGGAATCCGACGCGCCGTCGATCTGATGCTCAGCGTCTTTCCTTTTGAAGAGTCCTTTCTTAGAGCGCACGGGGTTCCGGCAACCTATGTCGGTCATCCACTCGCCGACGAAATCCCGCTGGAGGTCGATCAAAAAACCGCTCGTGCCGCGTTGGAATTGCCATCTGACCAACCGGTGATCGCCATCCTGCCCGGCAGCCGGGTCGGCGAGATGCGGCGTCTGGCGGCACCCTTCATTGAAACCGCCTGCCAGTGTCTGAGTGTCCGCCCTGACCTGTATTTTGTGGTGCCACTGGTCAACCAGACATTACGCAGGTTCTTCATCGCTGAACTGGCACGCCTGGCTCCAGACCTGCCGATCACGCTGGTCGATGGACGCAGTCGTGACGCCATCGCTGCCGCTGATGTCGTCCTCACTGCATCCGGCACCGCAACCCTGGAAACGCTGCTCCTGAAGCGACCCATGGTGGTGGCCTATCGCGTCCATCCGATTTCCTATCATCTGGTCAAGCAACTGCGACTGGTTAAGGTGCCATTCATTGCCATGGCCAACCTGCTGGCCGGAGAGGCATTGGCACCTGAGTTCATTCAGGATCGCTGCCGCGCCGAGTTGCTGGCGCCTGCGCTGCTGCAACTGCTCGATGACCGCCAGCAGGCTGCCAAAATCCATGCCGTCTATCTGCGCATCCATCATGAACTACGTCGCAATGCGGCTCGCGAGGCCGCCCATGCCGTGTTGACGCTCATCGGCGCTGCAACGTCATGATCGCTGGAGTCGATGAAGCCGGACGTGGCCCGCTTGCAGGGTCGGTCAGCGCGGCGGCGGTGATACTTGATCCACGCCGTCCAATTGCCGGGATTGCCGATTCCAAACAGCTCAGTCCAGGACGTCGCCGCGTCCTGGATCAACAGATCCGTGAACAGGCTCTGAGCTGGGCGGTGGCTTGGGCAACGGTTGAGGAGATCGACCGGCTCAATATCCTGCAAGCCTCGCTGCTGGCCATGCAACGGGCGGTTGCCGCCCTGTCAGTCACACCCAGGCTGGTGCTTGTCGATGGCAACCAATGTCCTGATTTTGGGCTTGATGCGCAGGCTATCGTCGGTGGCGACAGTCTCGTGACAGCGATTGGCGCCGCATCGATTCTTGCCAAGGTTGCGCGTGACCGCGTCATGGAAGAACTGGATCTCAGCTTCCCAGGCTATGGTTTTGCGAAACACAAAGGCTATCCAACCCGCGACCATCTCGCCGCCATGCACGCGCTTGGCGTCTGTTCAGCGCATCGCCGCAGTTTCAGACCAGTGCGAAATCTCATCGAAGCGCAATTGGCGATTGATCCAAACCGAGAGCGTTCAAGATGAGGTTGCATGGCGCACCATGAGCACGTCCGTTAAGCGTCTTGCTGACCGCATGGCTCAAGCGTAGCATTCGCTAATCATCGATCCCAAGTGATTTAATTGACTATTTTTGTCGGTCGTTCATGTCTGATGACACCGGCAGATTCTGTTGCAAATTGCTCAATGATCGGTATCCAAGAGACTGTTGCAGGCTCCGTAAACGGTATTGGCGAATGTCATGCTTGAATCAGGGTGTTGCGCAGTGAGTTGTCTGTTGTTAGCGAAGGAGAAATTGCGATGAAACGAATCATGAAATCCGCCATGCTGGGTCTGCCAGTCATCCTGCTTCTGACCGGTTGCGGCAAGTACGCGACGGTGAGCTATGAAAAAGACATTAAGCCGATTATCAATAAACATTGCGTCGAATGTCATCTGAAAGGCGGAAAAGGTAACGTCGCCAGCGGCTTTTTGGTGGAGTCATATGATTCGCTGATGAAAGGCACGAAATTCGGCCCGGTCATCGTTGCCGGCGATCCACTTTCCAGCAGCTTGTATCGCCTGGTCGCGGGCGAGGTCGATAAATCGATCCAGATGCCGCATGGCAAGGCGCCCATCAGCACCAAGGAAATCAGCACCATCGAACGCTGGATCGAGCAGGGTGCCAAAAACAACTGAGAGACCGCTTTCCGCCAGCGTGACCCGGCGGAGGACCAGACATTTGCCGTCGTCTGTTTAGTCACCAACGATTTCAGGGAAAAATCGTTCAGAGATAAAAAATTTAGCCCCTTTTTTCGATCGCGGAAGAGGGGGCTAACCGCATCCATCAGGATGTGACTTTTGTCCGCTTATTGCACTGCATGACATTTAAGGCTGTTACAGACCATCTATGAATCATGACGCGGCAGCGCAGGATCCTGAGTCACAGGAGGCCGCCAACCAAATCGCCGCCATCCTGGAAGAACGCGGAACCATCACCCACAAGCAGCTGCTTCACGCCCGTCGCATCCACAGCAAGCTCCGTGATGACTATTCGCTGACCAGAGTGTTGCAGGAGCTGGGCTATCTTGATGCCCATCAGTTACGTGCCGCGCTACGTGAGCATCGTCAGCGCATCCCGCTCGGCAACCTGCTGGTTGAATTGGGTTATCTCAAACCACGCGAACTCCAGATTGCGCTTGCGGCGCAGCAGGAACCGGAGTTCCAGGGTCAGCGACTCGGTGAAATCCTGCTGGGGAAACGCCTGATCCAGGAACATCAGTTGATCGAAGTCCTCGCCGATCAACTGGGGTTTCCGCATGAAGAACCAAGTTTTACCGACATCGACCGTGATCTGCTGTTTCAGGTCACGCCTGACTGGTGCCGTCGATTTCAGACTGTTCCCATCCGCAGGGAGGGCGAAACCGTGCTGGTTGCGTTTCGCAATCCGCTGGATGCCTTTGCCAGACAGGCGGCGGAAGGTGCCTTTGGCAGCGTGGCACCAGCGATCAGCACCCGGCGGGCGATTGAGGAGGCGATCGCCACCTACGAGAATAGCCGCCAACATGCCAGACAGCGCCCGGCGGCGGTCAATGAAGCCGATATTACCGGCGTGGTGGATCGTCTGATTATCGATGCACTGGAATTGGGTGCCAGTGATATCCACATCGAACCCATGCGCCAGCAGTTGCGGGTGCGTCTGCGGCGCGATGGCATCCTCATGCTGCATAAAGAACTGGATCGCGCCCTGGCACCGTTGATCAGTAGTCGTCTCAAGGTGTTGTGTCAGGCTGACATCGCCGAGAAGCGCCGTCATCAGGGTGGTGGATTTCGCTTCGATGATCCAGGTTCAGGGCGTCGCAGTGACGTTCGCGCCTCGTTCTATTCGACCATCTTTGGTGAAAAGATCGTGCTGCGCCTGCTCAGCCGCAAGGCTGAGCTGCTGGATATCAAGGAAGTCGGGATGGCGCCGAGCATGCTTGAGCGTTTTCTGGATGACGCACTCGACGTACCCAGCGGCGTCATTCTGATCACCGGACCAACCGGTTCCGGCAAGACCACCACTCTGTATGGCTGCGTCAACTATCTCAATGATATGGAACGCAGTATCACCACCGCAGAAGATCCGGTCGAGTATGTCATCGACGGCATCGCCCAATGCAACTTGAATCCACGGATCAATCTCACCTTTGAGGAAACGCTGCGGCATATGGTGCGCCAGGATCCAGATATCATCGTGCTGGGCGAGATCCGCGACCAGTTCTCTGCCGAATCAGCGATTCAGGCGGCTTTGACCGGTCACAAGGTACTCACCACCTTTCATACTGAGGACAGTATCGGCGGCTTGCTGCGTCTGATGAACATGCAGATCGAGACCTTCCTGATCTCATCAACGGTGGTTTCAGTGCTGGCACAGCGCCTGCTGCGCCATGTCTGCGAAAACTGCGCCGAGTCTTATCGTCCGACAGCTAATGAGCTGCACCGTTTGGGCTGTCATCAGAACGATCTGGCCGGTTCCAGTTTTCGCAAGGGACGTGGCTGCCGTGACTGCCACTACACCGGCTATGCTGGACGGGTCGGGGTGTTTGAGCTGCTGGTGCTCAACGAAATGGTCAAGGATGCTATTCTCAATAAGCGTACTTCCTCGGAAATTCGCCGGATTAGTGTCGAAACCT
The DNA here is from genome assembly GCA_903897335.1 of uncultured Chromatium sp. Classification (GTDB taxonomy): domain Bacteria; phylum Pseudomonadota; class Gammaproteobacteria; order Chromatiales; family Chromatiaceae; genus Chromatium. Next base: position 2,475 of record CAIUAY010000042.1, on the reverse strand, counting down.
CGGGTCTCATTACGCTGCTGGAGGACGGTCTAGCTAAAGCGGCGGCAGGCCAGACGAGTTTGCAGGAAGTGCTGCGTCATCTGCCGCGTCTGGGACGACCACGACCGCTGCGTGAAATTATCCGGCTGGTCGGCGAAACGCCACGAACCTGAGTCGATACGAACTCTACGAACTCAACGTGCGCCAAGTCACGCGAAGGATTCAAACATGCTTGCATCGGACACCCAGACTCCAGAACGCACCCGTCCTAAAATCGCCGTGGTGCTGTCCAGCGGCGGGATCAAACCACTGGCCGCGATTCCGCTATTTGAATTTTTGGATGACGAACAGATTTCAATCGATTTGCTGGTTGGGTGCAGTGGCGGCAGCATCATGAGCGCACTGCGCGGCTGCGGCTATGACTCCGCAGAGATCATCGAACTCATTGGCAGGGTGGCGCGGCGCGGTCTGTTTTCGTCAATGGACTTGCGGGCGCTGCTTGGCATGGCCAAACTGCCGTTTGGACGCTTCAATACCCGCTCTGGCCTGATCCGTCCGCGCAAGCTCAAACAGGCGCTGCATGAGATGTTCGGCGAGCGCCGGGTTGAAGACCTGTTTCCAAAAACCGTGATTCAGGCAACCGATATCCAGAGCGGCGAGGGCGTGATCATCGAGCAGGGCAGGCTGACCGATGCCGTCTATGCGTCAAGCGCCGTCTTTCCACTGCTGCCACCGCTTGAAGTGAACGGCCGCTGGCTCGGCGATGGCTACTACACCTCATCGCTGCCGGTGATGGAAGCCGTGAAACGCGACATGGATGTCATCATCGCGGTGATTTTTCATGATCCGGTTGATCATCAGGCCGACAGCTACACCGCCTGTCTGTCCAATTACTATACGATCCAGGGCAACGCGATTACGCGCTTTCAACTGGCGCTCTCGATCAATCTGCACCATCATGAAATCATCATCATCAAGGTGCCCTTCGCCAATCCGATCAACATGTGGGACGTGCATCAGATTCCCCGCATCATTGACACCGGCAGAGAAACCATCGCACGGCGAAAATGCGAGATCCTTGCGGCGATTCAGGGATTCTCGCCCGATCTCTGTCCCTGATCTGCGGCTATTCGCGCCGCACACATGACCCGATTACTGGTCGGCCAGAATAACGCGGTGATGACCAGTACCGCGATGCCGCTCGCCAGCGCTGCGCCGTGCAGCCCCAGCCATTGCCCCAGCCAGCCGCCAAGCAGATTGCCGACCGGAATGGAACCAAACCCCGCCAGCAGATAGAAGGCCATGACACCTGCACGATGGTCATCATCAATACTGAGTTGCAGCAGCGTATTGGCAGCGACCCCTTGGGCGATATAGGACATCCCCAGCAGCATCGTGACCAGCAGCACCAACCAGGCGCTCGTCGCCGTCGCCAGCAGAATCAGCGTCAGACCCAGCAGGATCGCAGCCTGCCGGAACACTGGCCAGAGCCGCTCCGGTGTCCGCTGGAGTCCCACCACCAGTGCGCCGACCATCGCTCCGGCACCAATTCCACCCATCAACCAGCCCAAACCTTGGGCACCGGTGCCCATCACCTGATGCGCCCACACCGGCAGCAGCACATAAATCGACATCGCTGCCATTGCCACCGACAGATAAGAAAGAATCGGATAGCGCAGTGACGGCGTACGGAAGATCACACGCAGATTCTCCAACGCGCCCTGGCGCATGGCATGACTGGACTTCGCGGCAGGTGGACTTAAACGGATCAGCAGCAAGGCTGCAAGCATGAACAGATAGCTCACTGCATTGAGCAGAAAACAGGGCGCGGGGCCAATCTGCGCCATCAGCCAGCCGGCAATGGGTGGCCCGATGGCGCGGGTGCTGTTAAACAGCATCGAATTCAGCGAGATCGCCGACGGCAGTGCATCCTTGTTCGTCACCAGCCGGGGCACGATCGCCTGACGCGCGGGGCTGTCGAAGGCTGTCAGCAGACTCTGTATGCAGCCCATCGTCACCACCAGCGGTAGCGTCAGCAGCTCAAAATGCGTGATCACGCCCAGCGTCAGCGCCTGCAATAGAAACAGCGATTGCAGCACGAGTAGCAAACGCTGGCGGTCGAAGCGATCCACCAGCGACCCGGCCAGTGGCAGCAGCAACAGCATCGGTAAATTCATGAGCGCACTGAGATAACCCAGTTCCAGCGCCGAATCAGTGAGCTGGTACAGCAGCCAGTTGAAGGTCGTGTTCTGGATCCAGGAGCCGATCAGGGACAGACCCTGACCGGTGAAGAACAGACTGTAGTTACGTTCCCGAAAGACCTTCAGCACGGTTTCCGTCCTGTTGCGTCGATGTGCATTTCAGTGGTCACAGGGCGTTGGTGCATAAAGAAGCAGTGGGCAGGATTCCCCTTTCCCCATTTTCTCAGGACACAGCGACCCCAACCCGCACCGAGATCGGCATCCCCAGATAGGTCATCTGATTCATCGTGGCGAT
>CAIUAY010000041.1 GCA_903897335.1 uncultured Chromatium sp. | reverse complement strand
GTTCTGAAAGCGCTGTTTGGAATAATAGACCTCGCCCTTGGCATCATGCTCAATCTTGCGGATCGCCCAGTTCCAGACCCCGGTCAGCCTGAACAGCCAACTGTTGAGCAACGTCTCTTGCGTGACGTTGAGACGCAGTTTGAGTTGGGTTTGGATCATGGCGTCGATCAGCCTCTGTTGATCGGTGTACTGTGATGCGCGTCGTGTGATCGCGTCAAGAAGTCGGCTTGACCCCACGGCTAAAGCCGGTGGATTGCGCCGACAAGCGGTTCACGCAAGACTGGAATCGCACGAATTAAGATAGCAGTTACGCAAGATTTTTTCCAAACGAAATCCTCTTATTAGGCGTCTTTCCGAATGTCTTTTGGGAGTTTTTCAACAGGATTTCAGCCGCAAACGTCGCATCCGTTCAGTGACGCAGGGTTGCCCTGATGTGCGCTGACAGTGCGTCAAGGATGGCGTTTCCTGTCATGCTACAGTCGCGCAGCCGCAGTCTGCGGCCTTCACTGAGATGATCAATCTGAACCCGGAGATCCGGAGGCGGCAGCAGACCCGCACCGCGATCAGGCCATTCGATGATCCACCGGGACTCCTCGCCTAGCAGATCAAAAAGCCCTAGATATTCCAGCTCTTCGCGGTCTGTCAGACGGTAAAGATCCAGATGGTAGACGGCGCGATCTCCGATCTGATATGGCTCGATCAACGTATAGGTCGGGCTGCGCACCGCACCGGGATGTCCGAGTCCACTCAGAATGCCACGGGTTAGCGTGGTCTTGCCGGTGCCAAGATCACCTTCCAGATAGATCACGCAGGGCGCTGGCAAACAGGCAGCAAGGCGTGCGCCAAAGGCAATCTGGGCTTCAGGATCGTGCAGGTCTAGTTCTATCATTGAGCGATTTCACCGGTGCGAACTGCTGGATAGTTGAACATGCCCACGCCAAATTTTCCCGTCCAGCACACCGATCCTGAGCCGTTTCAGTCGCTGGCAGGCCAAATCAAGACCTGGGGTCAGCAGCTCGGATTCCAGCAGGTCGGCATCACCGACACCGATCTGGCCGAGGCGGAATTGCGGCTCCTGGGTTGGCTCGCTGCCGGTTATCAGGGCGACATGGGTTACATGGAACGTCACGGCACCCGTCGCTCACGACCGGCAGAACTGGTTCCGGGGACGCTGCGGATTATTTCAGCGCGGATGGATTATCTCCCCGAATCACCGACGGCATCACGGCAGAAGCAGTCGGATCCAGCCAGCGCCTTCATCTCGCGCTATGCGCTGGGACGCGATTATCACAAGGTTCTGCGGCAGCGTTTGCAACGTCTGGCGGAGCGTCTCGTCGCCCACGCGGGCACTGCCGGTTATCGTGTTTTCGTTGATTCCGCGCCGGTGATGGAGAAGCCGCTGGCCGCAAAAGCCGGTCTGGGCTGGATCGGCAAACACACCAATCTGATCCATCCGCAGGCCGGCTCCTGGTTTTTTCTTGGCGAAATCTACACTGACCTGCCACTACCGGTCGATGCCCCGTTCAGCGATCACTGTGGCCGCTGTCACGCCTGTCTGGAGATCTGTCCGACTGCTGCCATCGTTGCCCCCTATCAACTGGATGCGCGGCGGTGCATCGCCTATTTAACCATCGAGCATTGCGGCAGCATCCCCATTGCGCTGCGTCCACTGATTGGCAACCGGATCTATGGCTGCGATGACTGTCAGCGCGTCTGTCCATGGAACCGCTTTGCGCGCTGCACCGCCGAGACGGATTTTGCTCCCCGTCATGGTCTGGCGACGGCGACACTACTCGAACTCTTCTGCTGGGATGAGACAACCTTTCTCAAGCGTACCGAGGGTTCGGCAATCCGGCGCATCGGCTATGTGCAATGGTTGCGCAATCTGGCGGTCGCGCTGGGCAACGCGCCATCTGCGCCAGAGGTTGTGAATGCGCTGCGTTCACGCTCGGATCATGCGCATCCGCTGGTGCGTGAACATATCGAGTGGGGATTAAGCCGTCTGCATCCGCTGCCGTGAGCGGATTTCCGAGTCTTGACCGCTATTTGAAAAACGCATCGGCTGAAAAACCTTCTTCTTCGAGGATGGTTCGCAGGCGTCGCAGTGCGTCCATCTGGATCTGGCGCACCCGTTCGCGGGTCACGCCCAGTTCCTGGGCAACGCTCTCCAGCGTCGAATAGTCATGACCCTGCAATCCAAAACGGCGCTCCACGACCTCACGCTGTTTATCGTTCAACCGTCCCAGCCAGTGTTCCAGATTGCTCTGAATCTCGGCATCCTGGATGTTGTCAGACGGATCGCATGCGGTCTCGTCCTCCAGCATGTCCAGCATGGGTCGGTCAACATCCTTGCTGTATGGCGTATCGACCGAAGCGATACGTTCATTCAGCCCTAGCATCCGCTTGACTTCGTCGATCGGTTTGTCGAGCAGGCTGGCGATCTCTTCCGTCGTTGGTTCATGATCGAGCCGCTGTCCGAGCTGACGTGCAGCCTTGAGATAAAGGTTGATCTCTTTAACCACATGGATCGGAAGACGCACCGTGCGGGTCTGGTTCATGATCGCCCGCTCGATCGTCTGACGAATCCACCAGGTCGCATAGGTCGAAAAGCGGAAACCGCGTTCTGGGTCAAATTTCTCGACCGCCCGGATCAGACCAAGATTGCCTTCTTCGATCAGATCCAGCAACGGCAGGCTGCGGTTCAAATAACGGCGGGCAATCTTCACCACGAGCCGCAGATTGCTCACGATCATGCGCGAACGTGCGGCATTGTCACCCGCCTGAGCCAGACGTGAGTAATAGATCTCTTCTTCGGCGGTCAGGAGCCGCGATTCGCCGATTGCGTTGAGATAGATTCGGGTGGCATCAAAATCGCTTTCCACTGTGGAAGCGTGCTCCATGACCGGCTCAGCGACGGCAGTTTCAATCTCCAGCGGTTCGATAGCCTCAGCGTCAATCAAATCGGAATCGAGGTGCAGCAGCAATTCGCTGTCCGTTGAATACTCGTTTGCCTCCGGGTCTTCGGCGCTTGACATCCAGATCTCTCTCCGTGCGGTGGAGCGGGGCTAATTTCGTGGGGGCAGGTAAGCAAGTGGATCGACGGCGGTACCGTTCCGGCGAACCTCGAAGTGCAGCAGATGGGTTCCCTCGGGTCCCTGGCCAACCTCGGCGATAGTCTGGCCACGGGTGACATGCTCTCCTTCTTTAACCAGCAGCGAGCGATTGAAACCGTAGGCACTGAGATACTGATCAGTGTGCTTGATGATAATAAGGTTGCCGTAACCCTTGAGTCCACCGCCGCTGTAAACCACGATGCCATCCGCACAGGCACGTACCGGTTCGCCGGCGCGTCCCCCGATACGGATGCCCTGACGGGTTCGGTCGGTCGCCCGAAACGTTTGAAGCAGCGCACCATTGAGCGGCCATTCCCAGTTGATTCGGGATGTTTCACGGCGCGGTTCCTGAATCTCCTGATCCTGGGGTCGCGCCGTGGTGATGGTCGTGCGACGTGGCGACTGCGCGACATTTCTGGGTGGCGGCCTGGTTCGAGCCGTTGGTTTGGGCTTGACGCTGGCGACCTCTGGCGGTGCAATCCGCAGCAGGGTTCCTGTATAGAGCGTATAGGGTGGTTGGAGCTGATTCCAGCTCACCAGCTTGCGCGAACTGATCCTTAAACGCTTTGCCAGCAGGCTCAGGCTGTCGCCATCACGCACGAGATAAAATCCTTTTGGTGCCGGCCCCCGCCAATCCCAGCCATAGACCGGAGCAGGATTCGTGCTGCTACAACCATGGAGCAACACCGGCAGCCAGAAGACGACCAGATAGAGCAGGAATCGTTGATTGATGCCCATGAATCCAGACATGCCGGCGATCCGACTAAGAAATTCCTGTCAACAAGGGCACGAAGCTCACCGTATCCAGAATCTCCTGAGTAAATCCATCCGCGTCCCGTGTCACGCGCACCAGCACCTGTTGCATGTCGTTACCGACGGGCAGCACCATGACTCCGCCTGGTGCCAGTTGTTCAGCGAGTATCCGGGGGATTCCAGGCGGTGCTGCCGTGACCAGAATGCCATCGTAGGGCGCATAGTCAGGCCAGCCTTTCGTGCCGTCGCCATGCAGAAAGCGGATATTACGCTGCCTGAGCGAGCCTAGCCGTCGCTGCGCCTGTTCCAGCAAGATCTGGATGCGCTCAACCGTGTAGACCCGGCGTACCAGCGCGGCAAGCACGGCGGTTTGAAAACCAGAACCCGTGCCAATTTCGAGTACCGTGTCCGGTGTGACGCGCTCAAGCAGTGATTGTGTCATGAGCGCGACAGTATAGGGCTGGGAAATGGTTTGGCCATGCCCGATTGGCAGGGCTGAATCCTCATAAGCGCGACTGGCAAGCGCCTCGTCAACAAACAGATGACGCGGCAGATTCTGCATTGCGGCTAGAACCTCAGGTGCGTGGATGCCCGCGTGACGCAGACGCTGGATCAGTCGCTGACGGGTGCGCCAGGAGGTCATCCCAATTCCGGGATCCAGTTCGCTATCCGTCACGGACATGTCGCCAGCCAGCGCCCGAGCGGTTCAAGTGTACTGTGCCGGGTGAGGTCGACCTTTAGTGGCGTCACGGAGACGAAACCATTGCGCACAGCATCAAAGTCGGTGCCAGGCCCTGCATCCTGTTCAGATCCAGCAGGCCCGACCCAGTAGATCGTCCGCCCCCGTGGATCCTGCGCCCGCACGATGGGTTCGGCCTTATGCCGATTGCCGAGGCGAGTGGACACGAACCCCTTAAGTTCATGATATGGACGATCCGGGACATTGACATTGAGGATGACGTTTGACTCCAACGGGCTGTCGCGCAGACGTGAAACCAGCCGTACGGCAACGCTGGCGGCTGTTGCGAGATACTGCGGATCATGCGAGGCGATGGAAATCGCCAGCGATGGCAGACCCAGAAAACGCCCTTCGGTGGCCGCCGCGACCGTCCCGGAGTACAGCACGTCATCGCCAAGATTCGGACCGTGATTGATCCCTGCGACCACCAGGTCAGGTTCAACTGGCGTCAAACCTGTGAGTGCCAGATGCACGCAATCCGTTGGTGTGCCATCCACGCGGATATAGCCGTTGGCCATCGTCTGCGCCCGTAGCGGGACATCAAGCGTCAGCGAGTTACTGGCACCACTGCGATCGCGTTCTGGTGCCACGACGATCACCTCGCCCAGTGATCGTAGTGCATCAGCCAGGGCGATCAGCCCTGGCGATTGATAACCGTCATCGTTACTGACCAGGATCTTCATGAGTTATGCATTGTTTCAGATGATCGCTATTGAGAGTCGGAACCTTGACGCCCGATGCCATCACGGCAGTTTGGCGTCAAGCCTGGATCATACTCAATCGAACATGCGCAAGCATCCCAACTGCGTCAAGCGCGACGCTGATATACTGCGACAACCCGCGTGATGACCGAGGCAATAGCGAGATGGCGAGCGACATCCATGAGGCCGATCTGGACTTGTTCCGGGAGCAGGTTCAGGATGCCGAGCGGCTTCAGCATGAACGTATTCTGCCTGAGCGTCCGAAACCACAGCCATTGCCGCGTCCACGCGCCAGCACTCTCCCGGAAGACGAGATCGCCGTCACCCTGTCTGAATCCGAAGTCGAGACCCAGGATTATCTCCTGTTTGTGCGCCCTGGTATCCAGCGCCGGGTGCTTGCCGATCTTCAGCGCGGCGCCATTGAAGTTGGTCTGGAGGTTGATCTGCATGGTCTCCATGCCGAACCGGCGCGACAGATCCTGGGCGAATTTTTTACTGAATGCGCCCGTCGCCGGATTCGCTGCGCACGGATTATCCACGGCAAGGGAGCACGGTCGGCAGACCGTCAGCCAGTGCTCAAGCGCAAAGTCAATTACTGGCTGCGTCTTCATGAGCAGGTGCTGGCCTTCTGTTCAGCGACCCAGCGCGATGGCGGCACCGGTGCTGTCTATGTGCTGCTGCGCAATCCTGACAAGCGGCAACGGTCAGCATGACGGCAGCGTCATCGCGGTTGCAACCTTCTCATTCGCCAATAAAATCTGGCTACCAGCCACTTCTCACCGCCAAGCAACGATTCAAACCATGCTGACCTATCCTGATCTCGATCCCGTCGTCCTTGCTCTTGGGCCACTCAAGGTTCACTGGTACGGACTCATGTATCTCATCGGCTTTGCCATCGCCTGGACGCTGGGACGCTGGCGTACCTCGCGCCTGGGTTGGACTGGCGAGATGGTGGATGACCTCATCTTCTATTGCGTTATCGGCACCATCGTCGGCGGACGACTGGGCTATATGTTGTTCTACGGTCTGGATCAGATCCTCGCCAACCCACTTAATCTCTTCAAAGTCTGGGAAGGCGGCATGTCTTTTCATGGCGGCCTGATCGGAGTGATGCTGGCGATACTGTTTTTCGCACACAAACAGAGGCTGCGTTTTTTCCAAGTCGCGGATTTTTTGGTGCCACTGGTGCCGCCCGGATTGTTTGCTGGACGTTTGGGTAACTTCATCAATGGCGAACTATGGGGGCATCGCACCAATCTGCCCTGGGGAATGCGCCTGCCCTGCGATCAATTTCCAACGCAATGTCTGGATCAGGCTCCGGGCAGTCTTTGGAGTCCGCCGGTTCATGCCTCGCAACTCTACGAAGCGGCGCTGGAAGGTGTAGTGCTTTTTGCGATCCTGTGGTTCTACTCTCGCAAACCGCGCCCGACGATGGCCGTTTCCGGGGTGTTTCTGCTGGGCTATGGAGCGTTTCGGTTTCTGGTCGAATTCGTGCGCCTGCCCGATGCGCACATCGGTTATCTCGCTTTCGGCTGGCTGACGATGGGGCAGGTGCTGACACTGCCCATGATTCTGGCAGGGTTACTGCTGCTAATGCTTGCCTACCGTAAAAGAGCCGTCACCAGCTGACAGCCCAACGGATCAAGGCGTGAAAAACCGGCATTTAAGCCGGTTTTTTATCTCTCGGCACCCCGTTGCGCCGCCAGTCGTAGACCTTGCGGTTGCCTTCGACCAGCGACTGGACGCCATAAAGGTGGAGCGTGGTGACGAACTCAGCGAGAGCTGCCACGACACTCGCCAAGTGCGCCATAGATTCCCGCCACCTTCGCCGCCTGAATCGCCACGGTTTGACGTAGATCCAGCGGCGCGACTACCTCGACATTGTCCCCAGCTCCCAACAACCAGCGCAGCAATTGCCCGGTCGAGGGCAGCGTCGCCCAGACCCGAATGCCGAAATCCGAGCCGTCCGGCTCGTCTTCCCAGCGCTGAGCCGGTTCCAGCGGGCAGACTGTGAGGAGATCCGTCAGGTAGCCCCGCACCCGCAGTTCCAGGTCGATCCAGTCGCCTTTGCCAAAATCGATATAACCCTCGGCAATCGCTGCGTCGAGATTGAAGCCTGTGGCCTGACGTGCGCGGACGTCGACTAAGGCGTTGGCGCTCACCATCCGGTGCAGGGCATAGAATCGCACCGGTTCCTCCTCGTGGTTCTTCAGAGCCAGGAGGTAGGGAATCGGGCCACGCTGAACCAGCGCCTGCGGATGCAGCCGGGCGGGAGCGGGGGCTTTCCCGGCACTCCGGTAGCACATCTCAAGAGCCTGACCATTGGCCAGCGCGGTGATCACCGCCATCAGCACCTTTTCAGACAGCTCGACGGGCTGCAAGCGCAGGGTATCGGGAACGATCCGCAGACGGCCGCGATCAAGTCGCGGCCCAACGTCCTCGGCCAGTAAGCGCTCCCACACGCGGTTGAGCTGCCGGTGCGGCACGGCGTCAGCCACCAGATCCTGGATTTGTTGCAGCGTGTATTGCCAGAGCAGCGTCGCGTCCTCGGGATCCGCGCCTGCGCGTCGGTAGCGCAGTGGCTTGCCGCCGGGATTGACCGCCTCGATGCGTCCCTCCTCGACCAGATCCTTGAGATCAAGCTGGAGCGTCCGTCGGCGCGCCTTCTCGTCGCCGGTGCCATAGTCTTCGCCGAGGACCGCGAGCAGACGCTTGCCGTCTAGGCAGTACTCCTTGCCTGTCCCCGTCGGCGGCAGTAAGGCGACGAGACGTTTCAGGCGTTTGATGCGGGTGTCATGGGTGGCGCTCATGACGCGAGTTTATGCGTAAAAGTCTTTCGCGTCGATGTGATCCAATGCGCTTCAAGCCCCGCATCCGCGAGGCCAGATGCCCAGCCCAACCTGCCCTAGAGGAATCTGCCATGTCACGCCAAAAGCCCCAGGAGTTGTCCTCGCATGAGCTGCTCTCACGCATCGGACTGAGTGAGGAGCATCCGCTCGACCTACTCGACGACGAGCCGCTAGAGGATCTGCGCGGCGATCCCGGCGCGGTGTTGCGCGAGCGCTATCAATCCCTCGTCAAGCGTCAGCGCTTCAGCCCCGGACAGCTCGTGGAATGGAAGCCTGGGTTGAAGAACAAGCGCATCCCCCGCTACGGGCAGCCCGCCGTGGTCATCGAGATCCTGGAGACCCCGGTGCTTGATCGCGAGGACGAGGCTGGCAGCACCTATTTCCGCGAGCCGCTCGATGTGGTGCTCGGCCTACTGTGGGACGAAGGCCCCGCGCGCGGCGAATTCGTGACCTTTTACTACGACAGCCGTCGCTTCCAGGCGACGGATGAGGAGCGCTGACCATGACGGTTTGTCGCCTTCGGCGCAAGCGGACCCATCGCCTCGTGACGTTACAGGAAGACCCAGGAGCCTCGATCATGACCCACCATCGTACCCTCTGGCTGACCGATGTCAGCGCCGTCCCGGCCGCCGAGCGGCGCCTCGCCCGCTATGCCGTGCAACTGCTCCAGGGCGCGGCGGATCTGAAACCACGTTTTCACGACCGCGATTTTCTCAGGGCGCTCTGGCAGTTGCTCCAGCCGATCCTGCAGCCGCGCGCGGTCGCGGCCTTCATGACCCAGCCGGACCCCGACCCGGATGAAGAAGACTTCGATCTGCGGGCGGAGTGGGAGGCGGCGGCCATCACCCTGCCGCTGCATGACCAGGCGTTGCTCGAGCGGCTGCGGGCCTGTTTCCAGGCCATCCCCCGCGCCGTCCTGAGCCGGCTGGTGAAGGCCGACGGCGCGGCGCCGCTGTCGCCAACCATCGCCCTGCTCGCGGAGCAACTCGCCCTGGATGCCACGGCGCTGCGGATCCTCGACTTTCTCGATCAGCATCTCCTGGTCGAGCCGCTGCGCGCCCTGCTGCGCGCATGCGGTCAGGCGCCGGCCCGGGTCAATCTGCCACGGTTGGCGGCCCTGCTCGGACTCCCCGTCGCAACCTTGCGCGCGGCCCTGAGCCGGCGCGCCCCGCTGCGGACCTTGGGGCTGGTCGAGCATGACACGGGTTCCAGCGACCTGGAGGACTTCCTGCGCCCGAGCGATCTGCTGCGCGAGATCCTGGATGCCGAACCCAGCGACGGCGCGGCGCTGCTGGCCTTGCTGATCGAGCCCGCGCCGGGGGCCGCCTGGGGCCTGGACGACTTTCCGCATCTGGCGGCGGAGAGCGCGCGCCTGACCGAGGTGTTGGGTGAGGCGGCGCGGACCGGGGCGGTGGGGGTGAATGGCCTGCTCCACGGCGCCCCCGGCACCGGCAAGACCGAACTGGCGCGCGCCGTCGCCGCCGCCGCCGGGCTCGCCGCCTATCAGGTGCGCAGCGCCGATGACGATGACGACGGGCTGTCGCGCCGGGGGCGGCTGTCGGCCTATCTGATGGCGCAACGGCTGCTGGCGCGTCGCCATGACGCCGTGCTGATCTTCGATGAGGTCGAGGACGTGTTCGACAGCGGCGACAACCTCTTTGCGCTGTTGCGCGGGGAGTCGGTGACCGGCAAGCAGAAAGGCTGGATGAACCGCATCCTGGAGGAGAATCCAGTGCCGGCGCTCTGGATCGCCAATGCGACCTCCGGCATGGATGCGGCCTTTCTGCGCCGCTTCCTGCTGCCGGTGGCCTGCGTCACCCCGCCGCGTTCGGTGCGTCGGCAGATGGCCGAGCGACATCTGGGAGGTTGTGGTCTCGCGCCCGATCTGCTCGATGAGCTGGCCGCCGATCCGGCGCTCGCCCCCGCCCAGTTGGGCGCGGCGCGTCGGCTGCTCGACCTGCGTCCCACCGCCCCGCCCGATGCAACGGTGCGCGCCGGCGTGGCCGCCCTGCGTACCCTGCTGCACGGCGCCCCGGCACCGCGACGCCGCACCCCGGCCACGGTCTTCGAGGTCGCCTACCTGAATCTGACGGGCGGCCTGACCCCGAGCGCCATCGTTCAGGCGCTGCACCGTCAGGGGCGCGGAAGCCTCTGCTTCTACGGCTCGCCCGGCACCGGCAAGACCGCCTTCGCCGAGGTGCTGGCCGAGGCGCTGGATCGGGAGTTGGTCTCGCGGCAGGCGTCAGACCTGATCTCGCCCTATGTCGGGGAGACCGAACAGAACCTGGCGCGGCTGTTTCGCGAGTGCGATCCGACGCGGACGGTGTTGTTGCTCGATGAGGTCGACAGCTTTCTGAGTGATCGGCGACAGGCACGGCATTCCTGGGAACGCACGGCGGTCAACGAACTGTTGCAGCAGATGGAAACCTACCCCGGCATCTTCATCGCCGCGACCAACCTGATGAGCGGCATCGATGAGGCGGCGCTGCGCCGCTTCGACTTCAAGCTGGGGTTCCGTGCGCTCAACCCGGCGCAACGGTTGGCGCTCTTCGCCCGCGAAGCGCTCGGCGATGCATCCGCCCCGGTACCGCCCGAACTGACACGGTATCTCGACAGCCTGCACGAGCTGACGCCCGGGGATTTCGCCAACGTCTGCCGTCAGCGGGTCTTGCTCGGCGAGGCGCTGACCCCCGAGCAATTTCTGAAACGACTGGCGGCGGAGTGTCGGTTGAAGCGTGCTGAGGCGCGGGCGGTTTAGACGATTTCCGGAACAGGACGCACCACTTGTAGGGGAGATTTAAATCGCCTCTGCAAGCGGGTTCGGCGACGCGGTGCAATTTAAAGTAACACAGCAGATCAGGAGTCAGCCATGTTCGACCACTACAGTGACGGCGATTGCCCCCAATGCGCGCTGAAAAATCAGGAAATCGCGATGCGGTTGAATCGCGACGATTATTGGGAGTGTCCGGTCTGTCATTTGCAGGCGGCGGGATCGAAAGCGAGCTTTATGATCCTGCGCGAACGCGGGACGGGCGATTTCAGGGAACCGTCCGTCTCGGCCACTGAATATGTCATCGGTGCCTTCGTGACCAAACAAAGCGCCGATGATCCCTGGGAGTCTGACGGTTGGTTCAAGGATGAAGCGGAATTCCGGGATTTTATCGAAAATGAGGCCTTGATCATCGTTCCGGCCAAAACCCTGTAACCGAGTAGGTCATCAGCGTTGCTGAAGGTGGCGGCAAACGCTCCGCCCTTCTTTTACCCTTGGAAGTGACGAACAACCGAGGGGTGAAGCGATGAACGAAGCG
>CAIUAY010000040.1 GCA_903897335.1 uncultured Chromatium sp. | reverse complement strand
GGATGGCTTCCAACCCGATCTTGGCCTTGAACGCCGCCGCGTAGGTCTTGCGCTTTGCTTCACCCATTTTGATCAACCCTTTCGTGCCGGCTTGACAGCTTAAATGACTGTCCGGTTTTCGGGGTCCACTTTAATGCCAGGACATGCCATGGCTATCCGTGCGCGTGGACAGCTTGGCGGCGGTTCTTTAGAATTCACCCGGATAGCGCCCTGTCAGCGGCGCAACTTGATACGTGTTTACGCGAGCCCTTGCGTTCGCTGCGCGTCCTCGCCTGGATTCGGAGAAACCCTTGAGAAAACCTGCGGTTCTGGTTCTGGAAGACGGATCGGTCTTCCACGGAACGTCCATTGGTGCCGATGGCACGAGTATCGGTGAGGTGGTTTTTAACACGGCCATGTCAGGTTATCAGGAGATTCTGACCGATCCTTCGTATCTCAGACAACTTGTCACCCTGACCTGTCCGCATATCGGAAATGTTGGCACCAACTCTGAAGATGAAGAATCGGACGGCATTCAGGCTGCCGGTCTCATTATTCGTGATCTGCCACAGTTGCCGAGTAATTTTCGGATGCAGGAGCGACTCGATGCCTATCTGATCCGTCAGAGCGTGGTCGGAATTGCAGACATTGATACCCGACGCCTGACGCGCATTCTGCGCGAAAAAGGTGCCCAGAACGGCTGCATTCAGGCGGGTGACGCCATCGACGAGACGACTGCGCTGACAGCGGCGCATGCTTTTCCAGGACTGTCAGGCATGGATCTGGCTCAGTCCGCTTCAACCACCGAGGTTTACTCTTGGACGCAGGGAATCTGGGCGCTGCATAGTGGGCTTCCTGAATCGTTGATGTCAGATGTCGCATCCTTGCCCTTGCATGTCGTCGCCTATGATTACGGAGCCAAGCGCAACATCCTGCGGATGCTGGTCGCGCGCGGCTGTCGCGTGACCGTGGTGCCGGCGCAGATGTCGGCAGCCGAGGTTCTGGCGCTGGCACCGGATGGCGTATTTCTTTCTAACGGGCCTGGCGATCCCGCGCCCTGCGACTATGCGATCAGCGCCATTCGTGACCTGCTTGAAACCGATACGCCACTGTTTGGAATCTGTCTTGGTCATCAATTGCTCGGACTGGCCTGTGGTGCCCGTACGCACAAGATGAAATTTGGGCATCACGGCGCCAACCATCCGGTGCAGGATCTCAAAACTGGCGCAGTCATGATCAGCAGCCAGAACCACGGCTTTGCGGTCGATGAGTCCAGCCTGCCGGAAACGCTGGAAGCGACCCATCGCTCGCTGTTCGATGGCTCGCTCCAGGGCATCCATCATCGAGTGCGTCCGGCCTTCAGCTTTCAGGGACATCCCGAAGCCAGTCCTGGCCCGCATGATGTCGCACCCATGTTCGATCACTTCATTGAGCTGATGCGTGAGCGGAAGGACTAATGCCCAAGCGTACTGATATTCATAGCATCCTGATCATTGGCGCAGGTCCCATCGTGATCGGTCAGGCGTGTGAGTTCGACTATTCCGGGGCCCAGGCGTGTAAAGCACTGCGTGAAGAAGGCTATCGGGTGGTGCTGGTCAACTCGAATCCCGCAACCATCATGACCGACCCCGAAATGGCCGATGCCACCTATATCGAACCAGTTACCTGGCGCGCTGTCGCAGCGATCATCGAGCAAGAACGCCCGGACGCGCTGTTGCCAACGATGGGCGGGCAGACGGCGCTCAACTGTGCGCTCGATCTGGTACGCGAGGGCGTTCTTGATCGCTTTGGCGTGGAGCTGATTGGTGCGTCCCGTGAAGCGATTGACAAGGCCGAAGACCGTGATCTGTTCCGCAAAGCGATGCGCAAGATTGGTCTGGACATGCCGCGTTCGGCGATGGCGCACAGTCTGGAAGAAGCGATCCAGGTGCAGGCGTCGATTGGCTTTCCAACCATCATCCGACCTTCGTTTACGATGGGTGGCAGTGGTGGTGGCATTGCTTACAATCAGGAAGAATTCGAGGAAATCTGTCGACGCGGGCTGGATCTGTCGCCAACCCATGAATTGCTGATCGAAGAATCGGCGCTTGGCTGGAAAGAGTATGAAATGGAAGTGGTGCGTGATTGCGCCGACAACTGCATCATCATCTGTTCCATCGAGAATTTTGATCCGATGGGCGTCCATACCGGCGACTCAATCACAGTCGCCCCCGCTCAGACCCTGACTGACCGCGAATATCAGATCATGCGTAATGCCGCGATTGCGGTGTTGCGCGAGATCGGCGTGGATACCGGCGGCTCGAACGTGCAGTTTGCGATCAACCCGGTCGATGGTCGGATGATCATCATCGAGATGAATCCGCGTGTCTCGCGTTCCTCGGCGCTGGCATCCAAAGCCACCGGCTTTCCAATTGCCAAAGTCGCCGCCAAGCTGGCGGTCGGTTACACGCTTGATGAACTGCGCAACGAGATTACCGGCGGGGCGACACCCGCCTCGTTCGAGCCAAGCATCGATTATGTCGTCACCAAGATCCCGCGTTTTGCTTTTGAGAAATTTCCCCAGGCCAATGCCCGGCTGACCACTCAAATGAAGTCGGTTGGCGAAGTCATGGCCATTGGACGCACCTTTCAGGAATCGCTGCAAAAAGCGATCCGGGGGTTGGAGATTGATCGCTACGGACTGGATGAAATCGTCGATCTTGCCGATCCCGATGCGCTCGACACCATCCGGCTGGAACTGCGTCAGGCGGGTGCCGAGCGTATCTTCTATGTCGCCGATGCTTTCCGTGCGGGGATCAGTTGCAAGGACATTCAGGCGCTCAGCCAGATCGACCCCTGGTTTCTGGCGCAGATCGAAGGTCTGGTGCGCGCCGAAAAGGAGCTGTGCAGCGTGGGTGGCGCCGGTCTAACGCCCGCACGTCTGCGAACGCTTAAGCGCCAGGGTTTTTCAGATCGGCGCATTGCTCGCCTGATCGACAGTCAGGAGGCCGAGATTCGTGCACGACGGCATGCACAGGGTTTACGTCCGGTCTTCAAACGGGTCGATACCTGCGCCGCTGAATTTGCCTCCACGACCGCCTATCTCTATTCAACCTACGAAGAAGAATGCGAAGCCGATCCCACGGATCGTAAAAAAATCATGGTGTTGGGCGGTGGGCCAAATCGCATCGGGCAGGGTATCGAATTCGATTACTGCTGTGTCCACGCGGCCTTTGCGCTGCGTGAAGATGGCTATGAAACGATCATGGTGAACTGTAACCCAGAGACCGTTTCCACGGATTACGACACCTCTGACCGGCTGTATTTCGAGCCGCTGACACTGGAAGACGTGCTGGAGATCGTTGACAAAGAACGCCCGCTCGGCGTGATTGTCCAGTATGGCGGTCAGACTCCGTTGAAACTTGCCCGTGATCTGGAAGCGGCCGGGGTGCCAATCATCGGCACCAGCCCGGATAGTATCGATCTGGCCGAAGACCGCGAGCGGTTCCAGCAGTTGATTCAGAAACTGGGTTTGCGCCAGCCGCCTAACGCCACGGCTCGCAGTGAGTCTGAAGCCATCGCCAAAGCCGCCACGATTGGCTATCCACTGGTGGTGCGTCCATCCTACGTGCTGGGTGGGCGAGCCATGGAGATCGTCTTTGATGAATCGGAATTAAACCGCTATATGCGTGAAGCGGTGCGGGTGTCAAATGAATCGCCAGTGCTGCTGGATCGCTTTCTCGATGATGCCATCGAGGTCGACGTGGACGCCATCTGCGACGGTACCGATGTGCTGATCGGCGGCATCATGGAGCACATCGAACAGGCCGGCGTCCATTCGGGTGATTCGGCTTGCTCGCTGCCGCCTTATACGCTCTCGGCGTCGATTCAGGATCGGATGCGCGAACAGATGACTCGCATGGCGCTGGCGCTCAATGTCGTCGGGCTGATGAACGCCCAGTTTGCGATTAAGGGCGATGACATCTACATCCTGGAGGTCAATCCGCGAGCGTCGCGCACCGTGCCCTTTGTCTCCAAAGCCATTAGCCTGCCGCTGGCCAAGATCGCGGCGCGGTGCATGGTTGGCACGACACTCGCTGAACAGGGCTGTCGGCGCGAACGTCAACCCAAGCATTATTTCGTCAAGGAAGCAGTGTTTCCGTTCATGAAATTTCCAGGTGTCGATACTGTTCTCGGCCCCGAGATGAAGTCCACCGGCGAAGTCATGGGGGTCGGCGAATCTTTTGGCGAAGCCTATGCCAAAGCCCAGGAAGGTGCCGGAAGCATCCTGCCACGACGCGGCAGTCGAGCCTTGCTGAGTGTCCGCGAAGCGGACAAGACACGACTGATCCGTGTTGCCCGTGATTTACTGGAGTTTGGCTTTACACTTTACGCGACCCACGGCACGGCAGCAGCCATCCGCGAGGCCGGTTTGGACTGTCTCGGCGTCAACAAAGTCGCTGAGGGGCGTCCGCATATCGTCGATATGATTAAAAACAACGAAATCGGCTTTATCGTCAACACCACTGAAGGGGCGAAAGCCATTGCCGATTCCGCTGCCATCCGCCGTGCTGCGCTTCAGTACAAAGTGGCTTACACCACCACCATCGCGGGTGCCGAGGCCACCTGTCTGGCACTGAAACAACTCGACATCGTCAGTGTCAATCGGTTACAAGATCTTTACTGATTCGTGATTGGCGGACGTGTTCAAGCGTCCGCCATGTTTTATTGAGTCCGCAATGGACTCAAGCCGCCGCAGGTCTTGTTCCAAAGCGGCGTTTCCAAACGAGGACACCATCCATGACCAAAATCCCTCTGACTGCCAGAGGCGCAGAGAAATTGCGCGAAGAACTCGATCAGCTCAAGCGCATCGAGCGCCCGCGCATCATCGAGGCTATCGCCGAAGCCCGTGCGCACGGCGATCTCAAAGAAAATGCCGAATACCATGCTGCCCGTGAACAGCAGAGTTTTGTCGAAGGCCGCATCAAGGATATCGAAGGCAAGCTGTCAAATGCGCAGGTCATCGACGTGACGACGCTTACCGCCAACGGCCGTGTCATTTTCGGCGCCACGGTGCGGGTGCTGGAAATCGATAAGGAGGAAGAACTGACTTACCAGATCGTCGGCGAAGACGAAGCCGATCTCAAGCTCGGCATGATTTCCATTGGCTCGCCGATTGCCCGTTGTCTGATCGGCAAGAGCGAAGGCGACATTGCATCTGTCGCGGCACCGGGCGGGATTCGGGAGTTTGAAATCCTAGAGGTGCAGTACGTGTAAACCTGAAAAGGTGCACTCTGATCCTAGCGTCCATGATGCACCTGAACGGATTACCCATTGATGAACCCTTTGTTCTGCTGGAAAGCGGAATCAGAGACGCGGAAAATACGACATCCTGGTTTTTTCATCGCCATCTGCAATCCTTATCCGCCATCCTACAGATTGTATTGAGGATTTTTTTACGTCTGGAAACGCATCTGGCCAGTGGACACTGACTGGCGGGATATTTCAACTATGAGTTCAGGTTCCTGCTGGAACCGCGCCTGCGCCAGCCTCTGGCGCCTGCGCCGCTTGCCTGGCTAGGCGTCTGGCCGGAACCCCGGCAGATGGATCGTCTTTTGCTTGGAGTAGCGGACATTACAGCCGAAATCGACATCCTGCGCCAGGATGTCACGCGGGATCACTATCTCAAACAGGTTCGCCGCATTCAGGATGAGCTGGAACGCGGCGAAGCCTACCAGATCAATTACACGTTTGGTTTGGACTTTGAGTAGTACGCGCTTCCGTTTAATCTTGCATAAGCCTCATTGTAGACACATCTCGTCAGGCAAGTTCTCAAGAGGTGCATCCAATGATCAAGTATGTTGTCCGGCTCACCGATGACGAACGCTCGTCGCTGACGCAGTTAAT
>CAIUAY010000039.1 GCA_903897335.1 uncultured Chromatium sp. | reverse complement strand
CCCTGCGCCGCGAGGCCAAAGCGTGGGCCGAACGCCGCAATGCCTCCCAAACCGGCGTGGACTGGCAGTTCACCACCGAAGACGCCCGCATCAAACTCAAACGCCTCTACCCACAAGTTAAGCTGGAATGATCTACTAGCGTTATTCCTGATTCGTTCCGCCGACAGTCAGGCTATCGACCCGCAGCGTTGGCTGTCCAACGCCAACCGGGACGCTCTGGCCTTCTTTGCCACAGGTTCCAACGCCTTCATCGAGCTTGAGGTCATTGCCGATCATGCTGACGCGGGTCAGCACGTCCGGACCGTTGCCGATCAGGGTCGCGCCCTTGACCGGACGTCCGATTTTGCCATTCTCGATCAGATACGCCTCGCTGGTGGAAAAGACGAACTTGCCAGAGGTGATGTCTACCTGCCCGCCACCGAAATTGACCGCATAGAGCCCCCGGTCAACCGAGGCGATGATCTCGGCGGGATCGTACTGGCCGGACAGCATGTAGGTGTTGGTCATGCGCGGCATGGGCAAATGGGCGTAGGATTCTCGGCGTCCGTTGCCGGTGGACACGCTGCCGGTGAGTCGGGCGTTGAGCTTGTCCTGCATGTAGCCACGCAGGATGCCATCTTCGATCAGGATCGTATTTTGGGTGATCGTGCCTTCGTCATCGATATTCAGCGAACCACGCCGCCCCGGCAGGGTGCCGTCATCGACGACGGTGACGCCAGGCGCGGCGACCCGCTCGCCGATGCGCCCAGAGAAGGCAGAACTGCCCTTGCGATTGAAATCGCCTTCCAGTCCATGACCGATGGCTTCGTGCAGCAGCACCCCCGGCCAGCCTGCGCCTAGCACCACGGTCATGGTTCCGGCAGGCGCTGCCTCGGCGTCCAGATTAGTGAGCGCCAGCCTTACGGCCTCACGGGCATAGTCCAGTGCTCGCTCTTCGGCCAGGAAATAGCTCAGATCGGTGCGCGCGCCACCGCCGCTAGAACCCTGTTCACGGCGTCCATTCTGCTCGACGATCACGCTGACATTCAGACGGATCAGTGGACGGATGTCGGCGGCCAGACGGCCATCATCAGCCAGCACCAGCACTGTATCCTGTGCCGCGACCAAGCTGGCCGTCACCTCGCGCACACGCGGATCGAGACGCCGTGCCTCAGCGTCCACCCGATGCAGGAGCGCGACTTTTTCGGAATCAGCCAGCGTGTCGATGGGGTTGAGCGACGGATAGAGTCGCCGTTCGGCCAGTGCATGACCAATCCTGACTTGCGCTTCTTGTCCGCCACGCGCAATCGCCCGCGCGGCATCAGCCGCCTGAATGAGAGCGGGAAATTCCAGTTCATCCGAATAGGCAAATCCAGTCTTCTCGCCGCTGATGGCGCGCAGTCCCGCGCCCTGCTCGATACTGAAGCTGCCATCCTTGATGATGCCGTCCTCCAACACCCAGGACTGGAGTCGACTCGACTGGAAATAGATGTCTGCCGCATCCACCACGGAGCTAGCCAGGCGACCCAGAAGACGGTCGAGATCGTGTTCGGCGAGTCCGCTAGGTATCAGAATACTGTTTTGAGCAATGGTGATCGGGTCATTCATGAGAGAGGCCGCTCTGTCGTCAAAGGCAAGGTGTCAAGACATCACAAGACGCATTTCAAACGGCGGTGATCAATGGTCGGGAAATTGCGGCGCACCGAATCTTGATATTCGCGGTCGATCGCGCAGCAGATATAACCCTTGCCACGGGGGACTTGCGCCAGAACTGTGCCCCAGGGATCAACGATCATGCTGTGTCCGTGCGTCTCGCGTCCGTTGAGATGGAAACCGCCCTGTGCCGCCGCGACGACATAGGCCAGATTTTCGATGGCGCGGGCACGCACCAGGGTTTCCCAGTGCGCCTTGCCGGTGATTGCAGTAAAGGCAGACGGGATGGCCAGCACTTCAACGCCATGGTCAAGCAGTTTACGAAACAGCTCAGGGAAACGCAGATCGTAGCAAACTGCCACACCCAGACGCCCGAATGGACTGTCGATCACCACGAGTTGATCGCCGCTCTCGATGGTTGCCGACTCGTGATAGCGCTCATCGACTCCCGGCAGGGTGACATCGAAGAGATGGATCTTGTCATAACGGGCGACACGCTCGCCTTTTTCGTTATGGATTAGACAGGCCGCACGCACCTTGCTGGGATCGTCGGCGACCATCGGGATGGTTCCGCCCACGATCCAGATGCCCTGCTGTCTGGCCACGCGGGATAGGAAGTCCTGCAAAGGGCCGTGACCATCCGCCTCGCGCAGGGCCAGTTGATCCTGGTCGCGCTTGCCCATAAAGGCGAAATTTTCCGGCAGCACCACGAGACTGGCACCGTTGTCGACCGCCTCCTTGATTAAACGCTCCGCCTCGAACAGGTTCGCGCTGACATTCGGGCCGGTAGCCATCTGGATTGCGCCAAGCTTTTGTTTGGTTGTCATCATTAAATCAGCACCACGTCATATTGTTCCTGGGTATAGAGCGACTCCGCCTGGAGCCGGATCGGACGACCGATAAAGGCTTCCAGCTCGGCCAGATGGGCGGATTCTTCATCGAGCATCCGATCTACGACCTCTTGAGAGGCCAGTACCAGCAGGGTTTCCACCTCGAATTGACGCGCTTCACGCAGGATCTCGCGGAAGATCTCGTAACAGGTGGTTTCGGCGGTCTTGATCGAGCCGCGTCCAGCACAGCAAGGGCAGGGTTCGCACAGAACATGTTCCAACGACTCGCGGGTGCGCTTGCGGGTCATCTCCACCAGACCCAGCGAGGAAACCTCGGTGATATGGGTTTTGGCGTGATCGCGAGCCAGACATTTTTCAAGCGCCCGCATCACTTGGCGTTTGTGTTCATCCTCGGTCATATCGATGAAATCGATGATGATGATGCCGCCAAGGTTGCGTAGACGCAGTTGCCGACAGATCGCCTGAGCGGCTTCAAGATTGGTCTTGAAGATGGTTTCTTCGAGATTGCGGTGC
The DNA here is from genome assembly GCA_903897335.1 of uncultured Chromatium sp. Taxonomy (GTDB): domain Bacteria; phylum Pseudomonadota; class Gammaproteobacteria; order Chromatiales; family Chromatiaceae; genus Chromatium. The sequence continues at coordinate 1,769 of CAIUAY010000039.1, read as the reverse complement.
CCAACAAAGGCGCCGGTATTGACATCGATGGTGGTCATGGCTTCAGTCTGGTCGATAACCAGATGGCCGCCGGATTTCAGGCTCACTTTGCGCAGCAGCGCCTTTTTGATCTCGTCCTCGATGCCATACAGGTCGAACAATGGACGTCCGCCCTGATAGTGGTCGATGCGGTCGTGGATCTCCGGAATGTAATTGGCCGCGAACGGCAGTGCCTTGTCAACCATGGCGCGGGAATCGATGCGGATACGCTCGACTTCAGGCGTCACCAAGTCGCGCAGCGCACGTAGCGCCAGCGGTAGATCATCGTGGATCAGGCTGATCTCGGTCGCCAGGGCACAGCGTTCCTTCACGCCACGCCACAGTTTCGCCAGAAAGGCCATGTCCTTGACCAGCGCCTCCTCGCTGACAGCTTCAGCCGCCGTGCGGGCGATGAAGCCGCCCTCCCCTTCATGGGCATCGACATAGCGTTGCAGGATGTCACGCAGACGCCGCCGTTCATCCTCATCTTCGATTTTCTGCGACACGCCAGTCGTCGACAGCGCTGGCATGCAGACCAAATAGCGCGAAGCAATCGAGATGTTCGTGGTCAGACGCGCTCCCTTGGAACCGAGTGGATCTTTAACCACCTGAACCACGAGCATATCACCTTCGCGTACCAGCTCATGGATATGGTCATCACGCGACTCGCTCTGGGCGCTCAGGATATCCGAAGCATGCAGAAAGGCGGCTCGATCCAGACCAATATCGACAAAGGCCGCCTGCATTCCGGGCAGTACCCGGCACACCCGGCCTTTATAGATGTTGCCAACCAGACCACTGCGTTCAGCACGCTCGATGATAATCTCCTGCACGACGCCACTTTCAACCACGGCCACCCGGGTCTCGGGTGGCGTCACATTGATCAGAATTTCTTCGCTCACAGGGATCATCATCTCGGTTGGGTCATGAGAGTGAGCGCAGATACAATTTAGGCCGACATCAATCGCGACCATTCGCGCAAAGAAAAACCCCGTTAAATTTTTGGTTTAATGGGGTTTGCGGTTGTTTTGGCGGAGAGAGAGGGATTCGAACCCTCGATAGGGTTTAAGCCTATACTCCCTTAGCAGGGGAGCGCCTTCAGCCACTCGGCCATCTCTCCGGTTAGGTCAGGCCGAACATGCTAACACGTCCGGTCATGGACTTCCAGCCGTCTCGACTGTCAGTCAGTCAGGTTGACTGATGGCTCGATGGGTATTCCAGCTTGCCCGGTTTCGGCCTGCTCCCGTTTGATCCGTTCATAGATTTCTTCACGATGCACGGAGACTTCGCGTGGTGCATTCACGCCGATACGAACCTGATTGCCCTTGACGCCAAGGACGGTGACGGTGACTTCATCACCAATCATGAGCGTTTCGCCGACGCGGCGAGTCAAGATTAACATCGTTGCTTTCTCCCTTTTCTTCCCTAATTCCGACTTAACGATCTTACCCGCCGGCCAGCTCTCGCTGTGATAGCCGTTCCCGATGGTTTGATCAGCTTCCAGACCAAGTGGCCTTGCATTGCGATTTTATCAATAGCGACGGTGTCGCCATAGCTTTTTATGACAGTGATGTTTGGACATTATGAACACTTGGCGGTCGTGCCACTATCTAACCCAAGTTGCCACCTTGATAGATCGGCGTCCATCGGAGTTTGCTAGCGTTGTGAGTACCCCTACTGCACAACGACCGGCGAGGAACCCCGATGGACACCCAAATTATATTCGTGTACTGCCTTTGTGATGATCTGTT
>CAIUAY010000038.1 GCA_903897335.1 uncultured Chromatium sp. | reverse complement strand
ATTAACTGCGTCAGCGACGAGCGTTCGTCATCGGTGAGCCGGACAACATACTTGATCATTGGATGCACCTCTTGAGAACTTGCCTGACGAGATGTGTCTACAATGAGGCTTATGCAAGATTAAACGGAAGCGCGTACTAGGCATGACGGGCGATGGTCTCGAATGGCTGGAGTCGCGGAAAATCATCGAGCGTGGCACCGGCGCCGGCAAAGGGTTCATCGAAGACTCAGCGCATGGTGAACACCGTCGGGTCAGCATATAGAAAGCTGGATTGCGCTTGCCAGTCCGCCCCCGCGCCAATGACGATCACTGTTTCCTTGACCATGAATCCTGTCTCCGTCGATTCACATTGACGCATCGAATATTGATGTCTATTGTACATGACCCAACTGAGTGTCAATAAATCCTGACAAAGAAGACGGTTACCGGGAGATCACTGATGGATGCCGCAACTCGAATCGAGCGGGAACTGTCCGCTGCAATAGACGCTGTGGCGATTGCCGGTTGTCCGCCCCGCCTAGTCGAAGCCGTGCGTCATGCCGTGTTTCCAAGCGGTGCGCGGGTGCGTCCGCGTCTGTGTCTTGCCGTCGCTGCCGCTTGCGGCAGTCGTGATTTTGCGGCAGCCGATGCCGTGGGCGCGTCGATTGAACTGCTGCATTGCGCCTCGCTGGTACATGACGACCTGCCCTGTTTCGACGATTCGCCACTGCGTCGTGGCGTCCCCTCCGTGCATCGCGCCTTTGGCGAGCCGCTGGCCGTGCTAGCTGGTGATGCGCTGATCATCCTCGCTTTTGAACATCTCGCCCGCCGTCTTGCGGATACCCCTGAACGTCTGGCACCGCTACTGCTGACCGTCAGCCGTTCGGTTGGGATGCCGTTTGGCATTACCGCCGGTCAGGCATGGGAGTGCGAACCACGGGTCTCGGTTGAAGATTATCACCGCGCCAAGACCGGCTCACTGTTTGCTGCCGCGACAGCGGCCGGCGCTCAGGTCGCGGGCGCAGATGCCGACATCTGGCGCGTGGTTGGCGATTATATCGGCGAAGCCTATCAGGTTGCCGATGATTTGCGTGATGTGGCTGCCAGCGCCCAGGAAGTCGGCAAGCCAGTTGGTCGGGATGCCCTGCTCAACCGTCCGAGCGCTGCCACTGAGCTGGGCGTTGACGGTGCGATTGATCGACTGAAGCAACTGGTCAAAGGTGCCATCGACGCCATTCCTGACTGCCCGGGACGTGCGCAACTGGCCGAAGTGCTGATGGCCGAATCGCGGCACATCATGCCGAAGGATCTGGCGTGTCAAGTCCCGTGAGATTATATACCCGCTTTTTGAAGCGTTCGGGGCATGTTTGTTGCCAGTCTTTGAGTGCTTGAATCGGTGCGATGTGTCCCAGCGCCTTTTGCGGGATCTGGTGATTGTATAACCTCACAGAGCCGGTGAGGGTGTTCGCCAGGTTCTGTGCGGTATCGAAGCGGGTGGTGGCGAGCAGCTCGGCGTTGCGCCCATTGAAGCGTTCCACCATGCCATTCGTCTGCGGGGGGCGATGAGGCGGT
>CAIUAY010000037.1 GCA_903897335.1 uncultured Chromatium sp. | reverse complement strand
TGCGCTTGTCCTAACCGCCGAACCTCTTCGATGCGGGTCAGATCACCCGCGACGTTCGCCACCACGCATACCAACGCCTCAATACGATGCGTCAGGTGGTGGGAGTGGCGGTTGAGTTCATGCAGGCGCATGGCGTCGTTCGGATTAAGGGGTTCGCTGTCTTGATAACGAGTCTGTTATCACGGCATCCTACCCAAAGCATCAGTGTTGGTCGCACCCGAATCTGACAGGCTGCAGCGTGATGGTGCCGACGAATTGAGATATCCGCGCTATTTTAGTGCATATTTCTGCTCCCGCTCACTATTTAAGGGCGTAACATGAGGTGCAGCATCTGGGGTGGATCGGCGTGGAAGCGTCGGGAGTAGGACTCAAAACCCGTGCAGCAAAGCAGACACTGCATTGATCGTTACTGACAGCCATGCGTCCTGCCTGATTTTGGCGCTATTATTGCTGATCGGTGCAGCGAAGCGATCCATCGCTTACGGATTTTGCAAACCCCTCGCAACCACCGGTTGGCGTGGTTCGTTTGCATGCTGCAACGCCATCCCTGAACTGTTGCGCTCCAGCGCAGGATTTGGGAGCCATTAACTGATCGTTGCTTTTTGTCTTCAGACCTGTTCAGGATAAGCGGGTTTAGACCGACAATGTCGGTTCAACGGTCATGCTGACATGTGACTGCTGCAAGTCTCTGGGCTTCGGCCTAAGCGCTTTACCGAAAGGGGGCTAACCACATGAAAACGCACGACCGACCAATGGAATCCGGCGCAGCTGAGCGTCAAGGGCTTGAGTTGGGCGGTTCGCCGCGTCAACCAAGTGCGGACAAATCTAACTGATCAATTATGATCAGGTATTTTGGAACAGCCGGATGGATCGCTCCAGCACTGGAATTGTAAAGCGTTTCAGCCGGTTTTGATTTTATGACCACACCGTATCAGTCAATAGCATCGGAGATAATTCAATGACAGATGTCATTAAGATGATCAATGACAACGAAGTGAAATTCGTTGACCTGCGTTTCACCGACACCCGTGGCAAGGAACAGCATGTTTCCATGCCGGCGAGCGTGGTCGACGAAAACATGTTCAAGGACGGCAAGATGTTTGACGGTTCGTCGATTGCTGGCTGGAAAGGCATCGAAGCGTCAGACATGGTGCTGATGCCTGAGCCAGACACTGCCGTCATGGATCCCTTTACTGACGAAAATACGCTGATCATCCGGTGCGACATCCTCGAACCCGAGACCATGACCGGTTACGAGCGCGATCCGCGTTCGGTGGCAAAACGCGCTGAAGCCTATCTGAAGTCAACCGGCATCGCCGACACGGCGTTCTTCGGCCCGGAACCTGAGTTCTTCATCTTCGATGACGTGCGCTGGGGCGCCGACATGAGCGGCTGTTTCTGCAAGCTCGACTCGCAGGAAGCCGGCTGGAATTCCGAGCGTGTGTTCCCCGACGGCAACATGGGTCATCGTCCCGGCGTCAAGGGCGGCTATTTCCCAGTTCCGCCAGTCGATTCGCTCAACGATCTGCGCGCCGCCATGTGTTTGACGCTGGAAGAAATGGGCGTTGCGGTTGAAGTACACCATCACGAGGTGGCGACCGCTGGTCAATGTGAAATCGGCACCCGCTTCGATACGCTGGTGAAACGCGCCGACAAGAACCAGATCACCAAATATGTCATCCAGAACGTCGCACATGCTTACGGCAAGACGGCGACCTTCATGCCCAAGCCGATCGTGGGCGACAACGGCACCGGGATGCATGTGCATCAATCCCTCAGCAAGGACGGAAACAACCTGTTTGCCGGCGACAGATACGGCGGTCTGTCCGACACCGCGCTGTATTACATCGGCGGAATCATCAAGCATGCCCGTGCGCTGAATGCGCTGACCAATGCGTCAACCAATTCGTACAAGCGTCTGGTTCCAGGCTTTGAAGCACCGGTCATGCTGGCTTACTCGGCGCGCAACCGTTCTGCTTCCATCCGCATTCCGTTCAGCGCTAGTCCTAAAGGCCGTCGGATCGAAGTGCGTTTCCCGGACTCCACCGGCAATCCCTATCTGGCGTTCTCGGCCATGATGCTGGCCGGTCTGGACGGCATCCAGAACAAGCTCCACCCCGGCGATGCGATGGACAAGGATCTCTATGATCTGCCGCCCGAAGAAGCGAAAGCCATTCCAACGGTCTGCCATTCGCTGGACATGGCGCTTGAATCGCTTGATCAGGATCGTGATTTCCTCACCGTTGGCGGCGTGTTCAGCGACGATCTGATCGACAGCTACATCGCGCTGAAGATGGCCGAAGTCACCCGTTTGCGCATGACCACGCATCCGATTGAATTCGACATGTACTACAGCCTCTAAGTTCGGCAAGGGCAAGGGACGCAACTCCCCCGAAGATGCGGTGCAGGGATGCACCATCCTAGTGCGCTATTCCAGCACAGACTGGAACCATCAATGCACGACACGGATGTGATCGATGCTTTCGATCCTCTGGCCATCGGCTGATGACAGGCAAACCCAATCGCCATCCGGATCCACTCACATGACGCCTCAGCCCGTGGTGAAGCCGACGCTTGAACGGATGATTCTCGATCATCTGAACACCGCCGTGCTGCTTTTTGACCGGGATCTGCGTCTGATTTATCTCAATCCTGCGGCTGAAATCCTGTTTGAAGTCAGCTCGCGACATCTCGTTGGCCAACAGGCAGCAGATCTGCTGCCGTGCCAGGAAACCAATGTTGATCAGCGTCTTGCTGCGGCGCTGGCGTCGCGTCATCCATTTACGGAACGTGAAATCAATATCATGGCGACCGATGGCCGCACGAAAACCGTGAACTGTACCGTCTTGCCGCTTCTCAATGATGAAACCGAAGAGGCATTACTGGTTGAACTCAACCAGGTGGATCGTCAACTGCGAATCACCCGTGAAGAACATCTGCTGTCGCAGCATCAGGCCACCCAGGCGTTGATTCGGGGTCTGGCACATGAAATCAAGAACCCTCTCGGCGGTTTGCGCGGCGCGGCACAACTGCTGGAACAGGAACTCCCGGAGCCCGGTCTGCGCGAATACACGCGCATCATCATCGATGAAGCGGATCGCTTGCAGTCATTAATGAACCGGATGCTCGGACCCAACCGAATGCCTCGGTTCAGTCGCGTCAATATCCATGATGTCCTGGAACACGTCCGCAGCCTGATCCTCGCCGAATCACCCGCAGGCCCTACAATTCAGCGTGATTATGATCCAAGCATTCCCGACTGCATGGCTGATCAGGATCGTCTGATTCAAGCCTTTCTGAATCTGGTGCGCAATGCGGCGGCCGCTGCCGGAATTCATGGCCAACTGGAATTCAAGACCCGCGTGTTACGGCAATTTACCATTAGCAATCACCGCCATCGACTCGTACTGCTCGCCCAGATCCATGATGACGGGCCAGGCATTCCAGACGATATCCGGGATCAGATCTTTTTCCCGATGATTTCCGGGCGTCCGGGTGGCAGCGGACTCGGACTACCCATCGCGCAGGAACTCATCAGTCAGCATGGCGGTCTGATCGAATGCGACAGTCGCCCCGGCGACACGACCTTTCTTGTCTATCTGCCGCTGGAGTCAGGGCATGGCGAAAGAGACTAGAGTCTGGGTCATCGATGATGACCGATCCATTCGTTGGGTGCTGGATCGCGCCCTGCGCAAAGCTGAGATGCATGTCACCTGCTTCTCAAACGGCGTGGGCATCATTGAGGCGCTGCAACACGAACAGCCTGATGTGATTCTCACCGATATTCGGATGCCTGGAATCGATGGCCTGGATCTGCTGCGCCAGGTCTCCGCGCTCTATCCCGGCCTGCCGGTCATCATCATGACGGCGCATTCTGATCTGGACAGTGCAGTTTCCGCCTTTCACAGCGGCGCATTTGAGTATCTCCCGAAGCCATTTGACCTTGACGATGCCATTTCACAAATCACCCGCGCCTGCCGACGTGGGCGCGAAGAGCGCATAGACGATGTCACGGAAGTCAAATCGCTCGAAATCCTCGGTGAAGCACCGGCCATGCAGGAAGTCTTCCGGGCGATTGGGCGACTTGCCCGTGCCCACATCACCGTCCTCATCAACGGTGAATCGGGAACCGGAAAAGAGCTGGTGGCACATGCACTGCACCGCCACAGTCCAAGGAGTGACCAACCTTTTGTCGCCCTGAACATGGCGGCGATTCCGCGTGATCTGCTTGAATCAGAGCTGTTTGGCCACGAACGTGGCGCCTTTACCGGTGCCCAGGCAAGACGTGAAGGACGCTTTGAGCAGGCCGATGGTGGCACGCTCTTTCTCGACGAGATCGGTGACATGCCGGCAGAGATGCAGACCCGTCTGCTGCGGGTACTGGCTGATGGTGAATTTTACCGGGTTGGTGGCATCGCCCCAATCCGGGTCGATGTGCGTATCATTGCCGCCACCCATCAGAATCTGGAGGCGCTGGTTTGCCAAAATCGTTTCCGCGAGGATCTCTTCCATCGCCTGAATGTGATCCGCATCCACCTGCCTGCACTGCGTGACCGCCGTGAGGATATTCCACTGCTGATGCGTCACTTTCTGGCTCAGGCCGCCGTGGAATTGAGCTGTGAACCGAAAACGCTCTTGCCGAGCGCAATCGATCATCTGAAACGCTGCGATTGGCCAGGCAATGTCCGTCAACTGGAAAATACCGCACGCTGGCTCACTGTCATGGCGTCAAGCAAACAGATTCAGGCTGAAGATCTGCCGCCGGAGCTGAATGCGGCTGTGACTGAATCCGCGCATGAGGAATCCTGGGAGCACGGACTGCGCCGCTGGGCTCGCGAACGTCTGCGTCAGGGGCAGGACGCACTGCTTGAGACAGCCGTGCCCGCCTTTGAACGAATTCTGATTCAGACCACCCTTGAACATACTGCCGGTCGCCGCCAGGAGGCCGCACGACGGCTGGGATGGGGTCGCAACACGTTGACCAGAAAAATGAAAGAGCTGGATATTGAGACTCACGGCGAATCCGCATAGCCGCTGTTCGCCATGTCATGCCGACGAGGAATTTTTTTTGGACAGTACCAGTATTGATCTTAAGGGTGCCAGGATTGCGTTGATCGAGCTAAATCAAGGGTGCCTGAGTATCCATCTCGCCTACGCAACGCTGGTCAAAACCTTAACCGGCTCGACCGAAACCACGCGCTGGTGGCAGGCTGGCGTGCTACAGATCGACGGAGCCGTGCTCCTGTCACCGCTGCCGGTTGGTTCCTGCCTCTGCACCGGCGGCGATATCGACGACAATATTTACACCTATCGGGACATGATTCCGATTCCAATGGAAAGCCGGGGACGCATCCGCTGCGAATTACATCTCGAAGACAGTCCGGAGCCTTTCATTGCAACAGGATCAACGCTGCGGCTTGAGATGCAGGGCATCCCAAAATATATTGAACATCTGCGTCCGTCTGAGATGGCTTGAAGAAGACTGATCCGCAGCGGTGATCAGACATAAAAAACCCGCGTACTGGCGCGGGTGTCTTAACGGGGCGTGCTGTCCGACCGACGTGTTCGGGCGCTCCGGGCGACGTCACCTCCGAGCAGATCTCATGTCCTGCGAGACGACCAATGGGATGGCATCAACGATCGCTTGCCGGGTCATCCCGGCCACGTTGGCGTCACGGTACGCGATTACCGCCTGTTGGTTGAGGCGGTTCTCTACCGCCATCGTACTGGCATTCCCTGGCGCGACCTGCCCGTGCGGTTTGGCGGTGTTCGCGTTGTCCACACCCGTTTCTCGCGTGCCAGCGTCTGGCAGCCGGTATTCGAGAGTCTGGCCGCCGATGTGGACAACAACGACTAGTACGCGCTTCCGTTTAATCTTGCATAAGCCTCATTGTAGACACATCTCGTCAGGCAAGTTCTCAAGAGGTGCATCCAATGATCAAGTATGTTGTCCGGCTCACCGATGACGAACGCTCGTCGCTGACGCAGTTAAT
>CAIUAY010000036.1 GCA_903897335.1 uncultured Chromatium sp. | reverse complement strand
CCCCACGGATGGCTTCCAACCCGATCTTGGCCTTGAACGCCGCCGCGTAGGTCTTGCGCTTTGCTTCACCCATTTTGATCAACCCTTTCGTGCCGGCTTGACAGCTTAAATGACTGTCCGGTTTTCGGGGTCCACTTTAATGACCGGACGGGTAACTTCGATCAAGGCAACCGTTTAAATTGGTGACCACTTTCATTTAAACTGAAGTCATGACCAAAGATAAAAAAAGCAAGGCTACTGGCAACGCGACCATCGCTCTCAACAAGAAGGCTGGTCACGACTATTTCATTGAGCAGCGCATCGAAGCCGGCCTGGTTCTTGAAGGCTGGGAAGTCAAGAGCCTGCGGGCAGGACGCATCCAGCTCAAAGAAAGCTACGTCAAGATCCTCCATGGCGAGGGCTTTCTCATCGGTTCACACATCTCGGCGCTGGCGGCAGCGTCTACTCATGTCAATCCAAATCCGACGCGAAGCCGCAAGCTGCTGCTTAAACGCGCTGAACTGAACCGCCTGATCGGTCTAATTGATCGCGCCGGCTACACGTTGGTGCCTACAGCGATGTACTGGAAACGTGGTCGCGCCAAGCTTGAAATTGGACTTGCCAAGGGTAAGAAACAGCACGATAAGCGATCCACCGAAAAAGACCGTGACTGGGAGCGTGACAAGGAGCGTCTGTTCAAAACTGGTTGAGTCTGGCGCTGGACGCATCACATCACGCACAGACCGCCATGATTCCATCACATACCGGAGCCGCCGATGTCCGCTGTGCCGATTTCCGTTACCACCCTTGCCGCCATGAAATCGCGGGGCGAGCGGATCGCGTGCCTGACCTGTTATGACGCCAGCTTTGCGCATCTGCTTGATGCGGCGGGTGTCGATCTGCTGCTGGTCGGCGATTCACTGGGCATGGTGCTACAGGGTCATGCCACGACGGTGCCAGTCACGGTCGAGCAGATGGCCTATCATGCCGGCTGTGTCAGCCGTGGACGCGAACGGGCGCTGGTGGTGGCCGATCTACCGTTCCTTGCCTGCGCCACGCCGGAGCGTGCGCTCGACAACGCGGCGCGTCTGATGCAGGAAGGCGGTGCCCAGGTTGTCAAACTGGAAGGTGGCGCGACGATGCTGGAGACGGTGCGGCGACTCACTGACCAAGGGATTCCGGTCTGTGCCCATCTGGGACTGCTGCCGCAATCAGTACACCGCATCGGCGGCTATCGCTTTCAAGGACGTGATCACGCCTCGTCTGAAGCGATCCGGCACGATGCCCTGGCGATGCAGGATGCGGGCGCCAGTCTGCTAGTGCTGGAGTGTGTCCCGGCAACGCTGGCAACCGAGGTTAGCGTGACCCTGACCATTCCGGTGATTGGCATCGGTGCCGGAGCCGGTTGCGATGGTCAGGTGCTGGTGCTGCATGACATGCTTGGCCTGAACCCCAGCCGTCCGCCAAGTTTCAGTCGTGACTTCATGAGCGGTCATGATTCAATCGCCGCAGCCATTGCGGCTTATGTGGAAGCCGTGCGCACTGGCAGTTTCCCAGCGGTGAATGAAACGCCCTACTGAACACACGCACAACATTAAAAACAACGACATATGGAACGCATCGAACAACTTGCCGCGCTACGCGGACAACTCGCTCAGTGGCGTGCCGCTGGCGAGCGCATTGCACTGGTGCCGACAATGGGCAATCTGCATCAGGGTCATTTGACGCTGGCGCAGGAGGCACGCCGACACGCCGGGCGGGTCGTCGTCAGCATTTTTGTCAATCCACTCCAGTTCGGCGCGGGCGAGGATCTGGATGCTTATCCGCGCACACTGGAGCGGGATCAGCGGTTGCTTGAGGATATCGGCTGCGATCTGCTGTTTGCGCCCCAGACGACAGTGATCTATCCACATGGTCAGCGCGAACAGACGCGGGTCGAGGTGCCTGGACTCTCGGAGATTCTCTGTGGCGCAAGCCGACCTGGTCACTTCGTCGGCGTGACGACCGTGGTCTGTAAGTTGCTTAACATGGTGCAGCCGGATGTCGCGCTGTTCGGTGAAAAGGATTTTCAGCAACTGCTGGTGATCCGCCGGATGGCTGAGGATCTGAACTTGCCGCTGGACATCATCGGTGTGCCAACCGTGCGTGAACCGGATGGTCTGGCGCTGAGTTCGCGTAACGGCTATCTCACTGCCGAGGAGCGCCAGCGCGCCCCCGCGCTGTATCGAACCCTAACCGAGGCTGGACGGCGCCTATCTCTGGGCAAGGCTATCGATGCAGTCGAGCAGACCGCCTTGATGTCACTGCGGGATGCAGGTCTGCAACCGGATTATGTCAGTGTGCGCACAGCCATCGATCTCATGCCAGCGACCCACGAAGATAACGATTTGGTGGTGCTGGCGGCGGCATTTCTCGGTCGCACACGTTTAATCGACAATCTGCGGGTGATGCAGGCGTGATTGCACTCGTGCCTGATACATCACAGTCGACGCAATGCTGCATTGCAACAAATGCTGCGGTAAACTAATCGCCATCTGATAACAATCAAGCGCCGTCGTCTACGGATGACGGTTTGGCCTAAGTGGCCTTTGAGAGGACTGATCCATGCAATTGACCTTGCTAAAGTGCAAGCTGCACCGCGCCTGCGTGACACATTCAGAAGTGAACTATGAAGGCTCCTGCGCCATCGACGCGGATCTACTTGAACTTGCTGGCATTCGTGAATACGAGCAGATCCAGATTTATAACGTCAGCAATGGTGAACGTTTCACGACCTATGCGATCCTTGCCGAAGCCGGTTCGCAGGTGATTTCAGTCAATGGTGCAGCTGCCCATAAAGCATTGCCTGGTGATCGGGTCATCATCTGTGCTTATGCCACAATGTCCGACGCCGAAGCCGATGCGTTCAAGCCCTCACTCGTCTATCTCAATGAACACAATCGCGTGATCCGCACCGGCAATGCGATTCCCGCGCAGGCGGCATGATGCCAGCCTTTACATTGTCACAGGTCAGCATGTCAGGAACTGGCATTCTCCAGTCGTTTTAAGCAAGCCCGGTTTGATCACAAACACGCCAAGAATCTCAAATCCTCAAGCCCATGCGGCGTTGATCCGCGTTTGACGCTCAGCGATGGCATCCGAATAAAGCTGAAGATACTGCCGGGCGCTAGCCTCCCAGCTTAGATCCTGAGACATGCCGGTGGTGGCTAGTCGTCGCCAGCCATCCGGGTTATCCCGATAAAGTTGCAGCGCCTGCTGAATCGCGTTCAGCAGATTCTGCGGCTGTGGCTCGTCGAACAGAAAACCGGTCGCGGCACCCTGCACGAGCATATCGGGCGTGGCATGGATGATCGTATCGGCAAGGCCGCCAGTGCGATGGGCGATGGGTGGAGTACCGTAGCGCAGACTGTAGATCTGGTTCAGTCCGCATGGCTCGAAACGCGATGGCATCAAGAAGGCATCGCAACCGGCTTCGATACGATGCGCCCGTGTCTCGTCATAACCGATGAACACGCCGACCTGGCGTGGATGTCTGGCGGCGAGGTCGTGCAACGCTTGCTCGGTTTGGCGCTCACCAGCGGCGACCACCACGAGCTGGATGCGTGGGTCACGCAGCAGTTCTGGCAAGATCGCCAAGATCAGATCCACGCCTTTCTGTTCAACCAGGCGTCCGATATAGCCCAGCACGAAAGCGTCTTCGCTACGCGGCAGGCCAAATTCGCGTTGCAGATCAAGTTTATTTTCTGCTTTCAAACCAAAGCTGTCGCGATCATAGTTTTGCAGAATCAGCGGATCGCTTGCCGGATTCCAGTCCTGGTAGTCAATCCCGTTGAGGATGCCACTAAAACGATGGCCGATCTGGCGCAACAGTCCGTCGAGTCCACAGCCAAAACGCGGGGTGCGGACTTCAGCCGCATAGGTCGGGCTGACGGTATTGACCCGGTCAGAAAAGACGATGCCGCCTTTGATGAAAGACAGACGCTGATGAAACTCCAGTCCTGAGAGACTCCAGAGCGCGGCAGGTAGCCCGATGCGCTCATAGGTTGCGCGATCAAACAACCCCTGGTAAGCCAGATTATGGATGGTGAACACGGTTGCAGGACGTTCTGGCAAATCTTTCAGTAGCGCCGGTGCCAAACCAGTCTGCCAGTCATTGCCGTGGAGCACGTCGGGTTTCCAGCCCAGCGCGGGCAACCCCTGGGTGATCAGCACGATGACGCGACAGAACAGCAGAAAGCGTTCAGCATTATCCCCCCAGTCACGTCCGCTGAGATCCGTATAAGGATTACCTTCCCGACCGAAAGACTCCGGCGCGTCAACCAGATAGACCGGCAGATCATGATCCGGGTGCAGACCTTCAAGGATGCGCACCCCGACCCGGCAGCCCGGCATCTTGAATTCGCACATCGGCCTGGATTCACGGAGCTGTCTTGCAGCGCGTGGGTAGGCTGGAATGATGAGTCGCGCATCATGACCAAGCTGGCGTAGCGCCGCCGGCAAGCTGGCCGCGACATCAGCCAGCCCGCCGGTCTTGATCAGCGGATGCGCCTCGCTACTGGCCATGAGAATCCGCAGACCCGCCGGGGCAACGACAGACAAGGTGGAAAGTGACTGCTCCATGAAAAATCTCTAAATTCGGTCGGGCGTAAGCAACAAGCATCGCTGCACAGCCAGGCAACTTTATGACAGACTTCACGTTAGCACATTTCACCGTGATCGAGGCAAGCGACCCATGTTGGAACCCTGCACGATGCTCATCTTTGGCGCGACCGGAAATCTGGCGAGTCACAAACTTCTGCCCGCGATCTATCACATCGAAGCTGCCGAACGCCTGCATCCAGACAGCCGCATCCTCGGCTTTGGTCGCCGCGCCTGGTCGGATGAGGATTGGCGCGGTCAGGTTCGGGCGCTTCTTGCCGAGCGTTTATCGACCAAACTGGACGAGTCAGTCCTGACACGCCTGCTGGCGCGTCTGCACTTTGTCGAAGGCGATCTGGAACAGCCTGACAGCTATCGGCATCTGGTGGAACGGCTACATGGCAACGTCGGACTGTCGGGCAATCTGCTGTTTTATCTGGCGGTCGCTCCCAGCCATTACGCGCCTATTGTTGAACAGCTTACCGCGCATGGGCTGACTGCTCAGGATCACGGCTGGTCGCGGCTAGTGGTAGAAAAGCCATTCGGGTTTGATCTGGAAAGCGCGAATATCCTGGATCAGAGCCTGCGTCGCTCGTTCAGCGAGGATCAGATCTACCGAATTGACCATTATCTCGGCAAAAGCACGGTGCAGAACATTCTGGTCTTCCGCTTCGCCAATCTGCTGCTGGAGCCGCTGTGGAACCGCAATTACATCGACCATGTGCAGATTTCACATGCCGAATCACAGGGTATCGAGGAGCGAGCAGGCTTTTATGATGGCGTGGGTGCCATGCGCGACATGATCCAGAGCCATCTGCTCCAGATGTTGACGCTGGTGGCGATGGAACCTCCGCCGAACTTGGATGCCGAAGCGCTGCGCGATGAAAAGGTCAAGGTTCTGCGTTCCATCCGCCCGATTCCACGCGAGGCCGTTCATGCGCAAGCCTTCCGTGCCCAATACGCGCCGGGACAGGTCGGCGCAACAAAACTGGGCGGCTATCGCGACGAACCCGGCGTCAGGCAGAACAGCACGACCGAAACCTATGCCGCGCTCAAGCTCTATATCGATAACTGGCGCTGGCGTAACGTGCCCTTCTATCTGCGCACCGGCAAGCGGCTGGGGCGCACTAATTCTCTGATTGCCATCCGCTTCAAGCATCCGCCCCAGCAGTTATTCCAGTCCACCGCCATCGAACGGCTCAAGCCCAACTGGATTCTGCTCAACATCCAACCTAATGAATGTATGCGCCTGGAGATCCAGGTCAAACAGCCGGGACTTGAAATGCTCGCCCAGACCGAACGGTTGGATGCCAGCAGTTGCACCCTGCCGCCAGAGCATATCGACGCCTACGAGGCGCTGATTCTCGACGTGATCGCTGGCGATCATACCCATTTTTTGCGCTATGACGAGGTCAACTGGGCCTGGCGGGTGGTTGATCCGATCCTCAAACTCTGGGCCACTGAGCGCGATTTCATCCCGACCTATCCGGCGGGTTCCTGGGGGCCATCCGAAGCCAACCGGCTGTTTGACCGCGATGATCAGGACTGGCGCAATGGGCTTGATTAAGCTGCCCCCGCTCGCAAATTTTGTCGAAGAGGCGCTGGGAGCGGTTGCTGCGATCTGTATGTCAAGTGATGGACGCCTGATAACTTGAGCGACAGCCGTGATTGATCAAACAGGATGACGCAAAAAACCGAAGAGGAATCCCCCTTCGGTTTTTTGTTTTCTGATCAGTTTGTCGTCTTCCCTGACCGACATCTCACCCGAAACAAGGGTGCAAGGGTGTTAAAAAACCACCCTTAAGACGGAGATTACTTGACTGGAGCAGCCTGAGGCGGAACCGGCATCTGCGGAGGAACGCCGTAACCAGGAGCGCCATAGCCTGGAGCGGGAGCGCCGTAAGCCGGGGCACCATAACCGGGAGCGCCGTAAGCCGGGGCACCATAACCGGGAGCGCCGTAAGCCGGGGCACCATAACCGGGAGCGCCATAGCCATAGGGTGCATTGTTATAACCGTTATAGCCATAACCGTCACCGTATCCACGCCCATAGCCACGTCCGGTGGTGCGTCCATTGCCACTCATGTTCATGTTGAAGTCGCCGGTGCCGTCACCGAACATATCCCCCATGTTGTCCATCATGCCGTTGCCGTTGCCGTTACTGTAGCCAGGGCCACCATAACCAGGACCGTTCCACCAGGCACTTGCGGTAAAAGATGCGCTGGCAAGTCCAACGACTGCTGCAAAACCGGCAATTTTCATGGCTTTCATCATTGTCATGACACTCTTAATAGTTATGTAGTGAGACGTTAAGGACACAGGAAAATCCCACGGTGCGAGACGAGAAGCCTGTTCAGTGCCGATAAGCGGCGAATCGAGTATAGGCGCAAGCGCTGTTCTCGTGCAATCGAATGGCACACAATGCCAATTAACAAACTGCATTGCCAGAATTGACATGGCTACCCCACATCAGATGGTTGCGGTGTGGCCTGACGGTGTAGCCTGACTGGCAAGGCGCAGGCGTCTACCCGCAAGCCAGACCAGACCAATAACCGGAACCCCGATCAGTGAGGTGAAGACGAAGAAGCCTGGATAACCCAGGCCGTCGACCACGGAACCCGAATAGCCGCCCAGCAGCTTGGGTAACAGGGTCATCAGCGAACTGAAGATGGCGTATTGCACGGCGGTAAACGAGACGCTGGTTAGGCTCGACAGAAAAGCGATGAAGGCCGCGCTCGCCAGTCCGGCAACCAGATTGTCCGCGCCCACGGCGATATACAGCATGACCAGATTCGCGCCGGCATGGGCGAGTGCGATGAAGATGAGCTGGGCGGCCGATGAGAGGATGGCTCCCAGCATGAGGATTCGCATCACGCCATACCGGGTGGCCAGCAATCCGCCAAGCAGTCCGCCAGCGATGCTGACGAAAACGCCGAAGGTTTTGACCGCCGTGGCGATCTCGGATTTAGTAAAACCAAGATCCTGGTAGAAAACATTCGAGATGACACCAAGCACGATATCCGAAATGCGATAGAGTCCGATCAGCGCCAGCAGCAGCAGCGCGGTTTTGAGTCCATAGCGACGGAAAAAATCCAGCGCAGGTTCGAGCCAGGTGTCACGCGCCATGCGACGATTGATCGCACCCATGATGACCAGCAGCCAGCCCACCAGCACCGCTATCCCTGCCGCCAGCACGAAATGCAGCACCTCCAGCAGAAAGTTGGTTAAGACAGCACCACCAGCGATCTGCTTCAACCCGCTAAAGAATGCCTCGACGTAAAAAAACACCAGGGCAAAGGTGGCGGCGGTCATGGCAAATATCGCGACTAGACGCAGATAGTCCGAAGCGGCATAGAACTGTTCACCAGCACGGTCGGTCACAGGCTCGCGAATCGTCAGGGTCGTGATCACGCCAACCAGCATGGTCGCGGCCATGATGATGTAGGTGATCCGCCAGGCGGCATAGTTGTAAGCGCCTGCCTCAGAGCCAAACCAGGCGGCGAGATAGAGTGCGCCAGCACCCGCGACGACCATGCCGATGCGATAACCGGCGATATAGGTAGACGACATCAGCGCCTGGAGCCGGGGCGCGGCGGATTCAATCCGGTAGGCGTCGATCACGATGTCCTGGGTTGCTGCCGAGAAACCGAGCAGCACGGCAGCAAGCGCCATTCGGGTCAGGCTGCTGGCGTTGGATGCAGGATCGATGTGAGCCATTAGCAGGATGGCCGCCATGATCGAGATCTGCGCGACCAGCAGCCAGGCGCGCCGCCGCCCCAGCCAGCGGGTCAGCAGCGGCACCGGCAGGCGGTCGATCAGCGGCGCCCAGATGAATTTGAACGAGAAGGCCAATGCCGCCCAACTAAAAAAGGTCACGGCATGACGCTCGACGCCGGCCTCGCGCAACCAGAGCGAGAGCGATGAGAAGATCAGCAGCAGCGGAATGCCAGCCGAAAAGCCGAGAAAAAACATGGCGATGACGCGAGGATTGAGCAATTCATGCACGGATTGCGTCAGGCCAGGTCGGGTGGCTTTGTCGATGGATGTCATGGTGTATCGGTCCGTGATGTCGCTTGCAAGAGCGGCTCAAGATATGTCCAGACGGTGTCGAGGATGCGCGCCTGCGCTTCAGCGGTGGGATGGATGCCGTCGGGCTGCATGAGCTCCCAGTGCTCAGCGACATCCTGAAGCAAATTCGGAACCAGCGTCACGCCTTCGGTCTGGCTCACCGATTTAAACACGTCTTGAAAGGCACTGAGATAAGCCGCACCGTAGTTGGGCGGCAGCGGGACGCCAAGAAGCAGGATGCGGCTACCGCGACCCTGCTGGATCAGTGCTGTGAGGTTGTCGCGGATAACCGTGTGCTGCAAACCACGCAGACCATCGTTAGCACCCAGTTCAATGATCAGGATGGCCGGTTGATGTGCTCTGAGCAGAGACGGCAGTCGCGCCAATCCACCCGCCGTGGTTTCACCGGATACGCTTGCATTGACCACCTGGTACGGCAGTCCAAGCTGGCGCAGACGCGCATCGAGCCGCCAGACCCAACCGTCTTCGCGTGCGAGTCCGTAGCCAGCGCTCAGGCTGTCGCCAAAGACCAGGATGACCGGCGTCTGTGCGAAAGCCAGCACAGGCAGCATCAAAAGACTTATCAGGAGTCGTTGCATCATGTCAGTCGAAGTGGCTCAGATCGTTGCGCGAGCAATGGGGTTGGGCAAACATGTTAATGGTTCGTGCGGTGGCCTGACCATCCTCGCCGGACTGGATCTGGAAATCTATTCCGGCGAGGCGGTCGCCATTCTGGGTGCGTCAGGTTCCGGCAAATCTACCCTGCTGGGTTTGTTGGCTGGTCTGGATGACGCCACTTCGGGCGAAGTCTGGCTCTGCGGCCAGCAGATCAGCACATTAGACGAGGATGGCCGGGCGGAACTACGCGCTGGACGGGTCGGTTTCGTGTTCCAGAATTTCCAACTTCTGCCGACGCTGACCGCCCGTGAGAATATCCAGCTGCCACTGGAACTAACCGGCCATCCGTATGCTGCACAATGCGCCGACGAGGCGCTAGAGCGAGTGGGTCTGAGCGCCCGTGCCGGACACTATCCGCGTCAGCTTTCAGGCGGCGAACAGCAGCGTGTTGCCATCGCCCGTGCCTATGCGCCGCGTCCGGCGGTACTCTTTGCCGACGAACCCACCGGCAACCTGGATCAAGTCACCGGTGAGCAGATCATCGATCTGCTTCTTGATCTGCGCCAGAACGCGGCGCTTGCAACGGCGCTGGTGCTGGTCACGCATGATTTGCGTCTAGCTGAACGCTGCGACCGTCGTCTGGCGATGGAACAGGGGCGACTGCGGGCGCTGTAGCATCCATCGCACTGCCAGCGGCTGTTGGACTTGACTTTCTCGATTGCCGACATCGGGTTGTCGAAAGGCTTTTTTGTTGACAGTCTGAAAAAGTCGAACATCGTGTAACCTGTCCTGACAGAAATGCTGCGCATTGGTTGTTGGCTTGCGATAGGGGGGGGGAAGATGGAGAGTTATACGGTTGTGCGACCGGAACATTTGAATCAGTACGGCCATCTGTTTGGTGGCTGTCTGCTGAAATGGGTCGATGAGATCGCCTGGATCGCGGCGAGCCGCGATCACCCCGGCTGCCGCTTCGTGACGATCGGCATGGATCGGGTGGAATTCCATCGCGGCGTTCATCAGGGTGCCGTGCTGCGCTTTGATGCGAGCGAGAGTTGTCGGGGTCAAACCTCTGTGACCTATGTGGTTAGGGTCTTTGCCGATGATCTGGAGACTGGAGCGGAAGAATCCATCTTTTCAACCCGTATCACTTTTGTGCGTCTTGATGCGACCGGACGCAAGCAGCAGATTACCTAACCCAAGTTGCCACCTTGATAGATCGGCGTCCATCGGAGTTTGCTAGCGTTGTGAGTACCCCTACTGCACAACGACCGGCGAGGAACCCCGATGGACACCCAAATTATATTCGTGTACTGCCTTTGTGATGATCTGTT
>CAIUAY010000035.1 GCA_903897335.1 uncultured Chromatium sp. | reverse complement strand
ATTAACTGCGTCAGCGACGAGCCTTCGTCATCGGTGAGCCGGACAACATACTTGATCATTGGATGCACCTCTTGAGAACTTGCCTGACGAGATGTGTCTACAATGAGGCTTATGCAAGATTAAACGGAAGCGCGTACTAGGTTCGACACAATGAATCAATCGGTGTTTGCTCCTGGCTTTCGCCTTTCAGTTGTTGATGTCGTAATCCTTGTCGGAGGAATGACGGCAACGATCATTTTGTCGATATTTGTGTGGTGGTGGGGCTTCATCCTTACTTTTGTACTCGCCCACTTTTTCTTGTTTTGCAACGTAGTACGGATGGCGCGGCCGCTTGAACTGGTATGGGCGGGTGTCTTCGTGGTGCTGGCCGGGGCGACCGTTGCATTTGAGACGCCAGGTTGGCTTGTCACCGCGCTGGTTTCGTTGCTCGTGACCGTGGTAGTGGTCGTCGTCGAAATGCGCAAGCCGTCATATCATGGCCTTTGTTGGCAGCAGATCAATCCCGGACTACCTGCGTGGTGGGAAGCGCGTGTTGCCGAGAAGGGCGGCGACTAACCAGTCGCTGCAGCAGACCGGAGCCTCATGACGGCTTCTCGTCGTCCAAAGGTTACTCAGCGATCCGGGCTGCTGAGATTTGTCGTTCAGCTTCAGCTCCGCCGCCAGATCGTGCCCTGTGCCCCATCCTCCAGTACGATCTCAGCTTCGGTCAGAATGGCGCGAATGCGATCAGCCTCTGCCCAATTCTTGCTGGTGCGCGCAGTCATCCGCTGCGTGATCAAGTCGTCGATATCGGCGTTGGTCAGCCCGTTCATCGGCGCGTCACCACGCAGATAGTCCTCGGCATCACCCTGCAAAATGCCCAGTACTGCGCCCAGCTCGCGCAACTCAGCGCCAAGCGCGGCGGCACGGTCGCTGTCATCAGTGCGCAGCCGATTGAGTTCGCGCACCAGATCGAATAGCACGGCTAGTGCTTCCGGGGTGTTGAAGTCATCGTCCATCGCGGTGTTGAAGCGTTCACGGAAAGTCTCGCCGCCAGACGCTTCGACGCTGGGCAAACCGCGCAATGCGGTGTAGCACCGGGTCAACGCACTATGGGCATTTTGAAGATGTTCGTCATCATAATTCAACGGGCTGCGGTACTGGCTGGTCAGGATGAAATAACGGATGTCTTCTGGACGATAGCGTTGCAGGATCTCGCGCACGGTGAAGAAATTGCCTAATGACTTAGACATCTTTTCTTCGTTCACCCGCACGAAACCATTGTGCATCCACACATTCACATAGGGTTCGCCGGTCGCGCCTTCAGACTGGGCGATCTCGTTCTCGTGATGCGGGAACTGAAGATCCGCGCCGCCGCCATGAATATCAAAATGGTTGCCTAAGGCACAGGTACTCATCGCCGAGCATTCGATATGCCAGCCTGGCCGACCCGCGCCCCAGGGTGAATCCCAGGTCGGCTCATCCGGTTTGGCCGCTTTCCAGAGCGCGAAATCGAGCGGATCGCGCTTGGCTTCGTCGATCTCGACCCGCGCCCCGGCTCGTAGATCCTGCGGGTTTTTGCCGGAGAGCTTGCCGTAATCGGGAAAACGGCTGACGGCGTAATAAACATCGCCCGTGTCAGCGACATAAGCGAATCCCTTGTCGATCAGGGTTTGGATCATCGCCAGAATCTCGGCAACGTGCGCCGTCGCCCGTGGCTCGGCGGTCGGTGGCAGAACGCCAAGCGTCTCCGAATCCGCATGCATGGCCTGAATGAAACGCTCGGTCAGCGCCTGAAATGATTCGCCGTTCTCGGCGGCGCGGCGAATGATCTTGTCGTCAATATCGGTAATGTTACGAATATAGGTCACGTCGTAACCCAGGGTGCGCAGATAGCGATAGACCACGTCAAATACCACCAGCACCCGCGCATGTCCCAAATGGCAGTCGTCATAAACCGTCATGCCGCACACATACATGCGCACCTTGCCGGGTTCGATTGGCTGGAAGGGTTCTTTTTGGCGGGTCAGGGTGTTATAGATCTGTAACATTGGGGAAACATCCTTGGCGATGATCGAAAATGAAGCCGCTATGGTAACAAAGGCGGCGATTCCAGAATATCGGCGACTTTCACGGACACGGCAAAGTCCGTACCATGCGCCAATTCACACCTTCTGCGCCCGTCATTCCACGCCAGCGCAAACACCATCTGGAGTCATTTTAATGATCAAACTCACCACCAGCCATGGCGATATCCTCGTCGAACTGGATGCCGACAAGGCGCCTAAAACCTGTGCTAACTTTGAGCAGTATGTTCGCGATGGACACTATGACGGCACCATCTTTCATCGCGTTATCGACGGCTTCATGGTGCAAGGTGGCGGCATGACTCCGGACTTTACCCCTAAGCCAACCCGCGCACCGGTCGCGAACGAGGCCAAGAACGGCCTCAAAAATCTGACCGGCACGCTGGCGATGGCGCGCACATCAGATCCGCATTCGGCGACCTCGCAGTTTTTCATCAATGTCTCAGACAACGGCTTTCTCGACTATCCGGGTCAGGATGGGTGGGGCTACTGCGTCTTCGGGCGCGTGGTCGAAGGGATGGACAACGTCGAAACGATTAAAGGCGTCAGCACTGGCAGCCGCAGTGGTCATCAGGACGTGCCAACTGAAAATGTGGTGATTGAGAAGGCCGAGATCATCGCCTAAGCGTCTTTCTAAAACTGAATCACGGCGGCAGCGCCATCTGGGAACGGTTTGCCGCCGTGATGTGTTGTGATCCATGCTAAACAGATGGGAAGGGCACGGGTCATTAGTCGTCATGCCTTGTCGAACACCGTCAGCTTCGGCGCGGTAAAACCGGCGCACGGTCATCTCCGGTTCAGCAACGCCAGACATTTTTTCTGAGGAACAACCACCGATGAAAGCGCGAATCAAATGGATCGAAGCGGCTACCATGCTGGGTGAATCTGGGTCTGGGCATAGCGTCGTGATGGATGGCCCACCAGACCTTGGCGGGCGTAATCTGGGTCTGAGACCCATGGAAATGCTGCTCATCGGGATGGGTGGCTGTACGCAGTTCGATGTGTTGCTGATTCTGCGCAAGGCACGGCAGGCGGTGACAGACTGTGTGGTCGAACTGGATGCGGAGCGAGCCGAGACCGATCCCAAGGTGTTTACCCGCATTCATGCGCACTTTATCGTGACCGGGCGTGATCTCGATGCATCACGGGTCGAACAGGCGATTCTCCTGAGTGCCGAAAAATATTGTTCAGCATCCATCATGCTTGGCGCAACGGCTACTATCAGCCATGATTTTGAAATCTGCGCTGGCTGAAATCAATTCGGGTAGGGTGTCGAATCCCATTGCAACGACCATGCGAAGCCGTTATTTTCCGCGATCCTGAGTTTTTTGGCTCTGAATTTCGCAGAGTTTTCACCGACGATGCCGGTGGACAGTAAGAGCACCGGGTCAGCCCCAAATCCAGAAACCTGCCGCAGAGTTCGGAACTGAGGAAGTATTCCGACGTGCCTATCACACCGGCTGACGCCGGATTCCACAGTAACGTCATCCCCTGCGGGATTTGGTCTGGTCAACGTCGGAACTTGCTCTCACACGCTCCGCCCTTCAGGGCGGGGTAGTTGACTTACATCGTCGTCTCCTCCTCCGTGGTGATTGGCAATTGCTTCCATTCCGCCCAAACCCGAATCAGTTCTCCTTGATCGCCCGAACCTCCGCAGCGCGCTCATCCACCGGGATCACGGGGAGTTCACCCGGATGATTGACCGGCAGGCGGCGCAGGTGATCCATGATGGCCTGCCATTCCTTGATCTCGCGACCGGCGTCTTTCCCCGTTCCGACGGCGACACTGGCCAGTTCCAGCTTGCCCGGCGGCGGCAGCAGGTAGGGCGTGTCGTGGTCGCGTGGTGCGTCGAGTGCCTCGACTCGCGACTTGAGCGGCTGGCCATCCTTGTTCTTGGGGACCAGCGCCAGCTTACCCTTGGTGTACTTGGGGATCGCCATGACGATCAGACCGAGGTACAGGGGGCAGGTGAGGCTGTACAAACGCTCGTCTTTCCCGCTGATGTCGATCGGACGGTAGCCACGGTCGAGGTCGCCCAACTCGATCGCTGTCACCACATCGAACCTGGGGCGTGACGAGTCATAGCGAAATCGCAGGCCGGATGCACGGGGGAAATACTCGCCGGGATGGGCGGGGTTGTCGACGAGCAGGAACTCCAGCAGATGCTTGAGCTCCAGGCCGGTGAACCAGCCGGTCACGAGCGCGCTGCCGGCCGTGGTATCCACGACACCAGCGCCCAGCGGCGCAACGGCGAACACATCGTAGACCGTTTGCACGCCCGACTTCCCCCGTGTCAGACCGGCGCGCATCATCCCTATTGGCGGTGAAGCCGATGTCCGCTTGCGTGGCGCTTCTGAAGGCGTCGGTACAAAGGTTGGCGAGCAGGGTGCCAGCGGCGATGTCGGTGAAGGTGTTGGGCAGGTCGCGCGGCGCAATCGCCAACGGCTGATCGATGCGGTAGCCGCGAGCCGCGAAGACGGCCGCCGTCACCAACGGCTTGAGCTGTTCGATCGCCTCGGCTGTCGCCCGGTCGCCGACCATGCGGCCGTCGATCGGGTAGAGCCGGTATGACTCGACCGTCAATTGATCCCCGTCCAGGGCGATCACCAATTCGCCGAGGTTCTGACCTTCCTTCCCGGCCTGGACCACCGGGGTGCGTCGGTTGACGATGCACGCCTCGTGCAGTTCGGTGTGGCTGTGGCCGCCGATCACCACGTCGATACCTGGCACGGCGCGGGCCAGGCGCAGGTCGTCGCCATCGGTGTAGCGCCCGTCCTGCCCTTTCTCCAGGCCACCGTGGCTCAGCGCGATCACCACATCCACTTGCTCCGTCTCGCGCAGAACCTTGACCATCTCCTTGGCCGTCTCGATGGCGTCGGCAAACGCCACTGCACCGCCGCTGGTGTAGAAGGTGGCCTCTTTGCCGAGCACCCCGAACAGACCGAAGCGCAGACCGCCGCGTTCGATCACCAGGTAGCGGCGGATCACCCCGTCCTGGGCCAGGCTCTGGAGGTCGGCCAAGCTGGCGTCGCTCCCGGGGAAACTGGTATTCGAGGCAACCACCGCCGGAGCCCGGCCGGCGGCGCTCGCCACGCCGATGGCCTGGCCCAGTCCATCCGGGCCGAGATCGAATTCATGGTTGCCGAAGGTGGTGGCGTCATACCCCATCCGGGACATGAGTTGTAGCTCGCCGCCGGTCTCGCGGCTGGCCGCGCCGAACGCGATCCCCATGCTGAAGTCGCCCGCGTCGAGCACCAGTACAGACCCCTGAGCGGAACGCGCACCTTGCGCTCGGCGATCAATGCGGCCAGACGTGCGTACCCGCCCCGCGTCGTATCGTCGTTGAGCGTGAACGGCGTGTCGTCCGCGGCCGGACCCATGCCGATGAAGGCCGAGTGCAGGTCGTTGGTGTGCAGGATCGTGAAGGTCTTCTTCCCGTTCGCCGCCGCGACCAAGGCTCCAGGCAAGAGCAACGTAACGCCGACCGCTGCCGAGGCGGCCAGAAATTCGCGACGGGAAAGCGTTTCGCGTGACAGGTGGCTGAAGGTCAATTGCCAGTCCGCCGCGTCGCTCGATTCTTGAGTCTCTGGCATTGATCAATGGGCCTCTTGGTTGCGGCAAGGAGTTGCGGACTGTTCACTCGAGCCGCCCGCTCGTTTCACCGTCAAATCAGTTCGCCGGCTCAATGTCGCCTGGCTGCATCGAGTCCGCGAATCCCAGACCAGACGTTGTTCGTCGCCGAGCGGCAGACGAAATACCTACTTTCCGCCCCGAATGACATCAATGTCCTCCGAGCTGCGCAAAGATGCAGTCAAGCGCTGGCTGGTTGGCGCCGGTGGGATAGAAGCTGTTGATGTCGTCGGCGAAAGTTGACTGGTCAACCTTGCCGAAATAGAGCTTGCTGGTCTCGTCAATGAAATAGGCGTCGTTGCTGTTCACATCGAGCAGGTAGCTCAGTGGTTGGTTGCCGATGGAGAGCTTGCCGCAACGCTTGTCCACCTGATCCAGAAATGCCTCGGCACCGGGATTTTCTACAACCGAATCCGGCGTGACCAGGCCGCCGCCGCAGCCATGAAGTACGATGACGGCGGCGAGTAACGATAGGTTGACGGTGGCACTCCGCATGGTCTGCTCCTCGTAGTCGGGTTGGCTCTTGGCTCGCGCTATGGCTGCTCGAAGGGAAAGACGTGCGTCCAGTCGTGCTTCATGCTGATGACAGTCCAGCCCTGCTGCGTAGCTTCGTCGTACAGCGCCTGGGTGAAGGCGCCGACCTGGGTTGCGGGTAGGCCATTCGCCGGGCCGTAGGCAACCTCGCGGGTCGCGTCGTCGTGAAGAACCAGCATCGCCAGTCGTGCGCCATCGCCACCCGTCGTATATTCCAACATCTGCCGGTCGCCATCCGAGTTACCGAAGGCGGCGATGGGACGACGGCCAATGTGCTGATTGATGCCGACCGGCTTCCCATCTTTGTCGTCGATGAAGTTCAGCTCCGCCAGGCGCACCAGCGCGGGCTTGCCCTCGCGCAGCTCAAATTTGGTCTTGATGCTGGAGCCGATGACCTGCTCGGGGGGGATGCCGTACACCCGCTCCGTCCAGGGACGCATGAATTCGATGCCGCCACCGGAGACGATGAAGGTCTTAAAACCATTGGCTCGCAGATAGGCGAGCAGTTCGAGAATGGGTTGATAGACCATCTCGGTGTAAGGCCGCCCGGTCTTGGGGTGCTTCGCTGTCGCCAGCCAATCCTGCACGAGCCGTGTGAATTCGTCGGTCGTCATCCCGGCATGGGTCGCCATCACGATCTCTTCCATTGACTTCGCGCCGCCCGCGAGCGCGGCCTTGACATCGCCCTTGAGCAGCGAGGCGAACGGCTCCTGGTTCTTCCACTCAGGATGCTGGGGAGCGAGAACTTTCACTCGATCCAGGGCAAAGAGGAGCTGGGCATAGAGCGGTTGCTCAGTCCACAGTGTGCCGTCGTTATCGAAGGTGGCGATTCTCGCCTCGGGTGGCACGTAGTTCGGACTTGCCTGGTTGGTGGTCGCGTCCACGAACGTGATGATCGACTGTTTGGCTAGTCCCTCATGCCAGGACGGCAAGGGGTCGGCTTGGGCGTATGCGTGAGCGAACAGGAGTGCAACGGTGCAGAGTACCAACCCCATGACGCGGGTCGATTGAGAGAAAATCGGTGTGGATGGCATGGACGCTCTCTCGCTGAAGAATCGTCGGGTTAGCACGACCGGCTCACCCGACACGGTTTAGCCCAATTACTTGCCGGACTCGGCTGCTTTCTCCTTGACCGCCGCCTTGCCTTCCATGTCGCCCGCCGCCGCAGCGGCGTCGACCGACTCTTCGGCCTTCAGCTTGGCCTCATGCGTGTTGGCTGCGGTGGGATTGGCCGCGGCCTTGGCTCTGGCGGACGCTGCATCCCGCGCCATCTTGTCCGCCTGACCCTGGAGGGTTCCCGCCTCCTTCTCATACGCCTTGGCGGCGCTCGTCGCTTCGTCCGCCTTGGCGGCCGCTGCCGCTTTCTCGGCGTGAGACTCCGCCGCAACGGCTCCCGCCACGGTCAAAGTGATGGCTACGGTGGCGCTCACGATCAGATTCTTCAGTGTCATGTAACTCTTCTCCACTTGGCTCACTTGCTGAAAAGACGGGCGACCCGTGCGAGCCGCCCGCCGGGTTGCTCCTGCGACTACTGCCCCGCGTGTTGCTTCATGGCTGTCTCGATCTGCGCCTTCACGGCTTCAAGGTTGAAGCTCGCGCCTTTCTGCATCGGCGGGAATTCGATGCCCGTCATGGCCAGCTTCGCGACTTCTTGCTGAACGAAGACGAAGCGCCAGAACTCGTACTGGAACCAGGTGAAATAGTTCTGTGAGCCGTTGAGCGTTCCGTTCTGCGGGAAGTCCAGGCGCTCAAAGGGATCCAGACGCAGATTCGTCAGCACCGGTGCGTCAACATGCTCCTTGCTGCCAGTCCAGCCGCCGGGCTGGTCGATGAAGCGATACTTGAAGTCGTCCACCCGCACCGCGCCGAGTGTGCTTTCTCCAAAATAGAAGATCTCGTGGCGAGCCGATGGCCCCTTGCCGGTGAGCAGATTCATCTGGTTGTAGCTGTCGAGATGCACCTTGTAGGTCTGACCGTTGAGCGCCTTGCCCTGTTTGAGTTCCTCGGCGATGTTCGGGTCGCCGGCGGCGGCCACGAAGGTCGGGAACCAGTCTAGTCCTGAGATGATGCCGTTCTCCACCGTACCGGCGGGAATCTTGCCGGGCCAACGAATCAACGCGGGCACACGGAAACCGCCCTCATAAATCGTGCCTTTTTGCCCACGGAACGGCGTGTTGCCGCCGTCCGGCCAGGTGAAGGTCTCGGTGCCGTTATCGGTGGTGAACAGGACGATGGTGTTGTCGTCCACGCCGAGTTCCTTGAGCTTCTGCATGGTGGCGCCAACGATGTCGTCGATCTCCGCCATGCCGGCTTCGTGAATAGTCCAGCCATTCTTCGAGTTGCGCATGGCTTCATACTTCGGCGAGAGATGGGTGACGATATGCATGCGCGTCGGATTGAGCCAGAGGAAGAAGGGCTTGCCCTCCGCCTTGGCCTTGTCCACGAACTTGAGGCTGGCCGCGAGGATCTCGTCGTCCACCGTCTCCATCCGCTTGGGATAGAGCGTACCGGCGTCCTCGATCTTCTGCTTGCCGACCTTGCCCCAACGCGGCATGACCGTCGGATCATCCGTCTCCGTCGCCCAACTGTGGACCATGTTGCGCGGCCCGACCTTGTCCAGCAGCTCCTGCGGGTAGGCGGGGTGCGCGGGATCCTCCATCGCGTCGAGGTGATAGAGATAGCCGAAGAACTCGTCGAAGCCGTGGACGGTCGGCAGGAACTCGTTGAGGTCGCCCAAATGGTTCTTGCCGAACTGACCCGTGGCATAGCCCATGGACTTGAGCGCCGTGGCGATGGTTGGCGCCTGGGCGGGCAGCCCGACGGTCGAGCCAGCCTGACCGACGGTGGTCATGCCGGTGCGGATGGGTAGCTCCCCGGTGATGAAGGCCGCCCGCCCCGCCGTGCAGCTCGCCTCGGCGTAATAGTCGGTGAAGCGCATGCCTTCGGCGGCCAGTTTGTCCAGATTCGGGGTGCGGCCGGCCATCATACCCTGGTGATAGGCACCGATGTTGAACCAGCCGATGTCGTCGCCCATGATGACGACGATGTTGGGTTGCTTGGCGGCCTGCTCCGCGGCCTGAGCGCCACCGGCGGCGATCAGGCCGCCGGTCAGGGCGAGAACCGCGCAGACACCCTTCAACGCCGTAGGCAGGCGTGTGGTGACGTGCGTGGACGGTGGTCTCTTGCGTGGCATGTGCGATGTCCTCGTTAGTTTGGTGGCGATGGGATTGAGGCCCGTGTCGGAACATGGCCGCTGGCGAGGCGTTGAGGATGCCCCTTCCATCGGCGAAGACTGAACCGGGTTGGGTTTGCTGCCGTCATGGCGGCCGTGCGGAACCTTCGATCGCCGCGTTCAGGGGTAGTGCCCTCATTCGTCGTGCGCTGGGAGATTTTTAACTAAATGATCCAACGCTTTAATGACTACTGATTGAGGTGCTACCCGCGACGCTTTAATTGATTGATGAGACACCTTGGCAATTTTTCCCGTCACACCGGTACGACCGTCCGGCAATAGCGCGGACGATGTGCCAGGATCGCGAGCAGGTCAGCGATCCGTTCGCGCAGATCGCGCCGGTCGAGGATCATGTCCAGTGCGCCCTTGTCCATTAGAAACTCACTGTGCTGAAAACCTTCCGGTAATTTTTCGCGCACGGTTTGTTCGATGACACGCGGGCCGGCAAAACCGATCAGCGCACCCGGCTCGGCGATATTAAGATCGCCGAGCATCGCCAGACTGGCGGACACGCCGCCCATGGTCGGATCGGTCATCACCGAGACGAAGGGGAGTGCCGCTTCGCGCATCCGCGCCAGCGCCGCGCTGGTCTTGGCCATCTGCATCAGCGAAAACAGGCTTTCCTGCATCCGTGCGCCACCGCTGGCGGAAAAGCAGACATAGGGCGCGTTCAATTCCAATGCCGCATTCACGCCACGCACGAAGCGTTCACCGACGACTGAACCCATTGAACCGCCCATGAAGCTGAATTCAAAGGCTGCCGCGACAATGGGTGAATCTTTGAGCCGACCGCGCATGACGATCAGCGCATCTTTTTCGGACGACTGTTTCTGCGCCTGCACCAGTCGATCCTTGTATTTTTTCAAATCCTTGAATTTCAAAGGATCAAGCGACTCAAGTTCCGCGCCAATTTCCTCGCGATGATCAGGATCGAGAAACGCATCAAGCCGCCGCCGCGCCCCAATCCGGTTGTGATGGTTGCACTTCGGACAGACTTCCAGATTGCGGTCTAATTCAGCGCGATAAAGGATCGCGTTGCAGCCCGGACACTTAGCCCAGACGCCTTCCGGGACGGTTCGTTTAGTGCTGGCTTGGATGCGAATACGGCTGGGGATGAGCTTTTCAAACCAGCTTTTGCTCTTATCCATCGCCTGCTTCAGGGCGGCACCGGCTTCGGGTTCGGTCATCGTGGTGACTCCGCGTGTGGCATGGTTGAACGGTCAACGGCATCAATGGCCGTGCGCAGTTTGGCGAGAAAATCAGCGATGGTCGCGGGGATCTGCTGCGGGGTCGCCGCCAGCCTTTCCATCTGACTGACGATGGCACTGCCAACGATCACCGCATCCGCCGTCCGCGCTAACTGAGCCGCCGTCTCGGCATCCTTGATCCCAAAGCCAACGCCAACCGGCAGCGGGATGACGGACTTGATCGCGGCAACCTTGGCCGCGACGGCATCGGTATTCAGATGACCGGCACCCGTGACGCCCTTGACTGAGACGTAATACACAAAGCCAGATGCGACATCGCCGATCCGTTTAATCCGCGATTCGGTCGAGGTTGGCGCAAGCAGATAGACCAGATCCAGCCCCTGTGCCTTCATCAGTGCAATCAGGTCATGTCCTTCTTCCGGTGGCAGATCGACGATCAGCGCACCATCCACGCCTGCTGACTGTGCCTGTTGCGCGAACGCGGCGTAGCCCATGACCTCGATGGGGTTCAGATAGCCCATCAGCACCACCGGTGTTGTGCTGTCCTGCTCGCGGAACTGGCGCACCATCTCCAGCACATCTGTCAGCGACACGCCCTGAGCCAGCGCCCGTTCGGTCGCCCGCTGGATCACCGGGCCGTCGGCCATCGGGTCGGAAAACGGTACGCCAAGCTCGACGAGATCCGCTCCAGCAGCAACCATCGCGTGCATCAGCGGCACGGTAATGGTCGGCACGGGATCACCGGCGGTGACGAATGGAATCAGCGCGGTGCGTCCAGATTCCCGCAGTTGTTGAAAACGCTGTGCGATTCGGCTCATAAGACCAACCCGTCGTGACGTGCGACCGTATGCATGTCCTTGTCTCCGCGACCGGACAGATTGACCAGGATGATTTGATCAGGACGCATGGTGGGCGCGAGTTTGTGCGCGTAGGCCAGCGCATGACTGGACTCCAGCGCCGGAATGATGCCCTCGGTGCGGGTCAGATGATGGAAGGCGGCGAGCGCCTCGTCATCGGTGATCGCGTCATAGCGGGCACGACCACTGTCCTTCAGCCAGGCATGTTCGGGACCGACGCCCGGATAATCGAGTCCGGCTGAAATCGAATGGGTCTCGATGATCTGGCCGTTGTCATCTTCCATCAGATAGGTGCGGTTGCCATGCAGCACGCCGGGTCGACCGGCACACAGCGGCGCAGCATGATGACCGGTCGCAATCCCCTCCCCTGCTGCCTCGACACCGTAGATGGCGACGTCGGCATCATCGAGAAAGGGATAGAACAGTCCGATGGCGTTCGATCCGCCGCCGACGCAGGCCACCAGCGCATCCGGCAGACGCCCGGTGCGTTCCATCATTTGCGCCCGCGCCTCGCGCCCGATCACTGACTGAAAATCGCGCACCATCATCGGATAGGGATGCGGCCCGGCGACGGTGCCGATGATGTAAAAGGTGTTGTCGATGTTCGTCACCCAGTCGCGCATCGCTTCGTTGAGCGCGTCTTTCAGTGTGCGCGAGCCAGATTTGACCGGCACCACGCTCGCGCCGAGCAGACGCATTCGGTACACATTGGCTTCCTGACGGGCGACATCCACCTCGCCCATATAGACCACGCACTCCAGACCCAACCGCGCCGCGACCGTCGCGCTGGCCACGCCATGCTGACCAGCCCCGGTTTCGGCGATGATGCGGGTCTTGCCCATGCGCCGCGCCAGCAGTGCCTGACCGATGGTGTTGTTGACCTTGTGCGCACCGGTGTGATTGAGATCTTCGCGCTTGAGATAAATCTGCGCCCCGCCCAGTTCACGGCTCCAGCGCACAGCGTGATAGAGCGGCGATGGCCGACCGACATAATCGCGCAGATCGTCATCCATCTCAGTCTGAAAGTTGGGATCAGCGCGACAGGCATCATAAGCGGTGCGCAGTTCTTCGAGCGGGTGCATCAGGGTTTCGGGCACGAACATCCCGCCATAAACCCCAAAATGACCCGCGTCATCGGGCAGATCGTAGGTCGAGCCTACACTTGGCGTCATGCGCGAGGCATGATCCTTATCGGCGTGTATCGCCATGTCTAACTCCTTGCATAAACGCGAAAATTTTGGCGTGATCCTTGATGCCTTTGACGGCTTCGACACCGCCGCTGACATCGACCGCATAAGGCCGTACCTGCGTGATCGCATCGGTGACATTGGATGGATCGAGCCCACCAGCCAGCACGATGGATGGCGCAATATCGGGTGGTATCCGCGCCCAGTCAAAACGCTGGCCGGTACCACCAGCGCGTCCCGGCTCAAAGGTATCGAGCAGCAGCCCGGCAGCCCCAGCAAAACGCACGCGCTCGGCGTTCAGATCAATGTCTGGACGCATCCGTAGCGCCTTGATCCAGCGTCGGCCAAAGCTGGCGCAAAATTCTGGCGCTTCGTCACCGTGAAACTGCAACAGATCGAGTGGCGCCTGGTCTAGCGTTGCGCGGATCGTTTCTGACGTCGCATCGACGAATAAACCCACTGCGCTGACGAACGGCGGCAAATGATCGCACAGACACCGCGCCTGTTCCGGCGTGAGCGCACGCGGGCTGGACGGATGAAAGACAAAACCCACGGCATCGGCTCCCGCTGCGACAGCAGCATCAAGGTCGGACTCGCACGTCAGGCCGCAGATTTTGACACGGGTTCGGGGCATTTTTTTAGTGATCAGTGATTGGTTTTTATTGATTAGATTTCATCAAGATTTTGCTTGCTGCTAACTATCACCTGACGATCGCCAACTCACACTGCGGCAGGTCGATGTCGTCAGGATAATCAGCGCGGACGAAATAGAGTCCCTGCGGCGGGGCGGTGACGCCACCCTGGGTGCGGTCGCGCACATCAAGCAGGTGCGCAGTCCAGTCAATCGGCGCATCATTGCAACCGATCTTCATCAGCACGCCAGCCAGATTGCGCACCATGTGATGTAGAAAACCGTTGGCACCGACGCTTAAGGTCAACATCCCGTCCTGTTCAGTGATGTCAAGATAATGGATGCGGCGGACAGGACTCTTGGCTTGGCAGGCGACAGCGCGAAAGCTCGAAAAATCATGCTCGCCGATCAGCGCCAGCGCCGCCGCCTGCATCCGTGCGAGATCCAGCGAGTCATGCACCCAGACGGCACGATCACGCTGTAACGCCGAACGGGTGCGCTGGCACATGATCTGATAACGGTAGTGTCGGGCGATGGCGCTGAAACGGGCATGAAAGCGGTCATCGACCGGATGCGCCCAGCGCACGGCAATATCCGGCGGCAGATTGACATTGGCACCGAGTACCCAGGAACGCTCACGGCGCAGTGCCGTGGTGTCGAAATGAACGATCTGTTCGAGTGCATGAACGCCAGCATCGGTGCGTCCAGCGGCGTGGACACTCACCGGATGATCAGCGACCCGGGCGAGCGCGGCTTCCAGACAGGTCTGCACGGTACGCACTCCAGGCTGCTGGGTCTGCCAGCCACGAAAGTCCGTGCCATCATACTCAACGCCGAGGGCGATTCGACCTGAAATCACGCGCTCATGACATCAAGACTCACGTCAGACGCTCCAGCAGTGCACGCGCCTCGGTCTTTTGTTCATCACGCCCCTCGGCAATGACCTCCTCAAGAATCTCTCGCGCCGCATCCGCATCGTCCATTTCAATATAGGCGCGGGCGAGATCGAGCTTGGTCGCGGTCTCGTCCCAGACTCCCGAATCCATTTGCCACTGCGATGCATCCGGTTCAGTCGGGGCGACTGTCAACACCGGCTCAGGTATCTGAAGCGCATCGAGGGAGAGTGATGCGTTAGCTTCGGATCGTGCCTCGTGAGCTAGACTGACGTCAGCGTTCGCTGGTGACACAAAGAAAGCGTCCAGATTTTGCAGTGGCTCTAATTCGGAGGCATCGAGCGTCAGTGCCATGTCAGCGTCATTGCCAGCCGCTGATTCATCACTAGCAGGAAGAAATGTCTGTCGCAGGACATCCTTGGTATCGACATCCGGCAGCGACAGATCCAGATCAAATGAATCATGGTCTGCCGTGAAATCGCTCAGTGAAATAGACTCACTCAGGAGCTCACCCAGATCATCCTCCGGCGATGCAGGCGTTCTCTCCTTCGCTGTCTGGTTCAGTGGTTCTGAGGTTGCGGGCTGAAACTGGAAGTGATCGAGATCCAGTTCTAGCGAATCCGTGTCCAGTGAATCGGCTTGCGTAGTCATTACGCCGGCATTTAGTCGGGCATCTGCAACTGGTGATGCCTGACCCGTTCCGGGCAATGGCTGTTCCGTGTGTGCTACCGCGTCTCGATCAGACTGGAGTTGGTTGGCAAGATCCTGTAACCGTTTCCATTGACCGGGCTGGGCACGGTCTCCGCCTGCTGATTTGATCGACTGCATGAGCGAACGCAGTGCCTCAATCTCCTGTGTGCCCTCATAGGCATCGCCCAGCTTAAACTGGATGTCCAGACGCTCCGGGTAGCGCCTTGCCTCCTTGAGCAGGAGATCGCGCGCCTCGGCGTGGCGTCCATAGGCGATGTAGATGTCTGCTTCTGACAGCACATCCGCTTCATCCGTTTCAGCATCAAAATCGCTCAGTGAAGACATCAGCATCAGAGGACTTTCAGGGTCTTCCGAATCATCTTCATCCTGGATCGACGGCACATCTTGCGTACTGTCTGCGGCAGTCTCATCAGACAGATGTGGTGAATCCTGCGCCAACCCCAGATCGGCAAACGCCAGCGTCTCCAAATCCAACTCTTTTTTAACCCACTCGCGTTCCTGCCGCCGTCGTGCCGTCATGATCGCAAAGGCCAGGATGCCAAGGGCAATCACCCCGGTCAATCCAGCCAATGGCAGCATCAGTGAGTGCCAGAACGAAGGTGATTCCGGCACGCTTTGCACGGCAGGTGGTATCACGGGGGGAGTTATCGGCGTGGCGACTTGAACGTGAGGTGAAGGTTCTTTTTCCACCGGAATCGGGATCAGTCCGGGTGCTGTAGTAGGAATCGCTGGCGTCTCTGTCGCGGGGACTGTTTCAGATGCTCCAGCCATTTCCGTCGCGGGCGTAGGGAGAGTGGCTGGTGCTTTCTGTGTCTCGGACGTGACAGTGGGCTGACCCAGTACGCCGGGATCGGCAACCGCGTTGCCCTTGATGCGCTCAAATTCGGCGTTACGCAATTTCAGGAGAGCCTGGATATTTGCAAGCTGCGTCTCTAGCTCCT
>CAIUAY010000034.1 GCA_903897335.1 uncultured Chromatium sp. | reverse complement strand
TCCAGTTCGGGCCGTCCGCATCGATTTTAAGCAGCACGTTGGCGTGCTTGATCTTCCGTGCGGCCGCTTTGCCTTTGTCGATTAACTGCGTCAGCGACGAGCCTTCGTCATCGGTGAGCCGGACAACATACTTGATCATTTGATGCACCTCTTGAGAACTTGCCTGACGAGATGTGTCTACAATGAGGCTTATGCAAGATTAAACGGAAGCGCGTACTAGCGGTAGGCTGACAAAAGTTGCCGGGGAAAGCTGCACCTCAATGTCTGCGCCGGAGGTCAGACTCAGACGCCAGATGCCATCGGATTGCCAGAGCGCACACAGAACCGACCAGGGCACCAGTCGCAGCACATGGGTCATGACAGCGTGAACCGCGCCCAGAACAATCAGCAGAATGGCTGGAATCCGATAAAAGCCGATCGGCAGGATAAGGATCACGACCGCCGCCAGCGCGTGAGCCAGTGCGATGAAAAGCGTCAGACGCCAGGAGCGACGGGGACGGATCAGCAGCGGTGGGTTATTGTAAGGAAATGCCATCGCCAGTCAGCAGCGGCCAGGATTCTGGCGCTCCCGTGCGACCGCGATGATCCGCTGAACCAGCGCATGCCGCTTCAAGTCAGGCGGCTGTGACCGTGACATGAACCAGTCGCTGAGCTGCTGATCCTGTTCACCAAGCAGCATCAGAAAGCACTGCTGCTGTGCGTCATCCAGATCGTCATAACCCAGATCGAGAAAGTGCCCCAGCAGATGATCGAGTTCCAACATCCCGCGCCGACATTGCCAGCGCAAGCGGTTCAGCGTCTCTCCAGACGTCCTGCTGTCGTGAACAGACATGGTCAGTTTTTCCTCCGATCTTGCCGTGAGACTTCGGTATCATAGTGCGTTGGTTGGCCGATACGCCGACCCTGCTGCAACAATCCATGCTTGACTTCATGAGGAAACCACCTTGACTAACCGCTACACGTTATTGCAACGGCTACTGCACTGGCTGATCGCCCTGATCGTGTTTGGACTGTTGGCTGCCGGACTGACTTTCATGGCGTTGGGCGATGAGGGTCTGACCAACCTGCTTGGCCAGGAACTGACCGGGGTGCTGTTCAAGATGCACAAAAGCTTTGGCATTCTGCTGCTGGTGTTGATGGCAGCGCGTCTTGCATTACGGTTTCGTTCGCCGCCACCGCCCTATAGCCAGACACTGACAGGAATCGAACGTCTGGTTGGCAGCACCATCCATCTGCTGCTGTATGTGTTGCTGATCGGGTTGCCCATTGGCGGCTGGCTTGCGACAGCGGCATCAGGCTATCCGGTGCAGTTTTTCGATCTGAGCCTGCCGGGTCTGATCGGTGAGAACAAAGAACTCGGCGAGACCCTGTTTTCCTATCACGGCATCGGCGGCCTGATCCTGCTGGTGCTGGTGCTGGTACATACCGCTGCCGGTCTCAAACATTGGCGTCTGAAGGATGGCATCATGACTCGCATCAGCCTGCCCTGATGATCTCCGGCCAGGGATGGCCAACGCCGTGATGTTTCGACAGGTTGAAGCTGCTGTATGATGCGGCGGTTTAGCGCAAACTCATCATGAGAGCAAGATGCGAAAGAAATTCAGTTTTTCCATGATCGGCGGTCTGGCGCTCCTCGCCACTGTTGGTTGTGCCCGGGAAGAAAAGCCAGATGATTACGGCGCTTCCATGCTGGAAAATCTGCCATTTGTCTATAAGATGACCGTGCAGCAGGGAAATATCCTCACTGAAGAAATGGTGCACGGCCTGAAACCTGGCATGACCAAGCATCAGGTCAGCTTGGTGTTGGGTACGCCACTGCTCACTGACTTTTTCCATGCCAATCGCTGGGATTATGTCTACACCATCCAGCGCGGGCACCAGCCCATGAAAACCCATTCCCTGACGCTGCATTTCCAGGATGATGTCCTGGTGCGCGTCGACGGCACGCCGCCGTCCGATGGCAAGGGTGCCTCGCCTGAATCAAAAGAAATCGTCGTTTCCGTCCCCGACTATGAAAAGCACAAGGGTTTGCTGGAAAGAAGCCTGGATAGCATCAGACTGAACCAAGAGAAATAAACGGCTTTCCTGAAAACCACTGCCGAAGGAGTCATTGACGATAGACTTCATCAGCACGTTTGCAGAACGCATCCACCAGCGAGTTGGCGATCTGATTGAAGACGGTGCCAAAAGCCTTGTCGATGAGACGGCCTGAAAACTCAAAATCCAGTTCAAGTTCCACTTTTGAGGCATCTGTACGCAACGCGGTGAAAGTCCAGATGCCGTCCAGTTTGCGGAAAGGGCCATCCAGCAGGGCGATCTCCATGCGCCTGTCGCGCTCGTAACGATTGCAGGTGCTAAAGGTTTGACGAATTCCCATGCGGGCAACCTCGATCAAGCCACAGATCTGCTCGTCGGATTCCGAGATCACCCTAGCCGTATGACACCAGGGTAGAAACTGTGGATAGGCACCAACATCATAAACCAGGTTGAACATCTGCGATGCCGAGTACGGCACCAGGGCGCTTTTTCTGACAATAGCCACGACTAATCCAGATCAGTCGGCGTGATGGCGCCGACGGTATTAAAAAAGATGGAAACGGCAACGTCGGCAACAACAGACAACACCATCGCCTGTGTTTTGCCCGTCACCTGAATCACCCGCTACAAACGGATCTGTTCACGCACCTGATCCGCCAGCCATTCTGCGAGTTCGCCCACCTGCACGGCATCGATTCCCTCGACCATGACCCTTACCAGCGGCTCAGTCCCTGATGGTCGCAGCAGCACCCGTCCGCGACCGGCGAGTTCGCACTCGACGCGCATCAGCGCATCCTGAATGGCTGTCAAACCAATGATGTCGCGGCGTTCATCGAGCCGGACATTCACGAGAACTTGCGGATAGCGTTCAACCTCAGCGCCGAGATCATCGAGACTGGCATCGAGACGCTCAAGCGCGGCGAGAACCTGAAGCGCGGCCACGATTCCATCGCCGGTGCTGGTGCGATCCCGGCAGATGATATGACCCGAAGGCTCGCCGCCGAGAATGCCATCGGTGAGCTTGAGCTGTTCCATGATATAGCGGTCGCCGACTTGGGTACGGGCAAAACCGATGTCCAGGCGCTTGAGCGCATGTTCAAATCCGAGATTGCTCATCAGTGTTCCGACGACATCGCCGCGTAGGGTTCCCGCGACCTGTCTGGATTTGGCGATGATGTAGAGAAGCTGGTCGCCATCGAGCAAGTTGCCATGGGAATCGCACATCAGGACGCGATCACCGTCGCCATCGAAAGCGATTCCCAGATCTGCTCCGGCGTCAACGACCGCCTTGCAGAATGCTTCGGGTCTGGTGGAACCCAGCTCGCGGTTGATATTGAAACCATCTGGCTCGGTGCCGAGACGCACGACCTTCGCGCCCAGTTCCTCGAAAACATAAGGCGCCGTGTTATAGGTTGCGCCGTTGGCGCAATCGACCACGATCTTGAGATCACGGAAGTTCATGGAGGCTGGAATCGTGCTCTTGCAGAACTCGATATAACGTCCGTTGGCATCTTCCACCCGCTGCACCTTGCCTAATGCGCTGGAATCTACGGTGCGCAGTGGTCTGTCGAGTTCAGCTTCGATGGCCAGCTCGACCTCATCGGGCAGTTTGTCGCCATCGGCTGAAAAGAACTTGATTCCGTTGTCCTGATAAGGATTGTGCGAGGCGGTAATGACGATGCCCGCAGACGCCCGGAAGGTATGCGTCAGATAAGCCACGCCGGGAGTGGTCATGGGGCCAAGCAGCCGGATACTCACGCCTGCCGCCACCAGTCCGGCTTCCAGCGCCGACTCGAACATATAACCAGAGATTCGGGTGTCCTTGCCGATCAGGACTTTACCGCGCCCATTACCGAGTACGCGCCCGGCAGCCCAGCCCAGCTTCAGAACAAAATCTGGGGTGATATGACCTTCGCCAACCCGTCCACGAATGCCATCCGTACCAAAATAGCGACGCATCGGTTTAATGCTCTCCTGCCGGATGCCCAATCCGGCGGCTATCGGTCATGCCAGAATCATCACGCGCACGATCATGCCGATGGATCGATTCGTCGTCGTCCCAATCTTTGGGTGGGCGCGGGCGGCGCCCGGCCATAATGTCGCCAATCTGCGCGGCATCGATGGTTTCGTATTTCATGAGTGCTTCGACCATGGCGTGAAGTGTGTCCATGTGATCGAGCAGCAACGCCCGTGCGCGTTCATAGTTGCGCTCGACCAGATGGCGGATTTCCTCGTCGATCAGATGCGTCGTTTCATCCGACACGCTCTTGTGCTGCGTCACCGAATGCCCCAGAAAGACTTCCTGCTGGTCTTCGCTGTAAGTGAGCGGGCCGAGTTTGTCCGAGAGACCCCACTTGGTGACCATGTTGCGCGCGATTTCGGTTGCCCGGTGGATGTCGTTTTGTGCGCCAGTCGTCACGCTATCGGCTCCAAAGATCAGCTCTTCAGCCAGACGCCCGCCGAACAGGCTGGAAATATTGCTCTCCAGACGCTGCTTGCTATAACTGAAGCGATCGACTTCGGGTAGAAACAAGGTGACGCCTAGGGCACGGCCACGCGGAATAATGCTGACCTTATGAACCGGGTCGTGATCTGGCACCAGCAGGCCGACGATGGCGTGGCCGGATTCATGGTAGGCGGTGAGGCGCTTTTCATCCTCGGTCATGACCATTGAACGGCGTTCCGCGCCCATCATGATCTTGTCCTTGGCCTTCTCCATGTCGTCCATCTCGACCAGCTTCTTGTTGGCGCGCGCCGCAAAGAGCGCCGCCTCGTTGATGAGATTGGCGAGATCCGCGCCTGAAAAACCGGGCGTACCACGCGCCAGGATCGATGCTTTGACATCCTCTGCCGCCGGGATCTTGCGCATGTGAACTTTCAGGATCTGCTCGCGTCCGCGCACGTCAGGCAGCGGCACCACCACCTGACGGTCGAAACGACCGGGACGCAGCAAGGCTGGATCAAGGACGTCAGGCCGGTTAGTCGCGGCGATCACGATCACGCCTTCATTGCCCTCGAAACCGTCCATCTCGACCAGGAGCTGGTTGAGCGTCTGTTCACGCTCGTCGTGTCCACCGCCGAGTCCAGCGCCACGGTGACGGCCAACGGCGTCGATTTCGTCGATGAAAATGATGCAGGGCGCGTGTTTCTTGGCCTGCTCGAACATGTCGCGCACCCGCGAGGCACCGACGCCGACGAACATCTCCACGAAATCGGAACCGGAGATATTAAAAAAAGGCACCTTTGCTTCGCCGGCGATGGCGCGCGCCAACAGCGTCTTGCCGGTTCCCGGCGGACCGATCATCAGCACGCCCTTGGGGATCTTGCCGCCAAGTTTCTGGAATTTGGTTGGATCGCGCAGGAAGTCGACCATCTCGACGACTTCTTCCTTGGCCTCCTCGGCACCGGCCACATCCTGGAATGTCACCTTGACCTGATCCTCTGAGAGCAGCCGCGCCCGGCTCTTGCCGAACGACATGGCTCCGCGCCCGCCTGCCCCACCCTGCATCTGGCGCATGAAGACGATCCAGACGCCGATCAGGATCAGTAGCGGGAACCAGTTGACCAGAATCTGCATCAGCACCGACTGTTTTTCAGGCGGCGCGGCATTGATGACGACATTGTTGTTGAGCAGGTCGCCAACCAATCCATTGTCACCGGGGCTATAGGTGCTAAACCGCTGACCGGAGGCATTGACGCCTTCGATGCGTCGCCCCTGAATCGTGACCTCCTTCACCTCACCCTGCTTGACATGCTCGATGAAATCCGAATAGTTCAGGGTTCGCGGAGTGACCTGGGTCGTGGTGAAATTATTGAACACGGACATCAGCACGATGGCGATGACGACCCACAGAAGTAAATTTTTTGCCATGTCACTCACGATGTCAGACCCCTGATGATTATGTCTCGACGCCAGCGTTGCTGGTTGGCTGGAAACTAGCACTGACCGCTTACGGATGAAAGCCTTTCGCCATAAAACCTGTTGCCACCAGATAGATCTCGCGGCTTTCGGGGCGGGATGATGGCGGCTTGCGCGTCGCCACGCGGCTGAACGTTCGCCGCAATTCCAGCAGGTAGGCATCGAACCCCTCGCCCTGAAAAGCCTTGGCAACCAGCGTTCCGCCAGGTTTCAGATGCGTGTGCGCCAGATCCAGCGCTAGTTCTAGCAGGTAGATGACGCGCGACTGATCGGTCACGGTCGTTCCGGTGATATTGGGTGCCATGTCTGAAAGCACCAGGTCGAGTGGCATATCGCCAATCACGTCCTGCAGTCGTGCCAGCACCGATGCCTCGCGGAAATCGCCCTGGAGCACGGTCACGCCGTCGAGCGCGTCCATCGGCAGCAGATCCAGCGCGATCACACAGCCACGCGAACCGACCAGATGGCTCGCAATCTGTGACCAACTGCCCGGCGCGGCACCCAGATCAAGCACCCGCATTCCCGGCATGACAATGCGATCCCTGGCCTGGATCTCCAGCAGCTTGTAGGCCGCGCGGGAACGATAACCATCGCGCTGGGCGCGCTTCACATACGGGTCGCTGAGGTGACGATCAAGCCAGCGACGACTGGATTTCGTCTTTGCCATGTGTCAGAGGTCATCAACCCAGGTAAAGCGAAATGCCTCCAGGAACATTCCGGCGACACCGCCACCCAACAGACCGCCCAGAACCGCCTGTGGAATCTGTTGATGCATTTCGAGACTCGCTGCCAGCCACCACAGTCCGGCATCCTGATTGATCAGCGGGCCACTGATCATCCAGACACTGCCAGCGGCAACGCCCGCCAGCAACGCCATGATCCCAGCTTCAACCAGATTGCAGGACAAGGATGTCCGGCAGATTCGCTGCGTTAAAGCCACCCAGCGCCTGACCGTAGCCACATACAGCACACCATTGAGACTGACCAGAAAAGCCAGCACTGCAAACAGCGAGAACGGCGCGTCATGCAGAAACGCGCCGAGCAGCAGAAGCATCCCGCTGATGGCTCCTGCCACCAGACCAGCCAGCGCCTTGGGTGCAACATTGGCGGAACAGCGGTCGGGAAAACGCATGATTAAACCGAGGACGGCAGCAATGGCAATGGCGATCAGGATCGTGTGGACAAAGGTCAGTTGATCGGTCAGCAATATCAGTGAGATGACGCCAATCCCGGCACCCAGACCCGAACTGATCAGCGACAGCTCACGCGCGCCATAGAGTACCGCGCCAATCGCGCCGGTCAGGGCTGCGGCGATCAAATAGGCAAAAACATCTAAACCAAAACCTTTCAGCAACTCCTTAAGCCCTGTGAATAGCGGCGCATAGATCATCCCGTGCAGACTCCAGATGATTCCGCGGATCAGCGCGAGACGCCAGCGCGGGGGAGTAGGCTGAGGAACATCTGTGAAGTCGCCATGGGCGTGGGAGATGTTTGGATTCGTGGAAGACTGGGGAGCAAGAGCCATAACATTCGTACCATGAAAAAACGGGGCCTGCGGCCCCGTTTTTTTGAACTCGCCGCGATGATGGGCGAGCTGACCAGAATCAGCCGGCCTTAAGCGTCCAGGAAGAACACCAGCCATTGGCATTGATCATCTTGCCGGGGAAGAGCGCACAGCCTTTCCACTCATCGGTGGCGCCTGCGGCATCGGCTTGCATGAACTGGCAAGTCAGGCAGTGCTGCTGATTAGCCGGCGCGCCAGGACGGGCTGCGGTCTCGCGCTCGGACTTGGTCGAGTCCTGACTGTACTTCAATGCAATGGCTGTTGGATCATCAGCAGTCACGGCGTTGGCGGGAGCCGCGGCACGAGCGGTGCCAAAACCGACCAGATTGATCATGGGGATGGCAACAGCGGTGCCCAGCATCACTTTGACGGCGTCGCGACGGCTCTGGCTGACTGGCTTATCGGACATGGATGTCACTCCTACGTTAGATACAGTTGTTGTGATATCGACACTTCCGGCCTCAGGCCGAAAGCCGAATCGCATTGTGCTACAGGAAACAGAAAAAGGCGAGTGACAAGCCGCCAGCGAAGATTGCATCAATTGAGATACGTTCCTGCGCCAAGATAATGTGCCTGCCAGTAAGGCGTATCCAGACGGTCAATCCTGACCTGATTGCGGGATATCGAGGCATGAACAAAGCGATTTTTATCCACCATGAGACCGACATGATAGACCTCCGCCCCGGTCTTAAAGAACACCATGTCGCCTGGTTTAGGCTGATCTCTGACCGGATGGGATGCTCGCTGCTGGTCGATGGCGACCCGTGGAATGGAGAGACCGGCAGCCTGATGCGCGTAGTAGGTTAAACCGCTACAGTCAAATCCGGTTGCCGGAGATTTCCCACCATAGACGTAAGGCGTTCCGATCTGTGACAGCCCTGCCAGCACCACATCAGCGCGCCGCCCGCTCAATCCTGAATCACTGACCTGCGAGGCGCATCCCGTCAGCAAAGCCAGCATGGGGAACATCAGCCCAAAAGCCAGACGCCGCATCTCAGCACTCTTCATTAATAACATTCGGTTCATCCGTCAATCGTTTGTTATGCTAGGTTTTAATCTTGAATGATAGTCGCTGTCAATGGTATGACTTCAGAATCAACACGGCGAACCGTTGTCGATCATGCTGGCTTTACGTCCTTTCCGCCAACAATTACAGTGACACGCCTGAAGCGCAGGCTCGCGGCATCGTTATCACTTGCGAATGCTCGCCTGAGATCTGACCGCGCAGACCCTGCCTGCCACGCGCCCTGGAGTCATATCCCATGCCTGAGACCAAACACTGTCGTCTCCTGATCCTCGGATCAGGGCCTGCCGGCTATACCGCCGCCGTCTATGCGGCGCGCGCCAATCTCAACCCGGTGCTGGTCACCGGTCTGGAACAGGGCGGTCAGTTAATGACCACCACTGATGTCGATAACTGGGTCGGC
This sequence comes from uncultured Chromatium sp., assembly GCA_903897335.1. GTDB lineage: Bacteria > Pseudomonadota > Gammaproteobacteria > Chromatiales > Chromatiaceae > Chromatium. Next base: position 50,807 of record CAIUAY010000034.1, on the reverse strand, counting down.
GATCCCGATGGCGTTCAGGGACCTGAACTCATGGAGCGAATGCGCCGCCATGCCGAGCGTTTTGCCACCGAGATCCGTTTTGATCATGTCAACATGGCCAATCTCAGCGAACGCCCCTTCCGTCTCACTGGCGATTCGGCGATCTATACCTGTGATGCACTGATCATTGCCACCGGCGCCAGCGCTCAGTATCTCGGCCTGCCATCCGAGCAGGAATTTCGTGGACGCGGCGTTTCGGCCTGCGCGACCTGTGATGGCTTTTTCTATCGCAACCAGAAAGTCGCGGTCATTGGCGGTGGCAACACAGCCGTCGAAGAGGCGCTGTATCTTTCAAACATTGCAGCCGAGGTCACGCTCGTGCATCGTCGTGACGCACTGCGCGCAGAGAAGATTCTGCAACGCCAGATCCTTGAAAAGGCCGAAACGGGCAACATCCGGCTTGCCTGGAACCAGACACTTGATGAGATTCTGGGCGACGCGACCGGCGTCACCGGCATCCGCATCAAGAGCACGCTGGACGGAACGCTCCGAGACCTCGACTTGCAGGGTGTCTTCATTGCCATCGGCCACAAACCCAACACCCAGATCTTCGAGGGTCAGCTCGACATGGTGGGCGGCTACATCAAGGTGCAAAACGGAACTCCAGGTCATGCCACAGTCACCTCGGTGCCCGGCGTCTTCGCCGCTGGTGATGTCATGGATCCGATCTACCGTCAGGCGATCACCTCTGCCGGAACCGGCTGCATGGCGGCGCTGGATGCTGAAAAGTATCTGGACACCATGCTGGTTGGCGGGCGTTAAGACGCCTGAATGTCAGGCCGACGGTGATGCCTGAGCTAATGACGCATTCCGCAATCACAGCGATTCCTGCTGATCACTGGAATCGCCTCGCCGACCCGGACGCGCCTTTTCTGCGTCATGAGTTCCTCGCCGCCATGGAGCGTCACGGCTGTGTCGGCGAGGCGCTGGGCTGGCTGCCCCAGCATCTGGCTCTGCGTGACGAGCAAGGTCAGTTGCTGGCGGTCGCACCTTGTTATCTGAAGTCAAATTCTTATGGAGAATTCGTTTTTGACTGGACGTGGGCGGATGCCTACCGTCGTCACGGCCTGCACTATTATCCCAAGCTGGTCGTCGCCTCGCCCTACACCCCGGCAACTGGTCGACGGTTGCTGACCGGTGACACGCCTGAGCGCCACGATCACGCTCAGGCACTCATCCAGGGCGCGATGCAGATCGCTGAACGGATGGGCGTATCGTCCTTGCACTGGCTGTTTACGGCAGATGATGAAATTGGCTGGCTTAAAGCCCAGGGACTGATGCCGCGCATGGGTTGCCAGTTCCATTGGCACAATCAGGGACATGCGTCGTTTACCGATCTGCTTGACACGTTCACGGCAGAAAAGCGCAAAAAAATCCGCCGCGAGCGCCGCCGCGTGACAGACAGCGGGATACGCATCCGTCGGCTGACAGGCGACGCCGTGACTGAAGCCGAGTGGGTCGCCTTTCACCGACTGTACTGCGACACCTTTGATAAACATGGTGGCATTCCAACTCTGACTCTCGCGTTTTTTCAGGATATCGGCGCTACCATGGGGCAACAGTTGCTGCTGGTGCTGGCCTTCCATGGACAGCGGATCGTCGCCGCCGCCTTCAGCCTAATCGGTCAGCATTCGCTCTATGGCCGTCACTGGGGCTGCCTTCAGGACTTCCACAGCCTGCATTTTGAGGCGTGTTACTATCAGGGTCTGGAGTATTGCATCGAACACGGACTGGCACGTTTCGAGCCGGGCGCGCAGGGTGAACATAAAGTCAGCCGGGGATTTCTGCCAACGCCCACCTGGTCGGCGCATTGGATCGCCAATCCAGTCTTCCGCTCCGCCATCGCGCATGTTCTCGAACAGGAACAGGCCGGAATGAACGGCTATCTGACCGAGATGCATGCCCACAGTCCCTACCGCAGCCGATGATTGCTTTACTCGATCCTGATGATCCCGCTGTTTTTCCTGATGCCAGCGAGGCGCTCCGCGAACCCAATGGTCTTCTGGCGGTCGGTGGCGATCTGACGGCCGAACGACTCCAAAATGCCTATCGGCGCGGAATCTTCCCCTGGTTCAGCCCCGGCGACCCCATTCTCTGGTGGTCGCCCGACCCACGCACGGTGCTGTTTCCGCAGCAGTTGCGGATCTCGCGCAGTCTGGCCAAACGGCTGCGCCAGCAACGCTTCTCGGTCACGTTTGATCAGGCGTTCAAGCCAGTCATCCGTGGCTGTGCCGCGCCCCGCGACTGGGACGGCGGAACCTGGCTGGTTCCCGAAATGATCGCCGCCTATGAGATGTTGCATGGACAGGGCATCGCGCATTCGGTGGAAGTCTGGCAGGAGCGGCAACTGGTTGGCGGACTCTACGGCATCGCCATCGGACGCGCCTTCTTCGGCGAGTCCATGTTCAGCCGCGTGACCGATGCCTCAAAGATCGCGCTGGCGCATCTCTGCCGACAGCTTGCGGACTGGGATTTTGGGCTGATCGACTGTCAGATGCGAACCGATCACCTGCTGCGCATGGGTGCCGTCGAACTGCCACGCGCTGATTTTCTGCAATTGCTGGATCGTTTCTGCCCGCTTCCGGGTCGTCAGTGTCGCTGGAACGCATGAATCAGGACAACCCACATTGCAGCAGTAGACTTGCCCTGTACCTGAGCGCCGTGCATCCATGCGCCTATCTGGAAAGTCTGGATGCCCGCACGCTGTTTGTCGATCCCGAAGCCAGGATCGACGGCCATCTTTATCAGTCACTCATCGATCAGGGTTTCCGGCGCAGTGGTGCGCAAATCTATCGCCCTGCCTGCCGCGACTGTGCAGACTGCATCCCGGTACGCCTGCCTGTTCGGGCATTTCAGCCAGACCGCTCGCAACGCCGTCACTGGAAACGCAACATCTCAGACGTGACATGCGTCGCCGCGCCCGCCACCTTTCGTCTGGAACACTTTGCGCTCTATCGGCGTTATCTGGCACACCGTCATGCCGATGGCCGGATGGCAGAGGACGCCACTGAAGAGAACTATCGACGGTTTCTGGTCGATCCATGGGGTGGTCTCACGCGCTTCATCGAGCTGCGGCTTGACGGACAACTGGTTGGCGTGGCCATCACCGATCAACTGGAACGCGGTCTCTCCGCCGTTTATACCTTTTTTGATCCTGACCTTCCCCAGCGCGGCCTGGGTGTCTTCTCGGTGCTGTCACAGATTGAGATCGCCAGACAGCAGGGGCTGGACTATCTCTATCTCGGTTACTGGGTCAAGGCGAGCAGAAAAATGGCTTACAAAGCACGATTTCGCCCGATTGAGGCATGGAACGGGCATCAATGGAAGCGTTTCGAGCATTTGGGTGTGTTATAATTCCGACGTTTCAAGAACCATCATTTTTCGCTTAAGAGATGTTCACTGCGACCTTCTCTTACCGTTATTCCTAAAAAATAAAACCTATGTCAAAAGACGACGTGATTCAGATGGAAGGCACGGTGACCGAAACCCTGCCCAATACCGTATTCAGGGTTGAGCTCGAAAACGGCCACACCGTTACCGCTCATATCTCCGGCAAGATGCGCAAACACTATATCCGCATCCTCACTGGCGATAAGGTCACGGTTGAACTCACCCCCTATGACCTGAGCAAGGGTCGCATCGTCTATCGTGCCCGCTGATTTCATGTGATCAGGAAACACCAAGACGCCACCCGCTTCAGCGTCCCCAAAGAACTTGGTCAATATACCGCTTGACTTTCCGATGTCCCGGCGTGTCGATGGTCGTGAACTGTAGGCTGGTTCGGTATATCCCCTGTTCTCCTTTCGTGCGTAGCACCCGTGCATAGACATCCAGCGGACTCTCTGTGTTGAATTCTGGCGTCAACGACAGAAGAATCTCGGAATAGGCCGGAAGAATCAACGGCAGATCGGCGCTCAGACCGTAATAGCCCAGATCATTGACCTTGCCGACAAACTGCTCGGCAAGAATGCGTTTGGCCTCGACCCGGCGAAACACCACGGGAAAGTCAACCACGATCCGTGGCGACCTGCGGGTTTCGACCTCGGGCACGGCCAGCGGCTGTGGATAGTTCACGCCCTTGAGTTCATAAATGGTCACGGGGTTTGCCTTTCCCTTCACCATCACCTCATTGACTGCGCCAACCTCGACATAACCCCGTGCGCCACGATAGCTGGCCTCGCTGATCAGCACCTGCCCCCGCAGGCTGTAACCTTCAATGCGTGCGGCGAGGTTGACCGGATCGCCGATCACCGTGTATTCACTATAGATGCTTGACCCAAAACTGCCGGCCATCACCTCGCCGGTGCCGATCCCGATTCCGGCATAGAGACTCGGCTCGCCGCGCTGTGCGCTGTGCTGGTTCATCTCGGCCATGGCCTGCTGCATCGCCACGGCGCAGGCCATTGCGCGCAGCAGATCATCGGCGCGACACACCGGAACACCAAACAGCGCCATGACCGAGTCACCCATGAACTTGTCGATCACCCCGCCGTAACGCTCGATCAACTCCGCCATCAGCGCATAGAAGCGGTTCAGCACCCCGATCATGATCGGCATGGGCAATGATTCAGTCAGCGCCGTAAAACCACGCAGGTCAGCGATCAGAATTGTCACTTCAGCCTGTGCCACAGGCTGTGATTCCAGCAGGAATTCATCGAGCTGAAGCGTTAGACGCTCACGCAGGTTCGCATCAAGCTGACAGACGGAGGCTGAACCGTAGGTCTCCTCGATGACGCCGGCCAGTCCCGAAAAAAACAACTGCCTATCTTTGTGCTGCATGACTGTTCCTGGTATTGACAATCTTCATAGGCGTTCACCCATTGCCTGGTCAATGCTTGACACGGAACAACCGGGTCACTATCAAGTGATCGCCTCAATATCGCAACCGAGACACGACGCATGGATCGTTTTACCCGAAATTACAGTATCGCGCTGGCACTCGTCATCCTCATCGCGCTGGGATTCTGGCTGAAAGCCACCTGGCAGCCAAAGGTCTGGGAACTCGACAAGGTCTTGACTTCCCAACCACAGCTCAAAACCTACCCCTATCAGTTCAGGGTACGTGCATTCCAGAACGGCATCGCTGTGATCTCCACCCCGCGCTCATTCGACATTCCGGCAATCCGTTTTCTTGAGATCATCAATCCCAAACTTGCCGGCAAAGCCCAGGACGATCCCGAAATGATCGCTGCTCAGCAGGATCTTATCGACCATCAAAAACTCGCGATGGGTCTGATCCTTGGACAGCCGGGCGTGACCAGCGTGGACTGGGAACTTGATACCCAATGGCTGGCTGATCATGGCGTTCACGCTCCAGCCAGTCGCTGAATCCCGCGACCGTCCGGGTTGTCTGCTGTCGTTCACCAACCAGCCAGGTTCGCCATGCCCAGCATCCTGTTGATCGACAACGGCTCCCGACGGGCGGACGCCACCCGCAACCTCAGACGACTCGCCATGCAGCTTGCCGGACGCATTGGCGAGCCAGTGCATCCGGTCTCGCTGCTGCACGCTGATCAGGTCGCTGCCGACCAGCTTGATGGCTATCCGGCAGAGATTCTCGAACCTGCGCTGCGTCGTCTGCTGTCCGCAGGTGTGCGTGACGTCATCCTGCTGCCACTCTTTTTTGGCCCAAGCCGCGCCCTAACCCGGTTTGTGCCAGACACCGCAGCCGTTCTATCCCGCGAATTCGGTTTATTCCAGATTCAGACCGCCCGTGAACTCTGTCCGCTTCCAGATGGGGAACCGCGTCTGGTGGAGATTTTAGCGGCGCATGTCGAGCAAGCCAGCGCCGTTTCGGGTTATCCGGCGACGCGCGTCGTGCTGGTCGATCATGGCTCGCCGATCCCGGGTGTCACCGCCGTGCGCACCTGGCTGGGCGAGCGCCTGACGCAGCGATTTGGATCAGGCGTGAGTGTCGGACAGGCGGTGATGGAACGGCGGACGGGAGCCGCTTACGACTTCAATGGTCTATTGCTCGAAGAACTGCTGCGCCAGATGGCCAGCGAGGATCGCACGACCCCAGTCATCCTCGCCATGCTGTTTGTGTCTGCCGGACGCCATGCTGGTGCCGGTGGCGATATCGCCGACATCATCGTGCGTGTTGAGTCCGATCACAGCGGCTTCAGGGTCTATCCATCGCCTTTGGTCGGCAGCCATCCAGGATTAATCGACATCCTCCTGTCCAGACTCAGCCACATTCAGGGTGATTTCTGAATCCGAAACCGCAAAAAAGACAAGGTTGAATCGCCCTATACGGTCTTCGCCGACTTGCGGCCTTCACGCCAGAGCTGTGGACGCACGAATCCAGCCCAGCCCCAGCGCAGCCAGTCGAGCAGACGAAACGCCAGCCACAGCGCCCAGCCCAGCATCAGCGCACGATAAATCCACATCGGCACCGAATACACCCAGACCGCTGGTAGCCCCGGATCAGTCTGATCCTGATACCAGTTTAACTGTGTGCCAGTGGAGCCATTGCCCATGACCTGCATGTCGGGATGCCCGAGCAGACCCTGCTGCACCGCGCCGAGTAAAGCACCCAATGCCAACACAGTCAGTAGAATCAGCCCAACCTGCATCAGATTGAAGCGCCATGCTGGTGTTGACCCGAACTGATCGCTTTTGCGCTGGCGTAGTCCAAGCGCAAACAGCCAGCCGACGACCAGCACCACCACCCAGACCTGAGACAGACTCAGACCGATGCCAAGCAGGAACCAGTCGTGTATACGCAGTGGGGTGAGACGGTTGCGACCCAACATGACGGACAGACCCGCCACGACCACCAGCACGCCCCAGAACAGCACCGCCGGCCCGATCTGGGGGCCTGCGGCAAACAGCACCCAGCGGTCATCCGGCAACCGCACCGTTAGATTCAGGTTGACGGCGGGGCTGTTCAGGTCAGGAGCGGTTGGAGTGAACGCCATTCCCAAGGTTTGCGGTGCGCGCCAGGCGATCTGTATCTGCTGCGTTCCCGGAACCAATGGCAGTTCGATCTGAGTTCCGGTCGGCACCGGCAGGCTACGTCCATCGACGCTGAAGCGGCTCGGCTCGGTGCCTTCGGGCAGGCGGATGACATGGCTGCCACCCTGACTGCTGCGTGCGCTCAGGGTCAGTTCAGATTCAGTTCCCCGCCGCCCCGGTTCAATCCGCTCATCGACCCGGTCGAACGTGAGCGTGGAACCAGGCACTCCGACGGGTCGCGTCAGGTTCAGCGTCAGGGTCTCGCCGGGGCGTGGACGCCACGCCGGTTGCCAGCGATCAGATGCCTCGCGCTGATGGATCGGCGGGATGCCCTGCGGCTCCAAATGCCACATCGGGCTGAGATCCAGATGCCAGGCTTCGCTGATACGGCTATCCGTGCTGGCGGTCAAGGTCAGCATCGCAACCGGTTCCAGGCTGGATGTCCACGCCAGCTCAGTCACGCCCGGTGCCAGCGCCACCATCAGTTGTTCACCCTCGATCTGCAACCCGGCGGTCTGAACCGATTCACCAGGCAGTAGCGACACCGGCAGCAGGATCGGGAATTCAGGCGCGGACAGACGCCGCACATGGGTCTCAACCCGCCAGTCAAGTCCAATCCGCAACTGACGCTCGACCAGCAGCAGGGGGGGTAGGGCAGTCGGAGTCAGTGACTGGTCGGCAACACTGCCCGCTTCGGAGAGCCGCGCCAACTGAAGCGGCGACCCCGCCCGTCCATTGGCATCCAGCCCCACGATCCGCCAACCCTGGGTCTGCGCCACGACCTGTCGCGGCGTGAGCGTGAGCGGAATGTCCACCTCATCATGCGCTGGCAGCGGGCCGGCTAGCACGAGCTGGTGATGTCCCGCTGTGAGAGGCACCCGCAACCGCTGGTCAGCGCCACGGCTCAGTTGATCCAGACGAACGCCATTCAGCACGACCTCGGTCGGCGACCAGCCACCTGTCCCACCCGGTACCGGTACCGCAATCGCGACAGCGGCATCCAGGGTTAGTTCCAGCGTCAGGCGTTCAGGTTCAACCCGCAGCACCAGCCTGGACAGATCAACGCAGTCCGGTAGACAGTCAGGCGGTGCCAGCAGTCGCTCACGCAGTTCATGCAACAACTCAGGCGTTGGCAGCTCGCTGGCCTGCGTCTGGCCGGAACCCAATCCGGTCAATCCTGCCACCAGCAACAGCGCGAGGCTGATTCCGAATCTGGTGCCTGCTCCCTGTCGTTCCGGGATGACGCCACTCAGTCGCAATCCAAGCAGCGTTAGCAGCAGACTCCCCAGCAGCGCGACCACCAGATTCCAGCGCGGCGTCAGTAGCCACAGCTGCGCCTGCTCATCCTGACCCACAGGGCCGTTCCAGGCCAGCTCGAAACGATGCCAGCGCCAATCTGGAATGCCGGAGCCGGTTTGTACCTGCGCAGTCGGATCGATGATTTCGATCGCCTGCGGCATTGCGGCTTTGCGTTGATAGGCGGGTGGCGCATTCACTTCCGCCGCATAGTCGTCGCTCGCCATCTGGCTCGCGCGCTCCGAACGCAGCAGTGCGGGAGCGGGCGCCGCGCCGCCAGTCGCGTCCAGATTCGACCATTGCGCAGGTTCAAGCTGCGGATAAATTCCGTTGCGCACCTCCGTCACCATAAACGGCAATCCTGCCAGCAATAGCGCCAGCAGGCTCAGACGAAAATAGCCGTTGACCAGTCCGCGCAGTCGCGCCATTCCGACTGACTCGGCTGCTGACGGAAGCCGTCGCAACAGCGCCGCCGCAGCCAGCAGATGCAACCAGATCAGATGCGGCGCACCCGGCGACTGCCAGGTCAGACCCAGCGCCAGTAGTGCCAGCACACCCCAACTCCAGCCCCAGAGCCGACCGATTCCGATGACAAGGATCAGCACCAGAAAGAGATCGAGCAGCGTCCAGCGGGCAAGCCAGGTTCCCGGCAGATTATCGACTCCTGACACCGCCAGCAGCTCCCATCCCGGCGGCAGGTGCAGTTGAGTCTTGACTGAATCGAATGCCAGCGCCCAACCCGACGCCGGTATTTCGCCGGGCGCGGCATCCAGACGCCCGTCAGCGACCAGCGTCAACTGACCGTGGCGTACCTCGACACCGGCGGCTCCACCGCTTGCGAGACGGTTGATCGGAACCGCCACCCCGGCGACCTGAACCTGTCCCAGCACCAGCGACTGCGCGGATTCCAGACGCCAGGCGCGCATCAACTGACCGCTAAGATGATCCTGAACGCGATACCCGGCGCCGTCAAAATCCAGCCAGAGATCGCGTGTCAGGGTCAGATGATCCGGCTCTGGAGCGGGATCGCCACGCTGCTGCTCGACCAGCGTCAAGGTCGCGTCCGACCCGATCCGATAGACCGGCAAGCGCGACCAGTCAACCTGAATCCGGGTCTGGCGCGGATCGATGGGTGTCAGCCCGGTCAACGCGACCTGACGCAGATCGGGACGTGCGGCGAAAGCCCAGACCTCATATTCAGGCCAAGGCGGCAGCAGCTTGCCACGCGACAGCGTCGTCACGATCCCGCTGTGATGCGTTGCTACCTCCAGCGCCCAATGACCGGGACGCACCTGAACCCGCACTGTCCCGTCTGACTCCAGACGTGCCGGCAAGGGACTCTGAAGATCGAACGGAATCCCGCCGGACAGCGGCACCGGTCCCAGGCGAACCTCGCGGGCGCGACCCGACACATCGAGTTCCAGCCGGGTCAGCACCCGCAGTGGCTGGTCGTCTTCGATGCGGCGGAACACCTCCAGACGCAGCCGGTCATCCTCGGCGTCGGTCAGCGAGACACTCGGATCGTGCAACCAGAGACGCCCGCCAGACTCCAGCCGTGGCAGTGCTTGCGATTCGCCATCGATGATCAGCGACAGGAGTCCGGTGACGGCTGGCACCGCCAGCACGTCTGGGCGCTGTCGCCACTGGAAATGCCCGGTCAGAAGATGCGTGCCAGCCGCTAATTTCACCGCAGGCCGACCTTCGCGAGGGATCACCGGCAGCAGCGTTCCGCCATCCTGAACCGTCTGTGGCCAGACCTCGGCATCTCCCGGCAACGGCACCCAGGTTTCGACAAAGACCTGCCAGGCTTGAGTGAATCGACCATCCATATGCGCTAGATCCAGCGCCAGCCGACCCGGCCAGGCGCACAGTCGCTCGCCGGTTTTCGAATCAAGCGGACAGGCGCGCCGATCCAGTCCATCCGGGTCGGCTGTCAGCACCCATGGCACCCAGGGCTGTAGCGCCTCCGGGATGGCGTCAGTCGCCGTCGTGACTGGCGTTTCGGCACGAATCGTCGCCTGTAGCGACACCAGCAAGACGAACCACGGCAACCGGGAAAGGAACGGACGGGGCATGGCGCTAACCTCCATCGTGAAACCTTAAGGTATCTCTTGATTGAATCGGCACTCGCGTTAGACTCTGGCGCTAAACTTCAGCCCTGACCCCATCACCGAAGCCAGCATCATGCCGTCGTCAGACATTAATCCATGGAAAGAGAAATATCTTGCGAGTCTCGATGATATCGAGTCCAAAGAAAACGCGTGGGAACAGGTCGAGACCATCCTGCGACAGTCGATCTCACGGCTCACTCTCGCCGCCGAGACGTCTGACAAGCGTCTTGGCAACCAGCTTGAAACACTGCGTAACGCCATTCGTAATAACGCGACGGCAACCCAGATCAGCAAACTCATGGAGGATATTTCCAGCTCCATCCTGCGTCTTGATCAGCAGCGAACGGGTGAAGACAGCATCAAGAGCCAACTGTCACGCCTTGAATCACATCTGGATAAGCTCCGCGTCCCGGATGGTCTGAAGCAGGAGACCCGCGAGCTCAAAAAACAGTTGCAGGACGCCCGTCAGTCCGGCGATCTCAAACCAGCGCTGGCCGCTTATGCGGGTTATGTCGACCGGGTCATCAACTGGGTTGCCACGGCACAGCCAGGCGACGACAAAGAGGGGCTTCTGGGTCGTCTGTTCGGTCGCAAATCCGCTGAAGAGAGCAAGGATGGCGAGGTCGATCTGATCCCGGCACCCTTGGCAGAGGATGGGGCTCCCGCCTTTAACCAGGTTCTGTTTGACCTGATTCATCGTCTGGATCTCCCCGATGCGCTGTCTGAACATTTGCAGCAGATCGCCACGCTGCTGCGCGAACAGCCGCCCTCGCCTGCAATCGCCCGGCAGGCCGTGGCGGACATCGCCGAACTCATGGCCAGGGCGCGTCAGTACGCCGAGCAGGAAAAAAAGGATATCGAGTCCTTTCTGTCGCAGTTGACCGGACGTCTGCAAGATCTTGACCAGTATCTCAAAGGCGCGGTCACATCGCCTGAACAGGGTGATGTCTTTGATCAGAATCTCTCCGAGGAAGTCAACGGGATCCGCCGGTCAGTCAACGAGGCCGAAAACATCGACCAGCTCAAACAGTCGATTCAGGTGCATCTCAACAACATTCAGCTCCACATGGATGTCCGTCGGCAGATGGAACAGGATCGGCTCAGACAGGCGGAAAGCCAGATCCAGCATCTCCAACGGGCACTGACTGATCTGCATGAAGAAAGCGGCGATCTGCGCACCCGGCTTGAACAGGAACGTGGCCGCGCCATCCATGATGCACTGACTGGACTCCATAACCGCCTCGCCTATGACGAACGCATCGCACTGGAATGTGAACGCTGGAAGCGTTATGGCCATTCCACGGTCTTGAGCATCTGGGATGTCGATCACTTCAAGCGCATCAATGACCAGTTTGGCCATAGCGCCGGAGATAACGTCCTGAAGATTCTAGGCAAGCTGCTGGGAACCAAGACGCGCAAAACCGACTTCATCGCCCGTTTTGGTGGCGAGGAGTTCATGCTGCTGCTCCCCGAAACCGATATCCAGATCGCCTTGGAGGTCGCCGAAAAACTCCGCCAACTGATCGCCGCCGCGAAATTCATGTATCGCGGCGCACCGGTTCCAGTCACCATGTCCTGCGGCTTGACGGCCTGCACGGAGGGCGACAACCCGGAGAGCATCTACCGGCGGGCGGATGCCGCGCTCTATGAGGCGAAGCAGTCAGGACGCAACTGCTGCAAAATTGCGCCGTCGCCATCAGCCTGACCGCTGCATCCCGTGCGCCTCCAGCCATTCTTCCAGCGTGAGCAGCAGCCACAGCATCCGGCCAAAATAGGTGGCGTGTTCGTGCTGGTGTCCGGCCTGGATACGCGCAATATAATCCGGTCGCAGCCAGCCCCGGCGACTGACGTCCGCCAGCCGGTCATGGAGCCGTTCACGCAGCGGGGCGTGTTCATGCAGCCAGAGACCAAATGGCAGCCCAAAACCATGCTTCTTGCGGTTGATGATGGCGTCAGGCAGATAGCCTTTGAGTGATTTCTTGAAAAACCAGCGTAGATACTGTCCCCTGACCTTCCAGTCGGGTGGCACCTCGCCGGAAAAGTCTATCATCGCATCGTCAAGCAGCGGATAGCGCGCTTCCAGCCCGGCGGCTTCGACCATCCGCGTCACCTTTCGCAGATCGTTATCGGCAAGCGTGAACTTGATGTCCAGATGCAACATGCGGTTGATGAAGTGATGGCTGTCAGCACGGTCATAGGGGTCTTTCAGGAGCCGCGCCGGAACTCCGGGATCGATTTGGGCGAGAAAATCAGGCTCGAACATTTCGGTGAGCGGCTGGCGATAAATGAAGTTATAGGACTCCAAACGTTCGGGTAGCGGAACCTTCGCCTGCTGCACATAACGCTGGAGCTTGCGTGTCGGGAGCAGGCGCTCCATTCCGGGCAGACCGGCTAGCGGTTCGATCAAACCTCGCCGCAGCCGTTCTGGAATCAGTTGGTAATGCTCGAAGATCCGCTGCGTCGCATAGCGCTGATTGCCGCCAAAAATCTCGTCGCCGCCGTCGCCGCCGAGCATGATGCGATAGCCGTCAGCGCCAGCCAGCTTTGCGCAAAAATAAGCCGCCACCGCCGATTCATTGGCAAAGGGTTCATCATAATGGCGAGCAATGACCGGGATAGCGGTCAGGACATCGTCTGGCGTGAGATAGTATTCATGTGAATCCAGCCCGAAATGACGCGCTGCGATCCGCACGTATTCCATTTCGTCGAAACCATCCGCTGCAAACCCAATTGAATACGTGCGCGCCGGTTGACCTTGGATCTCGGTGAGAACACCGGCTACGGTCGAGCTGTCGGTGCCGCCAGAGAGAAAGGCGGCCACCGTGTCGCCGCCTTGCGCCCGTGCCACGCTTTCCCGAAGCAGTTGCCGGAAACGGGCAGATTGCGCCTTGAAGTCGTGACGTGGCGCGTCGTGGTAATGCAAATGCCAGTAAAAACCGCGTTCGACCACGCCATCGTGTACAGATGCCCACTCACCCGGCAAAAGTTTCGTCACACCTTGAAAAATCGCAGTGGGTGCTGGCACCACGAAAAAATAGAGATAGTTGAAGATTCCCTGCATGTCCAGGCCAGCCGATACGCGGGGATGGGCGGCGACCACGTCAGCGCGGTTGGCAAAGACCGTGCCCCGATCCTGACTGACGGCAAAGGCAAGCGTCTGGATGCCAACGCGATCGATGGCGAGAAAGGTCGCCTGTTCACGGGTGTCGATGATGGCCAGCGCGAAATTGCCTTGGATCTGACCTGGCAGTGAACGACCCTGGGTTGGCCAGAGACGCAGCACGGCCTCGGCAGGCGTTTCTTCGGCATGAATCCCCGCGATGCGAGGGCGACCGACGATGACCGCCAGCAGATCGTCCTGTTCTGCCACGCTGGTGTTGCCGCCAGCAACCGCCGCCGCCACGACGGCCTGCGGATGCAGACAGCGATGTGTCGCATCGGCACGACCCATCCGGTCGAGCATCGCGTGGATCTCGGGTTCAGACTGTGGTTCCGGGATCAACCAACCGCAAAAATCCTGCATGGCTCAAATCCTTCATGGCAAAGTAGAATAATGCAACCTGGACACGTCAACGCCGCCTGGTGGACGCTCCAGAATTCCTCACATGACCGCTGTCACCTGTCGGAGAATCTGAATGCGCCGTCTGGCTTCTGCACTGCCTGCCATCCTACTGAGTCTGGCACCGCCACTATCCGCCGAGGTCGGCACGGCCAAGATCCTCGCGCCCTGGGAAGCCAACGGGCACATCTATCAGGTTGCCGTCGACAAGCTCCAGTTCATTGGCACCTTCGAAGGCATTATGTATATCGAGAATGGCGATGGTCTACTGGATACCGCACTGTTTATCTGTCCCTCGACCCAGATCATGCACATTCTCAACAACGAAATGCAAAGCCACGGCTACTGCACCATCGAAAGCCCGACCGGCGACTATGTGTATTCAGAATTCAACTGCAACGGACAACCCGGCTCCTGCAAGGGCACCTTTACGCTGACCGGTGGTACCGGCAAGCTGGCCGGAATCACCGGCGAAAGCGCCATGATCGTGCGCACCGCGCTGAGCGGAACCAGCACCGACGAAAGCGGCGGCGGCACCGTCTCGGCCGCCAAGGGTCTGGCGATGTGGCCGGAACTGCATTTCGAGGTACCGGGCAACGTTAAGTTTGGAATGTTGGGCACCGGCGCGACCCAGAGTGATGGCGCCACCAATCCGCCCGCGCCGACTGATGCCCCGGCGCATCCCAGTGAATCACTGAGATGATCCAGCACCCTGCCCCATCCGCACAGCTGTTCGTCGCGCTACAGTATCTGCTGCCTCAGCATGGGCTTTCGACCCTGATGCACCGGCTGGCGCGTCTGCGCTGGCGGCCGCTCAAGGATGCTCTGATCCAGCGCTTCGTGCGGCTCTATCAGATCGACATGACCCAGGCGCTCGAACCAGACCTGTCCGCCTATCCGCATTTCAACGCCTTCTTTACCCGCGCACTGCGACCCGGAGCGCGTCCGCTGGATCCCGATTCGCAGGCGGTTCTCTGTCCAGTAGACGGCGCCGTCAGCCAGATTGGCGAGATCACGTCGGGGCGACTGATCCAGGCCAAGGGACGGGACTATGGGGTGCGTGAGCTGCTGGGTCTGGCGACTGGCATGGCGCATCCGTTCGAGAGGGGCAGTTTCGTCACTATCTATCTGTCACCGAGCGATTACCACCGTATCCACATGCCACTGACTGGCACGCTGGTCACCATGACCTATGTGCCGGGGCGTCTCTTCAGCGTCAACCCGATGACTGCCAGACTGGTGCCGGGACTGTTCGCCCGCAATGAGCGCGTCATTTGCCAGTTTACGACTGCCGCAGACGAGATGGCGATGGTGCTGGTGGGCGCGATCTTTGTCGGCGGAATCGAGACCGTTTGGACTGGCGAGATCACGCCGCCACACAGCGGTCGCACACTCCAGCACCAGGATTATGAGAACGATGCCAACCCGCCACGCCTGGAACGCGGCGCCGAGATGGGTCGCTTCAACCTGGGATCGACCGTGATCCTGCTGTTTCCGCCCGGCAAGGTGGAATGGGAGCCGGGACTGGTTCCCGGTCAGACGGTGCGTCTAGGTCAGCGCCTGGGTGTGCGTCGCTGAACGGAAAATCCAGACTTCGGTCTTTTCGATCAGAACGCACAGGTTTCGCCGGTTCCCAGCCAGAATCCCAGGCTTTTGTGCAGAAAGTCATCCCAGCGCATGTAATGCGAGCCGTCGCATGAAAAATTCAGCCCGACGATGCCGTTAAAGATGTTCAGCGAACCTGAGCGCAGATAGATGGTGTCATCCATGAAACGCAACGCGCTGAACATCTTAAACACCTCGCGGATGGACGCCAGTGGGATCGCGGCATCCGCCGGATAGGCTTGCCGGGGATAGGTCAGACAGATGCCAGGATTAGCTAGATCCTCATAGTCCAGCAGACGGAAGCGGAACGGATCATCGATCAGCCACAGGGTCGCACGCGAACTGGAGAAATGCAGCTTGCCATGAAACACGCCATGCGCGGCGACCAGCTCGACCAGCAGATCCAGAATTTCGTCGATCCGACGATCCATCAGACTTTCCACTCGCTGCTGCTGAAACAGTCCGCCACGGATCGCCGGATCGCCCTTGAGTTGCAGCCAGTGTTGCGGCGGCTGGTCGATCTCGCGAGTCAATGGCAGTTCACGCAGGTCGAAGTCAGCTCCTAGAAAACCGAGCAGATCGCCCACTGCATCGTCGATGCGCTGGATGGCGGTCAGCGAGGGTCGCCGCGCGTTGCGGCTGAGATAGACCGGCGACAGCGAAAACCGTGCGCCGGCGAGCGCCTCCGCCAGATACGGGCGCTCGCGCCGGTTGCGCCCCAGATGTTCGGAAAGCCAGCCCTGGGGCGAAAGATTGGCAGTTAACTGGATCGCATCGCGGTCGAGCACATAGAGATATTTGCAGGATGGCAGGTTAGGCAGCGCATCGTCGAGAATCCGCTCCAGACTGGCGCGATCAGGCCAGACGGCGCGGCAGTGACCGACGAGGCGTTCGAGCAGACCGGCAAGTTGTGCCTGCAACAGCAGACGCTGACGGGCGATGGCGGTTTGGAGTGTTTGGCTCATCGGCTTGGCGCCTTCGGGGTGTCTGTCAGATGATTTCAAGGATGACTGGCGAGCGATCACTCCACCAACTCGCCCTGCAATATCCGCTCAAAGGTGAGTTGCCCATCTTTCAAGCCGACCTCGATCAGATCGCCAGGGGCGAATTTTCCGGAGAGAATCTCCTGCGCCAGCGGATTTTCGAGCTGGGCGCGAATAGCGCGTTTGAGCGGGCGGGCACCGTAGACCGGATCGAAACCAGCCTTGCCGAGATGATCCAGCGCGCTGTCGTTCACGTCGAGACGCATGTCCCGATCAGCCAGACGTTGCTTGAGAAAGTCGATTTGAATCCGGGCGATGGCGCGAATCTGCGCCGGCTGCAGCGGATGGAAGACGACGATTTCATCGAGCCGGTTGATGAATTCGGGGCGGAAAGCATGACGCACCTCCTCCATCACGGCAGCTTTCATCGTCGCATAGTTTGCCTCGCCAGCCTGTTGCTGGATGATGCTGGAACCGAGATTGGAGGTCATCACGATCACGGTGTTGCGGAAGTCCACGGTGCGCCCCTGACCGTCAGTGAGCCGACCGTCATCAAGTACCTGAAGCAGCACGTTGAACACGTCCGGGTGCGCCTTTTCGACTTCATCGAGCAGGATCAGGCTGTATGGGCGACGGCGGATCGCCTCGGTCAGATAACCACCTTCCTCGTAGCCGACATAGCCGGGCGGTGCGCCGATCATGCGCGCCACCGAATGCCGCTCCATGAACTCGGACATGTCGATGCGCACCATCGCCTCTTCGGTATCGAACAGGAAGCTGGCCAGTGCCTTGCAGAGTTCGGTCTTGCCGACGCCAGTTGGGCCGAGAAACAGGAATGAGCCGATGGGTCGTCCTGGATCGGACAGACCCGCCCGTGACCGGCGCACGGCATCGCTGACCGAACGCACCGCTTCGGTCTGGCCAACGACACGGCGCTCGATCTCAGTTTCCATCCGCAGCAGTTTGTCGCGTTCGCCTTCGAGCATCCGCGACACCGGGATGCCAGTCCATTTGGACACGATGTCGGCGATCTCTTCCTCCGTGACCTTGGTGCGCAGCAGACGATTGTCTCCCTGGCTGCCCTCCCCTGCCGTGACCAACTGTTTTTCCAGTTCCGGGATACGTCCGTACTGGAGTTCGGACATCCGCGCCCAGTCGCCTGCCCGCCGCGCGGTCTCCATGTCCAGCCGCACCCGATCCAGCGCTTCCTTGATGTGTGCAGTACCCTGACTGGCGGCCTTTTCGGATTTCCAGATCTCGTTGAGATCGGCGAACTCGCGTTCGAGCCGCTCGATCTGACCCTTGAGATCGGTTAGACGCTTGCGCGATGCCTCGTCGGTTTCCTTCTTCACCGCCTCGCGTTCGATCTTGAGCTGGATCAGACGCCGGTCGAGCTTGTCCATTTCTTCCGGCATGGAATCGATTTCCATGCGAATCTGCGAGGCCGCTTCGTCGATCAGATCGATCGCCTTGTCCGGGAGTTGCCGGTCAGCGATATAGCGATGCGACAGCACGGCGGCGGCGACAATCGCCGGATCGGTAATCTCGACAGCATGATGCACTTCGTAGCGTTCTTTCAGTCCGCGCAGGATGGCGATGGTGTCCTCGACATTTGGCTCATCCACCAGCACTTTCTGGAAGCGTCGCTCCAGCGCAGCGTCCTTTTCGACATATTTGCGATATTCATCCAGCGTGGTCGCGCCGACACAGTGCAGCTCACCCCGCGCCAGCGCGGGCTTGAGCATGTTGCCGGCATCCATCGATCCCTCGGCCTTGCCTGCGCCAACCATGGTATGCAGCTCGTCGATGAAGAGGATGACCTGCCCCTCTTGACGGCCAATGTCGTTCAGCACCGCCTTGAGGCGCTCCTCGAACTCGCCGCGAAATTTCGCCCCGGCGATCAGCGCGGCCATGTCCAGCGACAAGAGCCGCTTGGTTTTAAGCCCTTCCGGCACTTCGCCGTTGACGATGCGCTGTGCCAGACCTTCGACAATCGCGGTCTTCCCCACGCCAGGTTCGCCGATCAGAACCGGGTTGTTCTTGGTGCGCCGTTGCAACACCTGAATCGTGCGGCGGATCTCGTCATCGCGCCCGATCACTGGATCGAGCTTGCCCTGTTCGGCGCGTTCGGTCAGATCAATGGTGTACTTCTGGAGTGCCTGACGCTGTTCCTCGGCGTTTGGATCGTTGACCGCCTGCCCGCCGCGCACCTCGCCAATGGCTTTTTCAAGTGCGCTTTTGCTCGCGCCCGCCTCGCGCAGCGCCGCGCCCAACACGCCCTTGTCGTCGAGTGCCGCCAGCACGAACAATTCAGACGAGATGTACTGATCGTTGCGCTGCTGGGCGAGCTTGTCGGTCAGATTCAGCAGGCGATTGAGGTCGTTGCCAAGATGCACATCGCCGCCCGCGCCCTGCACGGTCGCCAGCCGGTCGAGCGCCTCGCCGAGCGCCGAGCGCAGCCGGTTGGCGTTAACATCAGCGCGGGTCAGCAGATGGCGAACGCTGCCACCCTCCTGATCGAGCAGCGCCACCATGAGATGCACGGGTTCGATGAACTGATGGTCACGCCCTAGCGCCAGGCTTTGCGCGTCTGCCAGCGCCATCTGAAATTTTGCGGTCAGCTTGTCCTGTCTCACGGCAATCAACTCCATTCGTTCTTTAGGGTGATTCGTTCAAATTGGGGAAAGGGGCGGACAGAATCAAGCGGCAGCGAGTTAATGGTAGGAACACAGCATGCCCCCGTCTTTGGAAGACGACAAACCAGTCTGCACAAAAATTGGGAAACCCTTTTATACTGCCGATTCCCGATACTTTTACCATCATCTGCGCAACGCTATGAATATATTCGATCAAGTCAAGACGCTATTTGTTCGCGTTCTGCAACTCGGGAGTCGGGGCGCGGATCTCGATGTCGACTCGCCGCTGCTTGGCGCGATCCCGGAACTGGACTCGATGGCGGTGGTCAACCTCATCACCGCACTGGAAGAGCAGTTTGATTTTTGCGTGGATGATGACGAGATCACTGCCGACAGTTTCGAGACGCTCGGCAGTCTGGTTGAATTCGTGACGCGCAAACTTGACGGAATCGCATGACCAGCACCGAGGTCAACATCACCCCGTTGTTTCTGTCCACTGAGTCGGGTTCGCTGTTGTGCATTGATCTGACGCCGACACATCAGCCGGTTCGTGGGCAAATCCTCTATCTGCATCCTTTTGCCGAGGAGATGCACAAATCCCGGCGCATGGTGGCCGTGCAGGCGCGTCAACTGGCGGCGGCGGGTTTCGCGGTGCTGCAAGTTGATCTGACCGGCTGTGGCGATAGCTGGGGTGATTTTCATGATGCGGGTTGGGAACGCTGGATTGCGGATGCGACCTGTGCGTTGCAGTGGTTGCGTGAGCGTGATGTATCTGTTCCATGCTGGCTCTGGGGCTTGCGGTTGGGCGCGACGCTTGCCGTTGACTTGTCTACCCGGCTGGCCGGGATCGCGGGTGTCGTGTTGTGGCAGCCGGTGACGAACGGCGAGCTGTTTCTCAACCAGTTTCTGCGCATCAAACTTGCCAGCGAGATGTTGAGCGAGGGACAGGCACATACCGGAACGCGCCAGTTACGCGAACAGCTTAAGGCGGGTGATCCGGTCGAAGTTGGAGGCTATCTGCTGGCTGCGGAGCTGGCTGAATCCATCGGTGGGTTGCGATTGGAACGCATGGTTCCACCCTGTCCAGTGGCTTGGATCGATGTGGTTGCGGATGTGCAAAATCCGGTTGCTCTGGCCAGCCAGAACGTCATGCAGGCGTGGATTGAGCAGGGTTGCAATCTGTCTTCAGAGCGGGTTACGGGCGAACCGTTCTGGACGACACAGGAAATTACCGAATGTCCTGCGTTGCTGGATGTGACGCTGGATGCGATGGAACGACTGTGGCGATCATTGAGCTTCATCCCCTCACCCCAATCCCTCTCCCCGCTGGGGAGAGGGGCTTTTCTCACTTATCACTACAGCAACAAAGGGCTAAAGCGCGAGTGGTTGGAATGGCCGGTGGTGTTCGACTGTCAGGATGAGCGTTTGGTTGGCGTGATGGCGAGTCCGGCTGAACAGCCCGCCACGACAGGGGTTTTGATCGTGGTTGGCGGGTCGCAATATCGGGCGGGAAGTCATCGTCAATTTACCCTGTTGGCGCGTGATCTGGCGGAGGTCGGGATTGCGAGTCTGCGCTTCGATTATCGTGGGATGGGCGATAGCGAGGGTGATCAACGTCCATTTGATCAGGTTGATGCTGACATTGCAGCCGCCATCGATGCGCTGATGGATCAGGTTCCTGGGTTACGTTCTGTGATCATCTGGGGTCTGTGTGACGCGGCGTCTGCGGCCTTAATCTATGCGCACCGCGATCCGCGCATCAGCGGGTTGATTCTGCTGAATCCCTGGGTGCATACCGAGGCGGCAGCGGCACGGGTGCGGCTGACGCATTATTACTGGCGGCGTTTGATGCAGCCATCGCTGTGGCTAAAACTTGTGTCCGGACGCTTTGGCGTGCTGGCGTCGCTGCGCGATCTGTTTGACTCAGTGCGGGCAACGGCGATTCCGGTGGATGCGGAAACAGCACCGCCGACTGTGGCGACGGCAGACCGGATGGCAGCGGTCGCGCCAGAGTTCATCGGCAGAATGTTGCGTGGATTGCGCGGTTTTCAGGGCGAGATTCTGCTGATTTTGAGTGGGAATGATCTGACTGCACAGGAATTTCAGTCGCTGATCGAGCGGGATCGTCACTGGAAAGCCGCCTGTTCCCGCCAGGGTTTGCAGCGCCGAATCATTGAGCAGGCGAATCACACGTTTTCAAGCGAGACGCTTAGATCAGCGGTCGCGGCGCTGACAGTTGCTTTCATCCATAAAGGAGGTGAAGTATGAACAGACGCTGGTTGATGATCCTGCCCATGCTGCTCGCCGTCACCACGGCTCAGGCGGATCGAGTTGAGAGTATGAGTGAGCTGTTGCGGCTGCCGAAATATTGCTGGGGGACTCAGCAGGTACGGGAGGTGAGTGGGGATCCTGTACCCCTTGGAGAATATTACAAACGCTATGGTTTTGGTTACAGTCACCTGCACCATTACTGCTGGGCACTCACTACCGAAAACAGGGTTGCGATCACGAATCCACGCGACGGGAAATTCTGGCTTGACAACGCCATTGGCGACATCGATTACGTCCTACGCCAAAACAAAGACCCCAAATTCGTCTTTCTGCCCGAAATTTATGTCACCAAAGCCCGCATCCTCTTTAAACTCGACAAGGCAGCCGATGCCGTGCCCTGGCTACAAAAAGCCATCGCAGCCAATCCGAAATACCTCCCCGCCTATGCCCGTCTTAGCGATTATTACGCTGAGAAAGGCGACAAGGCCGAAGCCATCAAGATCCTCAACCAGGGGCTTGCCCGCAACAAAAATTCGGACATGCTCAACCGCAGACTGCGGGAGCTTCAGACGGCTGAACACCACGACTGATTGCAGTCGCTCTCACGCCTCGTCTTTATTCAAAACCCTTACTGTCCTGCCGGTCTGCGCAATTGCTCTGTCAGCTTCTGGAACTCGCGCTGCATCTCCAGATTCTCGAAAGGACGTAGCGCAGGGATCTGACGGTTCATGAGTCCATCGAGGAGCTGTTGGCTGGATTTGACCAGACCCACCAGTTCTCCTGACACCCGTACCGTTTCGTAGGTGTTCCAGGCGGCGGCAATGTCCTTGTCGAGTGCCTGGCGAGCCGCGCTGATCTGTCTTGCCTGTTCATCGAGATACTGACGATAGACACCGGCGGCCTGGATGGTGAGCTGCTGGGCGTCGAGATTGGCGGTCAGGAGCGCCTGTTTCTCGGGCGAGACATGCAGCAGACGCCGCGTTTCGGTGGAGAGTGACTGTGCCTGAGCGATGATGCTGTCGATCTGTGGCAGATAGCGTTCACCAATCGCCGCTTCGATCCGGGTGTGCATCCGCTTGAGTGATTCCAGCAGCACCACATAGAGTCCGTAATAACGTCGTGCGCTGCCGAGGTCTTCGCCGCTGTCGGAAACGAGCTGTTCGAGTTGCAGCGTGATGGATTTGACGTTGTCGAAGAGGATGCCGAGATCGACCAGATTGTCGCCAACCACGGTGGACAGCAGGAAATCGACCTGTTCATCGCTTAATTCCAGTCCACTGGCGCGAAGTTCCTGCGCAAATGCCTGTTTGAGTTGGCTGACCTCGCCGTTGATCCGCTCGATGCTAGCTTCGCGGCTTTTGATCAGGCGGTCGTAATCACCCACCGTTTTGCTGATCGTGGATGTGTTTGGCGCGGAAACTCGTTTCTGGCGGTAATCTGCAATCTCGCTGCGTGCCTGAAGGATCTGCTGTTGCAGGGACTGAATGCGATCACGATGGTGCTGTGTTGGCGACACGGCGAGGATGTCAACCGCCTGATCAAGAAGCTGGTCGATCTCAGCGCGATTGGACGCCTGATCGTCACCAAACCAGGCTGATTCAGGCAATTCAGACTGACGCCCTTCGAGTGTCAGCGCACCATCCAATTTTGGGATGGCGGCATCCCAGACCTGGCCGAAATCCTTGTCATCGGAGAGCAGCCGCCGGGCATCCGTCATCGCCTGCCCGGCATAATCGCGGGACTGCTGCCACCAGTCGGTCGCGGTCTCGCGGGTGCGCTCCCAAGCATTCTGGGTGGACGGAATCGCTGACTCTTCAGCATGGAGGCTGCCGCTGACGACGAGCGCAATGAGTAGCAGGATCTTCAAGCGCATGGCAGAGCCTGTGGATGCGTGGATGAGCATGGTAGTTCACGTCTCCAGCCAGAAGGTGACAGGACCATCATTGACCAGCGCGACCTGCATGTCAGCGCCGAAGCGACCGCTGGCGACCAGCGGCTGCCGCGCTTGTGCCTGACTGAGCAGATGGTCGAAGAGCCGGGCACCGAGCGCCGGTGGCGCGGCGGCGGTGAAGCTGGCGCGGGTGCCCTGGCGGGTGTCGGCGGCAAGGGTGAATTGTGGCACCAGCAGCAGTCCGCCGCCAATGTCGCGCAGGCTCAGATTCATGCGGTCTGTCGTATCGGGGAAGACACGATAACTGAGGAGTCTTTCTAGCATGCGTTCGGCGCGGATCTCGGTATCGTCCGGCTGCACTCCGATCAACACCAGCAGGCCGCGTTCGATGCGTCCAATGGATTCCCCCTCCACGCTAACCTCGGCGTGCGTGACGCGCTGGAGCAGACCGATCATCGCAGTTCCTGCGCGAAGCGATCGGTAGCGGCGACCAGTGCGCGGCGGATGCCCGGTTCAAAGGCGGCATGTCCGGCATCCGCGATCACCTGAAACTCAGCAGTCGGCCAGGCGCGATGCAGCGCCCAGGCCGAACGCAGCGGGCAAATCACATCATAGCGACCCTGGACGATGACGCCGGGGATGTTCGCCAGACGGTTGGCATGGCGCAGCAACTGTCCAGGCTCAAGAAAGGCACGGTTGACGAAGTAGTGACTTTCGATCCGCGCCAGACTGAGCGCGAGATGTGGCTCGGCAAAATGTGCGCTGATGGCCGGATTGTCGAGCAGCGTCGCGGTGCGGCCTTCCCACACCGACCAGGCGCGTGCGGCGGTCATGCGGATTGACTCATCGGCAGCGGTGAGACGGCGATGGTAGGCGGCCAGCAGGTCATGACGTTCGCCAGATGGGATGGGCGCGATAAAGTCTTCCCAAAAATCGGGGAAAAGCCAGTTGGTGCCGTCCTGATAGAACCAGCGGATTTCAGCGTCCTGACAGAGGAAGATGCCGCGCACCACCAGCGCCATCACCCGTTCAGGATAGGTTTCGGCATAGGCCAGCGCCAGCGTCGAGCCCCAGGAACCGCCGAAAACCAGCCAGCGCTCGATGCCAAGGAATTCACGGATGCGCTCGATGTCGGCGACCAGATCCCAAGTCGTATTGGCGGTCAGTGAGGCATGGGGCGTGGAGCGACTGCAACCACGCTGATCGAACAGCACTGCCCGGTAGCGATCTGGATTGAAAAATCCGCGATGCGCGGCCTCGCAACCTGCGCCCGGCCCGCCGTGCAGAAACACCGCCGGGATGCCGTCGGGTCGACCGCATTCCTCGACATGGAGCCGGTGCCCGTGATCGACATCGAGTGCATGGATCGCAAAGGGTTCAGTGATGGGGTGAAGATCTTGAATCATTTTTGATGGCTGTTGGTTCTGATCGCCAGATATTGCCGCTCCCACGGAACGGCCAGACTGTACGCCAACCGTGCCTGGCGGGTTTGAAACTCGCGCTAACGTCTGGCGCTCAGAAGTGCTGTCCAGAGCCGTGGCGCTGGCCTGAAAGAACAGGAAATAGTTGATTCAATTCAGGTTTGGCGTGTGGCCAACGGCCACGTAGACAGCGCGCGCGGCGACGTTCGTGGCACGGTCGGCAACGCGCTCGTAATTATGCACGATCCAGAGCAGATAGGTTCCCGTGAGCGTAAAGTCTGCATCGTCGCGCATTTTGCCAAGCAATTGTTCGATGATGACATCCTCGTCGTCATCGACCTGCGCCTCGCGGGCAACCGCGTTTCGCGCCGTGGCTTCATCGCTGTTTGAGATGAAAGCCGCGAGCGCGTCAGCAAGCATGACGATGGCGCTTTCAGCAACATCCAGGATAGCCGCAACCGGCTCAGATGGCAGACTCGTCTCACCGATCTTCAGCATGATGCTTGCCACGTCAGCCGCGTAGTCGCCGATCCGTTCCAGTTCTGACACCAGATCCATGCATGAACCGAGTGCGCGCAGATCTTCACCGGCTGGTTTATAAGCCGCGAGCGTGACCAGACACTGCTGCTCCAGAACCCGCCGCTGTTGATTGACCTCCTCATCTGCGGCAATGATCCGCGCTGCCAGCGTCAGATCATGCTCTTTGATACAGCGAACTGACTGATGCAGCGCCTGGATCACCAGTTCTCCCAGCTCGCCAATCGCGGCCTGAAGTTGGATACGCCTTTTTTGTACCAGATTCAGATTGTCGGTCATTGCGGCCGCCCTCAAGTTGTCGTCGTGAAAAGAACGCCGTGCTGATTTAGACCTGCAACACCAACCGCGCCGGATCTTCCAGCGTGTCCTTGATGGCAACCAGACACTGCACGGCGTCGCGTCCGTCGATGAGCCGGTGGTCATAAGTCAGCGCTAGATACATCATCGGGGCGATGACGATCTGACCCTTCTCGACGATGGGGCGTTCCTGGATCTTGTGCATTCCAAGAATCGCGCTTTGTGGCGGATTGAGGATTGGCGTGGAAAGCAGCGATCCAAACACGCCACCGTTAGTGATGGAGAAAGTCCCGCCGCTGAGTTCTTCGTAACTCAGCGAGCCGTCTTTGGCCTTCTGGCCGAAGTTGGCGATGCCCTGTTCGATGTCGGCCATGCTGAGCTGGTCGCAGTTGCGCAGAATCGGGACAACCAGACCACGCGGCGAGCTGACGGCGATGCCGATGTCAAAATAGCCGTGATAGACGATCTCTTCGCCATCAATGGCGGCATTCAGCGCCGGGAAGCGTTGCAGCGCTTCGACGGCAGCCTTGACGAAAAAAGACATGAAACCCAGACGGGCACCATGACGGGTCTCGAACAGACCTTTGTAGGTTTCGCGCAGTGCGATCACGGCTTTGAGGTTGACTTCGTTGAACGTGGTCAGCAGCGCGGCGTTCTGTTGCGCCTGAACCAGGCGCTCGGCGATGCGGGCGCGCAGACGGGTCATGGGCACGCGCTGTTCGGGGCGTCCAGCCTCGCTGCTGAGACTTGGCGCGGGTGGTTCGAGCGTCAGCGCATCCGGGTCGTGCTCCGGCGCGGGTGTTTCGCTCTCATCGAGCCAGGCGACCACGTCGGATTTATGGATCCGACCATCCTTGCCGCTGCCGGGGATCTGTTGGGCATCGAGGTTCATTTCCTTGACCAGACGCCGGGCGGCAGGAGCAATCAGCGGGGCATTCATGGTGAGGATGGAAGCGAGCGGCGCGCCTGAAGGTTCGACGCCAGGACGCCGGGCAGACTTGGGCGCGCCGACTTCGATTAGTGCCAGCACGGTGTCGGCTTGCACGATGTCGCCTTCCCGCGCCTGATGGGCGCCGAGGACGCCATCGAGCGGCGCGGGCACCTCCAGCACCACCTTGTCGGTTTCCAGATCGAGCAGATTCTCGCCGGCGCGAACTGGATCACCGGGCTGTTTGTGCCAGGTGGCGACAGTGGCGTCGGCGACGGATTCAGGGAGATTGGGGACGCGGACTTCGCAACTCATTGCAGGGGTATCCTTTTGTTCATGCTGGGATTGAAATGACCAGTCAGCGCCTCGTCGAGCAGCCGTTCCTGCTGTTCGAGATGCGCCTGGCGATGCCCGACGGCGGGCGCGGCAGAGGCAGGGCGTCCAACATAGTAAGGGCGCTTTCCGGCCTGGATCAGGGTGTGGAAACGGTGCTTGATCTGATCCCAGGCACCCTGATTCTGAGCCTCTTCCTGACACCAGACGATCACTTCGGTCGCGTGGTAACGTTCGACCACGGCGTTAAACCCCTCTTTCGGGAAAGGGTAAAGCTGTTCGAGCCGGACGATGGCGACAGTGGTCAGGCCACGGGCGCGACGCGCTTCAAGCAGGTCAAAATAGACTTTGCCGCAGCAAAAAATCAGGCGCTCGACCCCGGCGGGATCAATGGGCTCGATCTCCGGGATGACCGTCTGGAATGATCCGCCAGTGAGTTCGTCGAGTGCGGAGACTGCCAGACGATGGCGCAGCAGACTTTTGGGCGTCATGACGATCAGCGGTTTGCGGTAGTCACGCAGCATCTGGCGGCGTAGCAGATGAAACATCTGCGCGGGCGTGGTGGGGACGCAGATTTGGATGTTGTGCTCTGCGCTGAGTTGCAGGAAACGCTCCAGTCGCGCTGAGGAATGTTCCGCGCCCTGACCTTCGAGCCCATGCGGCAACAGCATCACCAGCCCGCAGCACAGACCCCATTTGGTGCCGGCAGAGGTGATGAATTGATCGATGACCACCTGAGCGCCGTTGGCAAAGTCGCCAAACTGCGCCTCCCACAACGTGAGTGCCTGGGGTTCGGCGGTGGCGAAGCCGTATTCATAGCCTAAGACCGCTTCTTCGGAAAGAATGGAGTCGATGGCGATGAAAGCGCCCTGATGCTCGCTCAGATGCTGGAGCGGAGTCCAAGATTCGCCGGTGAGCTGATCATGAATCTTGGCGTGACGGTGGACAAAGGTGCCACGACCCACGTCTTGACCGGACAATCGCACTGGAATCCCGGCGTCGAGCAGCGTGGCGTAGGCGAGGGTCTCGGCAAAACCCCAGTTCAGGCGTTGCTCGCCCTGCCCCATCCGGTGCCGTTCCGCCCAGAGTTTTTCGACCTGGGGATGAAGCGCGAAGCCTTCGGGCAGGCGCAGCATGGACTCGACGAGTGTCTGGAGCCTGGCTAGCGGAACCCCGGTGTCGAGCGTCTGGTTCCAGTGGGCGTGGCAGAATCCCCAGTCGACGCGGTGGGGCTGATCCAGATTGCAGAATACCGGACGGGCAACGACCACGCCCTGTTCAATCAGCTCGCGGTAATCGGTGACCATGGCGTCAACGGTATCCTGGGAGAGCCGTCCGTCCGTGACGAGCCGCTCGGCATAAACGGCGCGTGGAGTTGGATGACTGCGGATTTTCTGATACATCATCGGTTGGGTGACCGCCGGTTCATCGGCCTCGTTGTGACCAAGGCGGCGATAGCAGAGCAGATCGATGATGGCATCCTTGTGGAACTGGTTGCGGAAATCGAGCGCCAGGCGGGTGACAAAGATCACCGCCTCAGGATCATCGCCGTTGACGTGGAACACTGGCGCCTGAACCAGTTTGGCGACATCGGTGCAGTAGGCGCTGGAACGGGCGTCGAGCGGATGACTGGTGGTAAAGCCAATCTGGTTGTTAATGACGATATGCACGGTGCCGCCAGTACCATAGCTGCGGGTCTGCGACAGTTGCAGCGTCTCCATCACCACGCCCTGACCAGCAAAAGCCGCGTCACCGTGGATCAGCACCGGCAGCACCTGATCGCCAGTGCGATCCAGACGGCGGCGCTGGCGGGCGCGCACCGAGCCTTCGATAACCGGATTGATGATCTCCAGATGCGAGGGATTGAAGCCCAGCGCCAGATGGACGATCCCGCCCGGCGTTTCAATGTCGGTGGCAAACCCAAGGTGATACTTGACATCGCCAACCATCTGACGCCAGTCGAGATGGGTTCTGCCCTCGAATTCGTCGAAGATGTCAGCGGGCGGCTTGCCGAAGATGTTGGTCAGCACATTGAGGCGACCGCGATGCGCCATGCCAATCACGATTTCCTGGAGTCCTTTGCGTCCAGCACGCTGGATCAGCTCATCGAGCAGCGGAATCAGCGCATCGCCACCTTCCAGCGAAAAGCGTTTCTGTCCGACATAACGCTGGTGCAAATATTTCTCGAAACCCTCGGCAGCGGTTAGCAGCGTCAACAGCCAGCGGCGATCAGCGGCATCGAGTTCAGGCGTGGCGCGATAGCCTTCAAGTCGCTTCTGGATCCAGCGCCGCTCCTGGGTGTTGGTGATATGCATGTATTCCGTGCCAACCGCGCCACAATAGGTTTGGTCAAGCATGGCAATGATGTCGCGCAGCGGCATCCGGTCGGGGGCATAGAGTGACCCGGTGTGAAAAACCAGATCGAGATCATGTGGTTCGAGACGATGGTAGGCCGGGTCGAGATCGGCGATGTCCGGCGGAGCACGGAGCCGGATGGGATCCAGATTGGCGACCTGATGACCACGGTAACGGTAGCCGGTGATCAGACCCAGCACGGCGGACTGTTTCTCGGCAGCGGCGGGTGCCAGATACTCTGTTGAACGGGTGATCGCCCGTGAGCGGCTCTCCTGAGCCAAACGTTTGAAGTTCTCGCGCACCGAGCCGTGCGGGATGTCGCTGGCCGCGTTGACGGCGGGTCGCTGCATGGCGTCAAAACGTGCCCGCCATGCCAGGTCGATGCTTTCAGGATCGCTGAGATAACGCTCGTAAAGATCTTCGATGAACGCTGCGTTTTCGCCGTGCAGGGCACCCGAACTCCAAAATGATTCCAGTACTGCGCTCATGTCCGATGAAACGGGTAATTTTGTTTTTAGAATGGGAATTTATATCATATTCTTAAAATTCCTGAACACGTCGGTTCCGACCGGGCTGGCGCACTCACAGCGAGCATTGTGGCCAATCATCCTTTCATTGACGACGCCGGGGAGATTAAACGTCAGCGTGCCCGGCTCGCCCGGCTCGAAGCGGACATGGCGTATTTCCAGGCGCGTCTGGAACTGATTGGCGACATGACCACAAGCAACCAGGTTGGGCAGCGCAAAGTCTTCAATATCTTACAGAAAGTCGTCGCAAGCAAAATCCTCAAAGTCAAGCGGCACAATGCCGATCTCAGTTGAACCACTTCCTGTAGCGCAGTCATCATGGCCTGCGGTAGCGGTCATCTTCTAACCATCTGCGCAGACACCGAGACAGATTAACAGGTCAATCCGATGGACTTACATGAATTCCAGGCCAAACAACTCTTTGAACGCTACCGGATTCCAGTTCCGCAAGGCGTGGTTGCCACCACGCCGGACGCGGCGCTGGCGGCCTGTTCCACGCTCGGCGGCACGGGCTGGGTGGTCAAGGCACAGGTTCAGACCGGCGGACGCGGCAAAGCCGGCGGCGTCATCCTGACCGAGTCGCCCGCACAGGTCGTGCAGGAGGCGCGCCGTCTGCTTGGCAGCCGTCTCGTGACGCATCAAAGCGGGTCGGATGGACTGCCCGTCGGGCAGCTTCTAATCGAGCAACCAACCGCCATTGCCCGCGAACTCTATCTGAGCCTGCTGGTTGATCGCGCATCCGAACAGCTTCTGTTCATGGCATCGGCTGCCGGGGGCATGGAGATCGAAAGCGTCGCCGCGACCGCGCCCGAACAGATTCATGTGACCCGGATAAACCCGGCAGCCGGTCTGCAACCCTGGCAGGCGCGTCGTCTGGGATTCGGGCTGGGTCTGGACAGCGCCCAGATCAAGACACTGGGCAGCCTGATGAATGGACTCTACCGGCTCGTCAGCGACTGCGATGCCAGTCTGGTGGAAATCAACCCGCTGGTGGTCACACACGACGGCAACCTGATCGCGCTCGATGCCAAGATCAGCCTGGACGATAACGCACTCGACAGGCATCCCGATCTGGCGGCGCTGCGTGACCCAAGCCAAGAGGATGCCCGTGAAGCGGAGGCGAGGATGAATGAACTCAATTACATCAGTCTCGATGGCAATATCGGCTGCATGGTCAATGGCGCCGGACTGGCGATGGCGACCATGGATCTGGTGAAGCTGCATGGCGGAATGCCTGCCAATTTTCTCGATGTCGGCGGCAGCGCGACCGCCGAGCGGGTAGCCGAGGCGTTCAAGCTGATCCTCTCCGATCCCAAGGTGACAGCGGTGCTGATTAACATCTTTGGCGGCATCGTGCGCTGTGATCTAATCGCTGCTGGCATCATTCAGGCGGTGCGCGAGGTCGATATCACCATCCCCATCGTCGTGCGGCTCGAAGGCACCAACGCACCCCAGGGGTTGCAGATGCTGGCAGACAGTCAGCTCACCGTCACCACGGCCAGCAGTCTGAGCGAGGCGGCTGACAAAGTGGTTGCCGCCGCTCACGCCAGCAATCGGAACGCGGAGGCCGTGCAATGAGTATCCTCATTGATTCCAGCACCCGCCTGATCTGTCAAGGATTCACCGGCAGGCAGGGCACCTTTCACAGCGAGCAGGCCATCGCCTACGGCACTAACCTGGTCGGCGGCGTCACGCCCGGCAAGGGCGGTCAGCGCCATCTCGACCGTCCCTTGTTCGATACCGTTCATGCAGCGGTCAGTGCCACCGGCGCCAACGCGACCACGATCTATGTCCCGGCGGCTTATGCCGCAGATGCCATTCTGGAGGCGGCGGATGCCGGAATTGCCGTCATCGTCTGCATCACTGAAGGCATCCCGGTACTCGACATGCTGCGCGTCAAGGCGGCGTTGGCTAATAGTTCGAGTGTGCTGATCGGCCCCAACTGTCCAGGCATCATCACGCCGGGAGCCTGCAAGATCGGCATCATGCCGGGACATATCCATCGACCGGGGTGCATCGGGATCGTCTCGCGGTCAGGCACCCTGACCTACGAGGCGGTGTTCCAGACTACTGATGTCGGTCTGGGTCAGAGTACCTGCATCGGCATCGGTGGCGATCCGATTCACGGTCTGAATTTTATTGACTGTCTGACGCTGTTCGAAGCGGACGCCGGAACGGATGGCGTGATCCTGGTCGGCGAGATCGGCGGCAGCGCCGAAGAGTCGGCGGCAGCGTTCATCCAGACCCGGATGACCAAACCGGTCGTCGCCTATATTGCTGGCATCACTGCGCCCGCAGGTAAACGCATGGGTCATGCCGGAGCCATCATCACCGGCGGCCAGGGCACCGCCGAGGGGAAATATGCCGCGCTGGATGCTGCAGGCGTCGCGACCGTGCGCTCCCCGGCTTTGATGGGGGTGCGAATGGCTGAGTTGCTGCGAAGCAGTACCTAATCATACGGGGCGCAACATGACTGAGATTCTGGCCTATGACGCCGATTTTCATGCCTGGGCGATTCATAACGCCCGATTGCTTCGCGCCGGTCAGCTCAGTCAGGTGGACGCCGAGCATATTGCCGAGGAGCTGGAAGGCATGAGCGCCAGCGAACGTCGGGAACTTTTAAACCGCTTGCAGGTGCTGCTCCTGCATTTCCTGAAATATCAGTATCAGCCGGAACGGCGTGGCCGAAGCTGGCTGCTGACGATCAGTCATCAACGCACGGCGATTGAACGCCTGCTGGAAGAGTCGCCCAGCCTGAAAGCACGACTGGATGATGATGCCATTGCCAGAGTCTATGCTAAGTCGGTGCGTGAGGTCGTGATTGAAACCGATCTGGATCTGCATCTCTTCCCGATTGGATGCCCCTATGACCTTGCACAGATCCTGAATGAAGACTGGCTGCCGGAGTCGGAATCCTGAGCGATCAACTCCTTGGTTAGAATCGTAAAGCACTCTAGTTCCATTGTTTAGCTTGTGGAGTGAACCATCTTGGCATGTCTTATCCAGATCGCACAGATCAATCCACTGGTCGGCGATGTCGCAGGAAATGCGACGCGCATCATCGCAGCATCGGCGCAGGCGCGAACTGCCGGGGCGGATCTGGTGGTGTTTCCAGAGCTGGCGCTGACTGGCTATCCACCGGAGGATCTGCTGCTGCGACCGGAGTTTCTGCGCCGGGTCGAGGCAGCTCTGGAGCGTCTCTGTGCCGAGGTCAGCGGCATCACGCTGGTGTTGGGCTATCCGCGACAGGCCGTTGGTGGTCTCTTCAACGTCGCCGGGGTGTTGCGTGATGGCGCGGTGATTGCCGAGTACGCGAAACAGCAGTTGCCAAATTACAGCGTCTTCGATGAAAAACGCTATTTTCAGCCAGGCACGACGCCGACAGTGTTCGCGCATCGCGGCCTGATGATCGGATTAAGCGTCTGCGAGGACATCTGGCATGACGAGCCGACGCGCCAGACTGCCGCTGCCGGTGCGCAGATCCTGCTGAATCTCAATGCATCGCCCTTTCATGCAGGCAAGCTCGCCGAACGCGAGGCGCTGGTAGCACGACGGGCGAGCGATCACGGCATGTCGATTGTCTACGCGAATCTGGTCGGCGGACAGGATGAACTGGTGTTTGATGGCGCATCCTTTGCCGCGGATCGCAGCGGACAGATCATCGCCCGTGCGCCGGGTTTTATTGAGGCGGCGCTGACGGTTGAATGTGATGCCGCAGGACAGCCGGTGTCGATCAATCCACTACCGGAAGCACCAACTGGCGAGCTGGAAACCATCTATGCGGCGCTGGTGCTCGGAGTACGTGATTATGTGCAGAAGAATGGTTTCAGAGGCGCTGTGCTTGGTCTTTCTGGCGGGGTTGATTCGGCGCTAACCCTGGCAATTGCGGTGGACGCGCTGGGTGCAGGCCAAGTGGAAGCCGTGCTGATGCCATCGCGCTACACGGCTGAGATGAGCAACACGGATGCACTCGAACAGGCGCGTCTGCTGGGCGTGGCGACTCAGGTTATTCCGATCGAACCGGCCTTTCAGACCTTTTTGGCGATGCTGGAACCGGTTTTTTCGGGACGGCCGGTAGATGTCACGGAGGAAAACATCCAGGCACGGTGTCGTGGGATCATTCTGATGGCGATCAGCAACAAGACGCAACGCATCCTGCTAACCACTGGCAACAAGAGCGAAATGGCTGTCGGCTATGCCACGCTCTATGGCGACATGGCTGGAGGCTTCGCGCCAATCAAGGATGTCCCCAAGATGCTGGTCTATGCGCTGGCACATTACCGCAATCAGCGTTCGTCGGTCATTCCGGAGCGGGTGCTGACACGGCCACCCTCGGCAGAACTGCGACCGGATCAGACCGATCAGGACAGCCTGCCACCCTATGAAGTACTGGATGTCATTCTGCGGCTCTATATTGAGGACGATGAGTGTGTTGAGCGCATCGTCAGCCGGGGCTATCCAGAAGACGTGGTGCGTCGGGTGACGCGGTTGGTTGATCGCAATGAATACAAGCGCCGCCAGTCGCCTCCCGGAGTGCGCATCTCGCAACGTGCATTCGGGCGAGACCGTCGCTATCCGATGACCAGTGGCTTTTAACCACCGCTGGCGGTAGTCGATGTCGCTGTTCATCACCGGATTGTGAACTTATACTTTCAGTCTTAGTTTCAACGTTGCGGTCGCATCAGGTCGCAACGGTGCCAGTTCGCAACGGAGAGAGTCATGAAAAAGGTCACAGCAATCATCAAGCCATTCAAGCTGGACGATGTCCGCGAGGCACTATCGGCTGCCGGCATTACCGGCATGACCGCGATCGAGGTCAAGGGTTTTGGGCGTCAGAAGGGGCATACCGAACTCTATCGCGGTGCTGAATATGTCGTGGATTTTCTGCCTAAAGTGATGGTCGAGCTGGTGCTTGCCGACGATCAGGTGGAGGACTGCATCAACGCCATCACGACCGCTGCCCGCACCGGCAAGATCGGAGATGGCAAGATCTTTGTCTCAGAAGTTCTGCGTGTCGTGAGAATCCGCACCGGCGAGGAAGATGAAGCGGCCATTTGAGACGTTTTGAAACCGGGTTGCCTATGCGCTGATTTCTGGTGTCCGCTTCGGAAGCCGCTTCAGAAAGAATCCATTAACCTTCGTCGAGTTTGAGGTAATCCCATAACTGGCGAACCAGTGTCGCGTCTTCCGGTTTAACCTCTTCCTTGATGAAGCGTCCGGCCTGACGGTTCAGGTCGAGCACCCGTTTTGCATCAGCGGCCAATTCAGGCTTGTCCAGTGCCTGATAGGCAGCAATGAGGATTTCCAACGCGTGCTGCACGGCACTGGTGCGTTGAAAACGCTCGATCACATAATTGGCACGATTGACTGCCGCCAGATAGGCGCCACGCTGCATGTAATAACGTGCGACATTAACCTCATGCTGAGCCAGATTGTTGCGTAGATAGAGCATCCGCTGACGGGCATCTTCAGCATATTTGCTGTCAGGAAACCGCTCGACCAGCGCGGAAAAATCGGTGAACGCATCAAGGGCTGAACCCGGATCGCGCTGCGATGGGTCGATCGGGATGTAACGATCCAGAAAACCAATGCTGCGATTGTAGTTGACGATTCCCTTAAGGTAATAGGCATAGTCAACAAAGGGGCTTTGCGGATAGAGCTTGATGAACCGATCCGCTGCGGCGATGGCGGCTTCGGGATTTTCAGCCCGGTAGTTCGCGTAGGCGGTGTCGAGCTGAGCCTGCATGGCATAGCGCCCAAAAGGGTAACGCGCTTCCAGCTTTTCGTAGAGTTCGATGGCTCGGACATAGTTGCCGGCATCAAGATCGGAGGCCGCCTCGGCATAGAGCTTGGCGGCGCTCCAGCCTTCGGTGCGGTCGATGTCCTTGCCAAAAATTCCACAGCCGACAAGCGCGACAACAAGCAACAGCACGGGCAGTCGTGTTAACGTTCGTGGCATGACTCAAGGATACCTGTTTCAAATCATGCGCAGTATACCCGAAGGGTGCCGTCGTGGTGCGTGGCAATCGCGTCTGTCCACGCCAGATCGCATGGCGGGCAATCATCGACATGCCTCCAAATGGTCTTCACGGCATTCTGGATGTCGGACTGGTTCCTGATGACGAATACGACCAACGTGCGACGCTCAGTTGAGGTTGATCCGGCGCTTTCCGGGGCACGTCTCGATCAGGCGCTGGCGGCGCTCCTGCCGGAATTTTCGCGCAGTCGTCTCCAGCAGTGGATCGAATGCGGACAGGTGCGTGTCAATGACGCCACGCGCCGCTGCCGTGACCGGGTCTGGGGTGGCGACCGCATCCAGCTCGATGCACGGCTTGTGATCAGCGATGCCTGCGCCGCTCAGAACATTGCGCTGGATCTGGTCTACGAGGATGCGCACCTGCTCGTGATCAACAAGCCTGCGGGGCTGGTGGTGCATCCGGCAGCCGGCAACCCGGATGGTACGCTTCAGAATGCGCTGCTGCATCATGCCCCTGATCTGGCAACGATTCCACGCGCTGGCATCGTCCACCGGCTGGACAAGGACACCACCGGACTGCTGGTGGTGGCGCGAACCCTTGCCGCCCACAAGTCGCTTGTTGAGCAACTCCAGAGCAGGAAGGTACACCGCGAATATCGCGCGCTGGTGGTGGGCGAACTGGTTGCAGGCGGACGCATCGAGGCGCCAGTCGGGCGGCATCCCACCCAGCGCACCCGGATGGCTGTCGTGCCTCATGGACGTCCAGCGGTGACACATTACCGTGTGCTGGAGCGTTATGCCGGTCATGTCTTACTGGGCATTGAACTGGAAACTGGGCGTACCCACCAGATTCGGGTTCACATGGCGCATCTGCATCATCCACTCGTTGGTGACCGCACGTATGGTGGACGACCACGACCACCACGCGGCGGCTCCTTCGGGCTGACGGCTGGATTACAATCCTTCCCACGTCAGGCGCTCCATGCGATCCGTCTGGAATTGGCGCATCCGGCCACCGGAAGCCAGATGGTCTGGGAGATCCCCATGGCCACGGACATGCTTGAGTTGCTGGATCTGTTTCGTCAGGAGGGAACGCTTGGAACTAATCCGGCCTGACTGGCCATCTCCTCCGGGAGTGCGGGCTATCTCGACAACACGAATTGGCGGTGTCAGCCAAGGCGTGTTTGCGAGCTTCAATCTAGGCGATCATGTTGGTGATGATCCGGTCTGCGTCGCGGCAAACCGTGCCCGTCTCCAGACCGCACTAGGACTTCCGTCCGCGCCGTGCTGGTTGCGTCAGGTGCATGGTTGCTCGATTCTGCGCGTCGATCATAGACACAATCATTTGTGCCATGACGCCGATGGCGCGGTGTCTGGGGTTCCAGGCACGGTCTGCGCGGTCATGACTGCCGACTGTCTGCCGTTATTGATCTGCGATGACCGTGGAACCTGTGTCGCCGCTGTCCATGCCGGTTGGCGCGGTCTGGTTGATGGCGTGGTGGAGTCTGCCGTGGCGGCGCTGGGGATGGCGCCGGAGCGTCTGCTCGTCTGGCTGGGGCCTGCGATTGGGTCTGCGGCGTTTGCGGTCGGCGACGAGGTGCGTGAACGCTTTATCGCGGCGGATGCAGACGCGGCATTCGCCTTCTGCCGCCACCCGTCCACCGAAGCGGCGCATCCGTCACCGGATGGCTGGTGCGCCGATCTGTTTGCGTTAGCGCGTCAACGTCTGTCACGACTTGGAATCGAACGGATCTATGGCGGTGGAGACTGCACCGTTTCGCAGCCACAGCGGTTTTTTTCTTACCGTCGTGATGGCGTGACCGGACGCATGGCCAGCCTGATCTGGCTTACTGAAGACGTCTGAGATCCAGACGCCAACCAGAGAAACCTTGAGAACGCATCAGGCATGACACGCGGCCTGATCATTGACCACGACTAAGATCGAGATTCATCACGATGCCTGACTGGAATATGCTAACCCTGGTGGGTACCGACCGCCCAGGAATCGTCTCGCGGGTGACACGCGCGCTTTACGACATTGACTGTCATCTCGGCGAGGCGTCGATGATTCGACTCGGCGGCAGCTTTACCATCATGCTGATGGTTAGAAGCCACAGCGCCGCTCCTGAGATTTTGGCTGTGCTGACGCCCCTTGCCGAGGAACTTGGGCTGCGGATGCATCTGGATCAACTGACTGGCGGACTGCACCAGCATCTGGCGCCAAACTTTCAGGTTCATGTCACCGGCGCGGATCGTGCTGGCATAGTTGCCGACGTGACCGATATTTTAAGCGCACATGGCTTCAACATCCTGGAGCTTGAATCCGATGTCGCAGGCGACCTGCAACATCCGATCTATCTCATGCACATTCAAGGTTTCTGTGCCGAAACACTGGAAACGCTTGAATCGGCTCTCGCACCGCTGGTCAGTCAGGGCGTAGCCGTCGCTGTCGCACCTGTTGACATTCTGATTGGTTGACTGATGGCCATCCTGGATATTCTCAAACTCCCCGATCCCCGGCTCAAGCGGGTGGCGGCGTCTGTCGAACGCTTCGACGATGACCTGCTTGCCTTTCTCGCCGACCTGGAAGCCACGCGCCTGAATGGCCCGGCTGCCGTTGGCATTGCGGCAACCCAGGTTGGACGCAGCCAGCGCATCGTGATCGTCGATGTGTCAGGACGACCCAAGACGCCAAATCACGGGCACCTGGTGCTGATCAATCCAGATATCACGCACTGGGATGGTTCTGCGATTGGGCGCGAAGGCTGTCTCTCGGTGCCGGATTACACCGGCAATGTCATTCGTGCGACCAGCATCCATCTCAAGGCTCAGGACGCTGCTGGCCAGATCCTGGAATTCGACATGGAAGGCTATGAAGCACGGGCGGTTCAGCATGAACTTGATCATCTCGATGGACTGCTCTTCGTGGATCGTGTGATCAGCCGCCGCACCGATCTCTATCGACGCAAAATCTACACACACTAATCCCGTCTGCACGCCGCCTATTTTTCCGTGAATCGCTCGAGAACAGCCGATGAAACTGCGCATGTCCCGCTTGCTATTGATGCTTTCCCTGCTCCTGGCGACCGCCGTCAGCCTGGCGACGCCGCATCCGGTATCGCTTTCCGAACTCTTTCCGAGTCCAGAGCTGACGAAATCAGCCATTGTCATCAACAAGGTGCTGGAGCGTTATCACTATCGTAAAGTCACCCTCGACAGTACCTTTGCACAGGGCGTGCTGAAAAAATATCTTGAAGCACTTGACCCTAATCATGCGTTTTTCCTCGCACACGACATCGAGCGGTTCGAGAACGGTGCCCGTCATCTCGATGACAGTCTGCGTCGTGGCGACCTGGATATCGCTTTCGATATCTTTCGGGTCTACCGGATGCGCGTCGATGAGCGCGTGACACAGGCGATCAAACTTCTGAACGGCAAGTTCGATTTCAGCCGCGCCGAATTCTATGCCTTCAAGCCGACTGATGCCCACTGGATCAAGGACAGCGCCGAGCTCGATGAGATCTGGCGCAAGCGGGTGATGAATGATTTTCTCACGCTGCGGCTGGCCGACAAGTCAGACACCGAGATTCGCGAGCGTTTGCTCAAGCGTTATGAAGGGCTAGCGCGACGCATCAATCAGTTCAATGCCGAAGATGTTTTTCAGACCTTCATGAATGCCTATACCCAAGCCGTGGAACCGCATACCAGTTTCATGTCGCCGGACACGTCTAAAAATTTTGACATCAGCATGAAACTGTCGCTTGAAGGCATCGGCGCGGTGCTGCGTGGCGACAATGAACTGACTGTCGTGCAAAGCACGGTACCCGGTGGACCAGCGCGTGAATCCGGCCAGATCCATGCGGGTGACCAGATCGTCGGCGTGGCTCAGGGGCTTGATGGCACCATGGAAGATGTCGTCGGCTGGCGACTGGAAGACGTGGTTGACAAAATCCGGGGGCCGAAAGGCTCGGTCGTGCGTCTTCAAATGTTGTCAAAAGCAACTGGTGCCACCGGACGCGCCCGCGAAATCACCCTCGTGCGCAACGAAATCAAGCTCGAAGACCAGGCCGCCAAGAGCTTTGTCGTCGATCACCTTGCGAACAACCCGGAGCTCAAGATTGGGGTCATCGAGATCCCGGCTTTCTATCGTGATTTTGATGCCGAGGGATCGGGCAATCAGGATTTTCGGAGCACCACCCGCGACGTGCGACGTCTGATCGAAGGTCTCCAGGCGCAGAACGTCGATGGCATCCTGATTGATCTGCGCGGCAATGGCGGCGGTTCACTGACCGAGGCTACCTCGCTCACCGGATTGTTCATCGATCATGGCCCGGTGGTTCAGGTCAAGGATGCCTTCGGCAAGGTCGAAGTCGAAGCGGACACGGATCCCGGTGTGGTCTATGCAGGCCCCCTGGCTGTTCTGGTTGATCGTGACAGCGCATCCTCTTCCGAGATCTTCACTGCCGCGATCCAGGACTACGGGCGCGGCCTCATCATCGGCGAGCCAACCTTTGGCAAGGGAACGGTGCAAACCCTGATCGATCTCAACCGTTACGTTCCGGGCGAGCGGAAGGATCTTGGACGGCTGCGCCTGACCATGGCCGAGTTTTTCAGGATCAGTGGTGGCAGTACGCAGCTGCGTGGAGTGACTCCCGACATCCGTTTTCCATCTGCCAACTATCTCTCCGAACACGGCGAACGCTCGCTCGATAATGCCTTGCCCTGGACGCAGATCAAGCCCGCCAGCTATCAGCATGTGGATTTGCCTGGGCTGGATCTGCTGGCACGCCAGTCTGCCGCGCGGGTCGCCCAGGATGCCGGATTCAAAATGCTAACTGAACGCAGCAAATTGCTGCGCGACAGTGAAACGCAGACCCAGGTCTCGCTGCGCGAAAGCGAGCGCCGTGCCGAAGATCAACGTCTTGAACGCGCATTCAAGGATGATCGGGATCATTATCTGCGAGCGATGGGCGTCACGCCCGTGGATGATGACGCCGATCATGTCGATGAGACGGCGCTCGAAGCACAGAGTAAAGTCATCTCGCGCATTGAGATTGATGAAGCCGCGCGCATCTTGATTGATGACATCCTGCTGGAACGCGAGCGCCAGACCCGGATGGTCACCAGGGATCAGTCTGTCACGAGGAACTGAGATTGGACGATCCGCAGACAAGACGACACCAGCGCATCCAGAGGCTGGTGGCCGACGGTGGTGCCAGCCTCTTTGCGGATAACCGTATTGGACTGGAAAAAGAATCGCTGCGCGTGTCGCCGAGCGGCAGGCTCGCTGCCACGCCGCACCCGATGGCACTGGGCGCAGCGCTGTGCCATCCGTACATGACCACGGACTTTTCAGAGGCACTGGTCGAGCTGATTACCCCGCCGCTCAACACCAGCACGGCGGCACTGGCGTTTTTGCAGGACATCCACGGGTACGTTTACCGGCATCTTGGGGATGAACGGCTCTGGACGACCAGCATGCCCTGCGCCCTGGAAACGGGACAGAACATCCCGCTGGCACATTACGGGACATCCAACGCGGCGACCATGAAAACCGTCTATCGGCGCGGTCTGGGCAACCGTTACGGACGCACCATGCAGCTGATTGCTGGGGTGCATTTTAATTTCTCGTTTGCGGAAACATTCTGGGAACGCTATCAGACGCATGAGGCGGACGCGGGTGAACCGCTTGGATTTCGTTCTGAAGCGCAGATGGACATGATCCGCAACCTGCAACGCCGAGGCTGGCTCGTCCCCTATCTGTTTGGCGCGTCGCCAGCGGTGTGTGCCAGCTTCGTGCAGGGAAGGGCGACCGAACTCCAGCGCTTTGATGACGACACACTGTATCTGCCTGACGCGACATCATTGCGGATGGGTGATATTGGCTATCAGAACAAGCAGGAGGAAGGTACCGGCATCAAGGCCAATTACGACAGTCTGGATTCCTATGTTCGCAGTCTCACCTGGGCGATTCAGACACCCTGCCCGCAATATGAAAACATCGGGGTCAAGGTCGGGAATCGCTACGAACAGCTCAACGCCAATGTGCTCCAGATTGAAAATGAGTACTACAGCACGGTGCGCCCCAAACAGGTCACGGACTGGCTGGAAAAGCCGACACTGGCGCTGCGTCGTCGCGGAATTCGCTATGTCGAACTGCGCTCGCTGGACGTGAATCTGTTTGAACCATTGGGTGTTGGCAGCGAACAGCTCCTGTTTCTGGAGGTGCTGCTGCTCGACTGTCTGCTCCTCGACAGTCCGCGCATTGGCGCAGCCGAACGCCGCGAGATCGACACCAATCAGATTCTGACGGCACATCATGGCCGCAAGTCCGGGCTTCATCTGGCGCATGAGCGCCAACCCGTCATGCTGAGTCAGTGGGCCGACGAGATTTTGGATGGAATGGCAGCCGTGGCCGAACTGCTGGACGGTGCCGCAGATGGCCCGCGCAGCGTCAATCTGCGGCGGCAGAAGGAAAAGATCACACATCCAGAACTGACCCCGTCAGCGCAAATCCTGGAAATGATGCGCGACCGTCGCGAAGGTTTCTGCGAACTCGCGCAGCGTTTCTCCGGGGAGCATCGTCAAACGCTGCTGAGGCTTCCGCTCAATCCTGAACATCAGGCGTTATTCGATCAGTTAGCGCGTGATTCGCTCAGGCAGCAGCAGGCGATCGAAGCAGCCGACAATCTGGGTTTTGACGATTTTCTGAGCGCCTATTTTACTCAAGGCCAGCGAGCGAGCGGTCAGATCGGCTGATCGCCGTTTTCTAGATCCCTGCCGCTGGCCGGATTGCGGCCTCAGGGTACTGGTACTGGAACCCGTCAGTTTGCCGTTAAGTCAATAACGCCGTGGCGCATGTCACGCCAGAATCAGCGTTGTAACAGTTGGTGCAGAAGATGCATCCATCATGGCAAAGCCAGATGTAACCGAGGTGTCGAGATGTACGCCAAACCACTTCAGACGCTGTCCGTCAGCGAGGATCACCAGGAGCGGGAACGCGCCGTCCGGCTCCATGGCGTACTGACTGTGCTGTCACTGCACGATGAAAACCGGCTGTATGCCAAGACCCAGGGGATCAGCCAGTGCAACCGTTCAGGCGGGTTCTGTCCCGGTTATCTGAACCTTGCCAGCGGTGAGTCGGTGCTGTCGCGTTTTAGCGATGGCAGTCTCGCGCCGGTGCATGTTCTGGATGGCCTGCCAGACGCCTGGGTCATCCGTCGGGATGCGCAGGGGCGTGTCATCGAGACTAGCGCCGGGATCATTTCGGGCTTCATCCGCGATGGTGTCTTCTATACCCGCGATGAGGCCATCCGGGCGTCAACCCATTGACGCGGCCGAGTAGGACGCCCCGGAGTGACGACACTCGGTGCTGGCGTCAGACAATGACAGATGCCGCGAGATCATTTTCGATTCCGCTACACGTTATCTTTTTTTGACGAGACTCGCATCCATGTTCGAGGCAACCAAGGTTGGCCGTTCGGTCAGCAAAGCGGATTACAAAGAGCAACAGGAAGAACTGCGAACCCAGTTGCTGGCGGTGCAACGTGATCTGCGGGCATCGAATGTGCCGGTCATCGTCCTGATGTCGGGTATCGAGGCGGCCGGAAAAGGCGAAGTCGTGAATCGCCTCAATGAATGGCTGGATGCGCGTGGGGTGCAGGTCTTTGCCTTCTGGGATGAGTCCGACGAAGAGCGCGAGCGTCCGCGTTACTGGCGTTTCTGGCGGGGGCTGCCGCCGCGTGGCGCGATCTCGATCCTATTTGGTGGCTGGTATCAAACACCGATTGAGCATCGTTTCCGGGGCGACTGCACCGATGCC
This sequence comes from uncultured Chromatium sp., assembly GCA_903897335.1. Taxonomy (GTDB): domain Bacteria; phylum Pseudomonadota; class Gammaproteobacteria; order Chromatiales; family Chromatiaceae; genus Chromatium. Next base: position 7,262 of record CAIUAY010000034.1, on the reverse strand, counting down.
GAGTTGGACGGCGAGCTGAATAACATCGTCGATTTTGAACGGATGCTGACCCTGGACGGCGCCCTAGTTGTCAAGTTCTGGTTCCACATGTCGGAGTCGGTTCAGAAGGCGCGGCTCAAAGAACTCTCACGCGATGATCGCAGTCGCTGGAAGATGCTGCCCGACAAGAGCAAATTCTCTGAACATTATGCCGCCTTCGAACAGGTCGCCGAACGTGTCATTCTGCACACTGATCGTGGCATCTCGCCCTGGTATCTGATCGAAGCAGGCGACCGCCGTTACCGTGATCTCACTGTGGGCAAGACGCTCCTCCATGCCATTCGCTCGCGGCTTGCAGAGTCCGGCACCGAGGAACCTCAGAACAGTCTGGTTAGTCCGGATCTGCCAAGTAGCCTGAGTGCCCAGATCACTGTGCTCGACCAGCTTGATTTATCGCGGTCACTGTCGCGTGACGACTACAAGCGTGAACTGAAACGGCTGGAAACCGAAATCAACGAACTCGCCTGGATGGCCTACAACAGCAGGCGCTCGACGGTGCTGATGTTCGAGGGCGTCGATGCCGGCGGCAAAGGTGGCGCAATCCGGCGCATTACCAACAGCATCGATGCCCGTCTTTACCGCGCCATCCCGGTCGCCGCACCCACCGACGAGGAAAAAGCGCACCATTATCTCTGGCGCTTCTGGCGACACATCCCGCGTGCAGGCTACATCACGATCTATGACCGCTCCTGGTATGGTCGGGTACTGGTGGAACGGGTCGAGGGTTTTGCCAGCGATGCCGAGTGGCGGCGCGCCTATTCTGAAATCAATCGCTTTGAAGAACAGCTCGTTGACAGCGGCATTATTCTGCTCAAGTTCTGGCTGCACATCAGCCAGGATGAACAGCTCAAACGTTTTAAGGATCGTGAAAACGTTCCCTACAAGCGTTACAAGATCACTGAAGACGACTGGCGCAACCGCGAGAAATGGCCGCAGTACAGAGATGCCGTCAACGAGATGGTCGGGCGCACCAGCACACGGCACGCCGCCTGGACACTCGTCGAAGGCAATGACAAACCCTACGCACGGATCAAGGTGCTGCGCACTATCTGCGAAACCCTAAGTCAGGCGCTGAAAACCACGCCGTTGCCCACCGCCGGCTATGTTCCCTGTGGCGACAAACGGATAAATGGTGAACGCAAGTCATCCTGACGGATCATAAACCCGTCGGATTACGGGATGTTGCGATGATTTGGTCAGTCAGATTCACGCTGCGTCCCTGATCGTACCGCCCAGGCGACATCCGCCGCCTGACGATTTCCTGCCACATCATGCACCCGGAACACCTGAACCCCAGCCATCACGCCGATGGCGGTCGTCGCGCTGGTCGCAGGCATCAGCGCGGATGGTTCCAGTCCGCCACAGACTGTTCCCAGAAAACGCTTGCGGCTGGTGCCAAGTAGCACCGGAAATCCGAGATCAACCAGCTCACCAAGTCCGGCCATCAGCGCCAGATTGTGTTCCAGACGCTTTCCAAATCCGATTCCTGGATCGAGCAGGATCTGTTCTGCCGCCACGCCTGCCGCAAGTGCTGCCTCTACACGGTCTGCCAGATGCCCGATGACCTCGCGCACGACATCCGTATACTGCGGCGCGGCCTGCATGTCATGTGAGCGACGATGCATCAGCACGATGGGTGCGCCGCGTTCGGCGGCCAGCGATAGCATTTCTGGGTCATCACATCCCGCCGAGGTATCGTTGATCCAGTTGGCGCCAGCATTCAGCGCGGCTTCAGCAACCTGTGCCGAGGTGGTGTCGATGCTGAACGGAACCGTTGGTGGTATCTGTTCACGCAGTCGGCGGATGACATCCAGCACCCGCCGTTCCTGTTCGGCGGCAGGCACTGGCTGTGATCCGGGGCGGGTTGACTCTGCACCTAAGTCGATGATGTCCGCGCCCTGATCGCGCATGGTGAGACCCTGCGCAACAGCCGCCTCGATATCGAGATAGCGACCGCCGTCCGAAAAACTGTCTGGGGTGACATTCAGAATGCCCATGATCCAGGGTGGTTGCAGTGCGTTTGGTATCGGGCTGTTCATGGCAAAGACTCGGTAAAGCGATCAGGCTGGCTGTGAACGAATGTGCGTGTAAATGTCAAGATACTGCTGGGCGGGTATTCGCCAGGACAGATCGGTGCGCATCCCGTTGACCCGTAGCTGCCGGAAATATTCAGGATAGCCCCGCCAGAGACCCAGGGCACGGGTCATGGCGCTCTCCAGTCCTGCATCCGTCATGTCATCGAAAACATAGCCATTGCGCACCTCAAAGGGTTGATCGGAATAATTGGCATCGAAAACAGTATCTGCCAGACCGCCAACGCGCCGCACGATGGGCACGACGCCATAGTTCATCGCAATCATCTGGGTCAGTCCGCAAGGTTCGTAGCGGCTGGGGATCAGGAGCAGATCGGCACCAGCATAGATCAGATGCGCCAGCGTCTCGTCGTAGCCGAGTTCAAGATGACAGTCGGGGTTGGCTCCCGTTGCCTGTTTCAACCGCGCAAAGCGTTCGGCGATGGCCGGATCGAGTGCCGTGCCGAGCAGTACCACCTGACTGTCATGCGCGAGTGCGTAGTGGATGCCATGCGTCATCAGATCGACGCCTTTCTGATCATCCAGTCGGCTGATGATCGCCAGAATCGGCTTGTCTGCATCCTGCAGACCCAGACGCTGGCGCAATGCCTGACGGTTGAGCGCCTTGCGCGGAAGCGTCTCCAGCCCAAAATTAGCCGGAATCAGGGGATCAGATTCGGGATTCCAGACCTGGTCGTCGATGCCATTCAGTACTCCGCCAAACTTGTGCGCATGGATCTTCAGCAGCGGCTGTAGCCCCATGCCCTGTTCAGTATTCTGGATTTCCCAGGCATAGCGCGGCGAGACTGTATTGACAAAATTCGCGTACACGATGCCGCCTTTAAGCAGATTCGCCAACCGTGAATCCTGTGGGTCGCGCAGTCGCTCCGGCACCATCAGACGCGACGGATCAAGCCCGACCTGACGCAGGATGTGTTCGCCGACCTGTCCCTGATAGCCGAGGTTGTGCAGGGTAAAACAGACCCGGGTATGACGCAGTCCAAGCGCCTGGTACAGCTCGAACAACAGCACTGGCACCAGTCCGGTGTGCCAGTCCTGGCAGTGCAGGATGTCCGGCTGCCGCCCCGATCTGAGCATGAATTCCAGCACGGCGCGGGCAAACCAGGCAAAGCGCTCCGGGTCGTCTGCTTCGCCATAGATCCGGCCACGCCGGAAAAAATCGCACGGCGGTCGTGGATCGATGAACAGACAGCGAACGCCCGCCAGCTCGCCACTCAGCACTCGACAGGTCAGCCGCTGGTCATGGAAGGGAACCGGCAGATCCGCATAGACCTCGTGCAGGCCGGTCATGGACTCCAGGCGCAGCACGTCATAGTTCGGCAGAAAGACCTCGACTGTTTCACCGCGCCTGACCAGTTCACGGGATAGGCCCTGAACAAAGTCGCCAAGTCCGCCTGCTTTTGCGATGGGCGCACACTCGGCGCTCACCATGGCGATATACATGCACTCAGTCTCCGTCGTGGTTGCCGGTTCTCACTCATTGCGCGGATCATTCAGTTCCGGTGGGGGATGGAGCATCAATGCCTGCTGTAACAGATCAGGATCATCGACCTTGAGCAGAAACTGAAAGCGTCCGCCCGCACCGACGCGATAGCGGTGTCCAAAAAGATCGATCAGGGTATTCGGCGCAGCCCAGCCGTGAATGCGCAGTTCAGCTTCAATCCACAGACCATCACCTCGGGAGGCTGGTTCACCATAGCGGAGTGTCGGAATGTGGGTGGTTGTCCCGGCATCCACTGACTTGCCCGCGTGGGCGATACCTGATGGATCGAGGTTTGAGTTAGCGTGATCCGCCCCCTTGGTGCCGGGGACTGATGCCTGACCGGATGCGGCATCTGGCGACAGGTCGCTGGGAGATGTCACGTCGAGCCTGTCATCAGGACACCTGCCAAGCACTCCGGACAATGGAAAAACGGGCACGAGTTCGCTGAGCGGTGGGGCGAGCGTCGGATCGGATGCCAGAATGATGGCATCGCTGATCAATGCGGGGAGCGCCGTCTGGCGTGAGGAGGATTCCACCTCAGGTGCGACGCTCCGGGCATCCGTAGCAATCGGTAGCGCCAGTCCGAGACTGGACGCTGACTCTAGTCGGTTTGAGCGCGTCAGCAACAGCCAGCCACCAGCGCCGTTGACCAGGCCAAGATCGCTCTCAATCCATGTTGATGCCTGCCCGACACTGAATTTGACGCTCCCATCGCCTTGACGCGACGAGAATTGCAGCCGCGTCTCATCGGTCACTTCGGCACTGCCATCATCACGCCGTTGCCGCAATCGCAGCAGCAGCGTCGGGACTCCACCGTCCAGCGGAAATTCATGACTGATGCTGTGATACGCATCAGGCTGTAGATGCCAGCGCGCCCAGACCTCGCCAGGTATGCCAGCGTAGAGGACAAGCTGGGTCGCATCGACCGCAAGCGGAAAATTGGGATCAAGCGGTACTGTCGGCGCGGCCAGATCGGGTGCCAGCGAATCTGGACTCGGCGCGTAAGCGGCGTCCGGGGGTCGTGTTTCCTCGGGGTCTTCGCTGATCCGCTGCGGAGGTTGTCTAGCCGACATCAGTGTGCAGGCGTTCCACCTGCCATGGAGTCTTTCGTGGAGACACGTGCCTCGACCGTTTGCAAGACATTTTGAGCCAGCCTGACGCGAGCATCAAAATGTGGCATCCAGGCATCAGCCCAAACCAGAAAACAACTGGTTTGAGCCGCCAGAATCAGGTGGCGGGCATGGCGCAGCGAGGCATCCGCGAGGGGAAACGGCAGACGACGGCACAGGTTCCAGTAACGTTCGCTGAGCTGTTGCACATCCCTGAGCGACTGACGCTGACGCTCGGTGCCAACCCATTGTGCAAAATCAGCATGCTCAGGCGACCCAACATTCCAGGCACCAGTCTGAACCTGCGCCTGCGACAGCGAGCGAACGTCGGCGAGATACTGCGTCAGCCCAACCGGCTTGACCGGCGTGCTGTCAGTCCGGCAGCGTTCCATGTAAGGCGCGAAAAAATGGCCAAAAAAACCTGAAGGTTCATCGGTCTGGCGAAACCAGCCGCCATTTTCGCCATCTGACCAAGTCGTCACCAGTCGCGGTTCGTGGGGGCGTGGCGAACTAGCGACACGCCGACACACCTCATCCTGAAACCATTCCAGGTTTAAGCCGCCCTCCTGTGCCGTGGAGACCTCCCGGTCATGCGGCACCACGGTAATGCTCACTCCATCGTGACAGGCGATATAGGGTCGAAAGATATCGCTGATGCCATCCTCGGGACGCACATGCACGCCATCAACGACGACATAGTCATAACCCGCCTGCACCAGGGCAGGAATCATCTCCATCGTGAACGCCATTTCGGGTGGCCAAAAGCCACGGGGAGTGCGTCCAAATATCCGCGACATGATGTCACGTCCGAGTTCAAGTTGTTCAAGCCAGTCCGTGCGTGGGATCAGTGGGAAGATCGGATGATAGTAACCCATCCCAATCAGCTCGATATGATCAGCCTCCCGATACTGATTGAGCATGGCTGGAATATCGACAAGATGGCGGTAGCGGTCAACGACTTTGGGGTCGAGCAGTTGTTCCAGCAGCACTCCAGAGAAACCGATATGCAGCCGTGCCACGTCCCGGTACTGCATGGCATAACGCACCGCCCGCTCATAGCAGCGCAGGATTTCCTCCGCTTCCCTGGGGCTGGATTCGATCAGCAGAAGCAGATTGCCGGGAGGCTGGTGCAGATGCAACCCGAGTGCGTGGTGAATGATTCCAGTCAAGACTGCTCCTCACAAGGCAAAGGTTGCGCTGCCGATTCAAGCACTGAAGGACTGGCAACAGAAATCACCCGAACGCTTTAAAAAGCATGTCTATCATCTTACTGGAATTGACAGTCAGGCGACTGCTGTTTGTAATGAGTCGCTCCGGATTTCTCAGAGGTGCCAACTTTTGAGAGGATGAAGTGATCAAGACATCGACCAGGTTTCCCCCGTGAGTTCGAGAGCGGGTCTATCCTCTCACGAGACTTGACAAGTACTCTCTCAACCCAAACGCAGTTTTGAAATCATACAGAGAAGGGCGCTACCAATTAGCGAGCTGAACCGCCAAACATTAATTCTCGGTCTCGGCAATGTCCTCATGACTGACGAGGCCGTTGGTGCCGAAGTGATCCGCCGACTTGAAGCGGCAACCAGTCACAACTCACTGCTGCGATTCATTGATGGTGGCACGTTGAGCTTCACGCTCGCGGCACCGATTGGTGATTGTTCGCGCTTGATCGTTGTGGATGCCGCTGCCATGGGCGTTACCCCCGGCAGTGTGCGCGTCTTCGAGGGTGATGCGATGGATCGCCAGCTCAAGGCTCATGCCAAGACCGTTCATGAAATCAGTCTGTCGGATCTGATGGATATGGCGCGACTCACCGACACCCTTCCCGCCCGACGTGCGCTGGTTGGCATCGAACCAGCGTTCATCGGCTGGGGTGAACGCCTGACACCCCTGGTCGAGGCGTCCGTGCCAGAAGCCATCGCACGAATCCGCAGACTGCTCGCTGGCTGGGATGAAGAATCCAGCGCCAGCGTCATCTGATCGCTCCATAAACTGTACGCTTCTTCATGTCGCAATCGTCGAGTCATTAGAGTTGAATTAACGTAGTTTATTTTCGATAAAATACCAAGCCATTTTAGTTAACACGGAAACAGCGCAATGAAAATGACAACTTTAGATTTAAAGCAAGACAGGCAGCGGCGAGCGACTGTTGGTATAAGCAAAGAGCAATTTTTTATTTTGCTTAATTGTTTCAAAAAAAGCTTATTTTGAAACGTATCAATCCGAGTTAAATAAAAGAAAAGTTGAAACAAAAATTGACTATTGCATTGAAAGCGAAGAAGACATATTACTCTTTACTTTGTTTAGTTTTAAGTCGGGTTTAACCTATGATGTTTTGGGAATTGTTTGCGGGATGAATGGCTCGAATGCAAAAAGAAATAAAAAAATTGGCTTAAAAATTTTAGCGAAGACGCTCGGTGATTTAGGTGTCATGACAAGACTTAAGTTATTGACTGTAAAAGATTTTGAAGATTTATTCAGAGAAGATAAAGAGCTAATATTTGATGCCACTGAGCAGTGTATACAACGCCCTAGCGATGA
>CAIUAY010000033.1 GCA_903897335.1 uncultured Chromatium sp. | reverse complement strand
CCACCGGCTGAAAGCCGGTGGGTTTGAGTTACGGACGGAAAGTCCGAATACGCGTCGACTGAACGACGCGTCGCGATGGCTCCACCTTGAATTCACTGGCGGGGTCTGGCTCAAGGTGATGTCCAGGTCGCCTTTGATTATCTCCTCGGTCATGTCACCCACCGTGGCACACAAATAGCCCCTCGCCCAAAAATGCCGACCCCAATAGCGACGTTTCAGCACCGGAAACGCCTCGAAGAGTGTGCTCGCCGTGCGTCCCTTGATCCGTCTTATGATTTCTCTTGGCTCCGGCGGAGCCGAGACCAGAATGTGAACATATCTTTGCTGACGACACCCTTGATGATCCGGATCTCGACGGCTTCGCAGGTTTGACGAACCAGTTCAACGCGTTGCCACACGTCCCCCGTCAGGACTTTGTCGCGCTATTTCGTCACCCAAACAACGTGGTACTCGATTTCATAAACGGTGTGGCTACCGTAGCGATAGTCCATCCTGCCCCCGTTGGCTGTCTCAACTTCTCCCTGCAACCGTACCAGCAAGAGGGCTGGAGATGACATCTGCCCGCCTGAATGGCGGGGGTTTGAACCTTACATATCGAAATCAGCGTCTCTTTGATGTGATGGCTTTGAAAGCCATGGGCGTCATCGCTGCCCGTGTCCGACGCGGTTTGAAAGAGCGGCTGTCTGGCGATTAGAATGGAGACACTATCTCGTCATGATTGACGATTGCGCTGAAGGTATCTCCATGCAAGACCCAGTTGCTTACTCCGACGGTCAGGTTGGCCATGTCGAGATCAAGGAAACCACCTGTTATATGTGTGCCTGCCGCTGTGGGATTCGGGTGCATCTGCGTGACGGCGAGGTACGCTACATCGATGGCAATCCCAATCATCCGCTGAATAAGGGCGTGATCTGCGCCAAAGGCAGTTCAGGGATCATGAAGCAGTATTCGCCGGGACGGATCACTCAGCCGCTGCGGCGCAAAGCCGGCGCTGAACGGGGTGCCAGCGAATTCGAGGTCATTTCCTGGGAAGAGGCGTTTGGGATGCTGACCGAACGGTTAGCTAAAATCCGCGCTGACGATCCCAAAAAATTTGCGCTCTTCACTGGCCGCGACCAGATGCAGGCGCTGACTGGTCTTTTTGCCAAGCAGTTTGGAACCCCCAACTATGCGGCTCACGGCGGGTTTTGTTCGGTCAACATGGCTGCCGGACTGATCTACACGATCGGTGGATCATTTTGGGAGTTTGGTGGGCCGGATCTGGATCGTGCCAAGCTGTTTGTCATGATCGGCACTGCCGAAGACCATCACTCCAACCCGCTCAAGATCGCGCTGTCTGAATACAAGCGCCGTGGTGGACGCTTTATCTCGATCAACCCAATTCGTACCGGCTATTCGGCAATTGCCGATGAATGGGTGCCGATCAAGCCTGGCACCGACGGTGCGTTGCTGCTTGCGATCACCAACGAAATCATCAAGCAGGGTCTGTATGACCGTGAGTTCCTGGTGCAGTACACCAATTCAGCGGAACTGGTGATCGATGACCCGGAACGTGACAATCACGGACTCTTCTATCGCGCCGAGATGCATGTCGAAGAAGGCTGTTTCGATCCACAAAACAAGCTCTGGTGGGATCGTGAACTGAACATTCCGATCAGTACCCACACGCCGGGCGTTGAGCCGCGTTTGCTTGGCAGCTACACGCTTGACGATGGCACCCCGGTCAAGCCCGCGTTTCAGTTGCTGAAAGAGCGCGTCGAGGACTACACCCCCGAATGGGCGGCTACCATCACCGGCATTCCGGCTGAGACGATCCGGCGACTGGCGCACGAAATGGGCGTCACGGCACGGGATCAGAAGATCGAGCTGCCGATCGCCTGGACGGATTGCTGGGACAACGAACATGACTCCATCACCGGCAATCCCGTGGCTTTCCATGCGATGCGCGGCATGGCCGCCCACTCCAACGGTTTTCAGACGATCCGCGCACTGGGCGTGCTGATGACCGTCCTCGGCACCATCGACCGTCCCGGTGGTTTCCGGCACAAGGCACCTTATCCGCGTCCCATCCCACCCTGCGCCAAACCACCACATTCCCCGGAAGCCGTGCAGCCCAACACGCCACTCGACGGGATGCCGCTCGGCTGGCCAGCCGCGCCAGAGGATCTCTTTGTCGATGACGCCGGCGAGGCGATCCGTCTCGACAAGGGCTTCTCCTGGGAATATCCACTATCCGTGCATGGCCTGATGCACAACGTCATCACCAATGCCTGGCGCGGTGATCCCTACCCCATCGACACGCTGTTCCTGTTCATGGCCAACATGGCCTGGAACTCGACCATGAACACGATCGAAGTGCGCAAGATGCTGGTCGATAAACAGCCGAACGGAGACTACAAAATCCCTTTTCTGGTGGTCTGCGATACCTTTGCTTCCGAGACCGTGGCCTTTGCCGATCTGGTTCTACCGGACACCACTTATCTGGAGCGTCACGATGCGCTCTCAATGCTGGATCGCCCAATCTCCGAATTCGACGGCCCGGTCGATTCGGTACGGATTCCGGTGTTGCCGCCTAAAGGTGAGTGCAAGCCGTTTCAGGATGTGCTGGTTGAACTCGGCTCACGCCTGAAACTGCCCGCCTTCACCAATAATGACGGCTCGCGCAAATACTGCGATTACCCGGATTTCATCGTCAACTACGAGACCTCACCCGGCTCCGGGATTGGTTTTCTGGCCGGCTGGCGTGGCAAGCGCGGCGACCAGTTCCTCAAGGGCGAACCCAATCCGCGCCAATGGGAGATGTACGCTCAAAACGGCTGTGTTTACCATCATGAACTCCCGCACAGCTATCAGTACATGCGCAATTGGAACAAGGGTTATTTGCACTGGGCGCGGGCGCACGGAATGATTCGCTACGCCGAACCCATCACGCTTCATATTTATTCCGAAGTGCTACAAAAGTTCCGGCTTGCCGCGCAGGGCAAATGGCCGGGACGCCAGCCGCCAGAGCGTCTGCGCGAGCGCGTCGAGACCTACTTTGATCCGCTGCCTTTTTATTACGATCCGCTGGAGTCGCAGGTCACTGATCCACGACGCTATCCGCTCAACGCGCTGACGCAGCGCCCGATGGCGATGTATCACAGTTGGGACAGCCAGAATGCCTGGCTGCGCCAGATTCATAGTCACAACTATCTGTTCCTGAGTCCCCGGGTGGGCGTGGCAAACGGCTTTGGCGATGGCGACTGGATCTGGGTCGAGTCGCCACACGGACGGGTGCGCTGTATGTGCCGTTTCTCGGAAGCTGTTGAACCTGGTACCGTCTGGACCTGGAATGCGATTGGCAAGGCTGCTGGTGCCTGGGGACTCGGCGCAAATGCCGACGAGTCACGCAAAGGTTTCCTGCTCAACCACGTCATTGCCGAAGAGCTGCCACCCAGCGCAGCCGGTGAACATCTCTCCAACTCCGATCCAGTCACGGGTCAAGCCGCCTGGTTTGACGTGCGGGTGCGGGTCTACAAAGCCGAGCCTGACGAGGAAAAGATCACATCACCTCAGTTCACGCCCATGCCACGCCTGCCAGGGCAAGACAAAAAGCGTGGGAAATGGCAAGCCTATGTGGCTGGCGTCTTTGGTAAAAAATCATGACTCAACTCGCACTCGTGATCGACCTGAATGTCTGCGTGGGCTGTCATGCCTGCGTGACGTCATGCAAAGAGTGGAACACCTCTGGCTGGGCTGGCCCGATGGTGGATCAGAATCCTTATGATGGCTCGCCGACCGGCACCTTCTTTAACCGCGTGCAGATCTTCGAGATCGGAAAATTTCCTCAGACCGAGACTGTTCATTTCCCGAAAAGCTGTCTGCACTGCGAGGAGCCACCCTGCGTGCCCGTCTGTCCGACCGGTGCCTCCTACAAGCGCCCGGATAACGGCATCGTGCTGGTCGATTATGACAAGTGCATCGGCTGCAAATACTGCTCCTGGGCCTGTCCTTATGGCACCCGCGAACTCGATGAACTTCAGCAGGTGATGAAAAAATGCACGCTCTGCATCGACCGCATCACCGACGCCAAACTGTCTGATCGCGACCGCAAGCCGGCCTGCGTGCTCGCCTGCCCAACCAGCGCCCGACTGTTCGGCGATGTCCACGACCCGGATTCAGAGGTCTCAATGGCAATCCGCGAACGCGGCGGTTATCAACTCATGCCGGAATGGGGCACCCAGCCATCCAATCATTACTTGCCACGCCGCAAAACGGTCATGCACATCGATCAGGATGAACTCACGCGGGTCGATAATCCGCTCCGCAAAGAGGATCTCACCACCTATACCGGTGAAGAGACCCTGGACGACGTGGCCTGGTAGGGTAGAGCGCAGCGAAACCCAACACCTGAACGAAACCTGTCGGGTTGCCAACAACGGCAACCCGACCTACAAACGACGAACCGGAACCCAACCCATGCATCCTGCCTTTTCAGTCATCTTTCTGACCACGCTGATCGGTGCCGGTCAGGGCCTGTTCCTGGCGATGGTCACTGGTCAACTCTATGCCATCGCTCGCTTCCTGCCAGTTCAGGCCGATCAGTTCTATGCCGTTGGCAGTCTGGTTGCCTTACTCCTGCTGGCCGCCGGTCTGGTTTCTTCCTTCTTTCATCTTGGCCGTCCTGAACGCGCCTGGCGCACCGCGACCAAATGGCGCACCTCCTGGCTGTCGCGCGAGGTCATCGTCCTACCTGTCGTGATTGCGCTCGTCGCAGCCTATGGCGTCGTGCACTGGATGGGCTGGAATCAGCCGCTGTTCCGGGTTGGCGAATCCTTGCGGGTCGATCTCACCTTGATCCTGGGCGTACTGGGGACGCTGGCGAGTTTCGCGCTCTTCGTCTGCACAGCGATGATCTATGGCGGCGTGCGTTTCATCCAGGAATGGCATACACCGTTCACTGTCACCAACTTTACTTTTCTCGGAGCCGCTTCCGGGTTCATGCTGGCCGCCGCCTATTCAGCCTGGATTGGTAACCCGCTCGTGACGTTTTTCGGCACCTGGGCGGTGCTTCTGACCCTGATGGGCATGGCCTCGCGCATGGCACATCTGATCCAGAATGCTCAGATTAAACCCAAAAGTACTGTGCAGACCGCTATCGGAGTGCGTCACACCGTCATCGCCCAGAAAGCGCAGGGCGCAACGGGTGGCAGCTTCAATACCCGTGAATTTTTTCATGGCCAGAGCCAGTCAACCGTCGAGAGGATGCGATTGATCTTTCTGGTGCTGGTCTTTCCAGTCCCGATCTTCCTGATTGGCGCCGCCTACGTCATCGCCTCCCCGATCCTGCCAATCCTCGCCTTTACCGTTCAGTTGGCAGGACTCATGGCGGAACGCTGGTCGTTTTTCGCGGAAGCGCGGCATCCACAAAACCTCTACTATCAGTCAGTCGCCTGAAATTGGTATCGAAACCTGCGGCACGACACCTTGCCGCAGGTCATTCCTGACACGTCTATTCTGCTTTACTCTGTTGCCTGGCAAGCGTCTCTGCATGGCATCTGACAGATTTTTGATGTCCCAGTCAGGGTCTTGCCGCTTCCTTACTTGCTCGTCTGGATGACAGGAGAATCGCTGATGATCGACAGCTCCATGATTGAACTCTCGCGGTGGCAGTTCGCCAGCACCGCGCTCTATCATTTTCTGTTTGTTCCCCTAACACTGGGGCTTTCCTGGATCCTCGTGATCATGGAGAGCGTCTATGTCATGACCGGTCGTGAAATCTACCGGGACATGACCAAGTTCTGGGGCAAGCTCTTCGGCATCAACTTTGCCCTCGGCGTGACGACTGGGCTGACCATGGAATTCCAGTTTGGCACCAACTGGGCCTATTACAGCCACTATGTCGGCGATGTCTTCGGTGCCCCGCTGGCCATTGAGGGTCTCATGGCCTTCTTCCTGGAATCCACATTCATCGGTCTGTTTTTCCTTGGCTGGGAACGTCTATCTAAACGTCAGCATCTGGGCGTCACCTTCCTGATGGCGTTTGGCTCCAACCTCTCGGCGCTCTGGATTCTGATCGCCAACGGCTGGATGCAGAATCCGGTCGGCGCTGAATTCAGTTTCGAGACCATGCGCATGGAAATGAGCAGCTTCAGTGAACTGCTGCTGAACCCGGTTGCTCAGGTCAAATTCGTCCACACCGTCGCCGCTGGTTATGTCACGGCCACTATGTTTGTGCTTGGCATCAGCTCCTGGTACATGCTCAAAGGCCGCGATCTCGCCTTTGCCAAACGATCATTCTCGGTTGCGGTCGGTTTCGGGCTGGCATCGATCCTCTCGGTGATCCTGCTCGGCGATGAATCCGGCTATGAGATGGGCGATGTGCAGAAATCCAAACTGGCTGCCATCGAGGCTGAATGGCACACTGAACCCGCGCCCGCCTCCTTCACGATTTACGGCAATCCCAGCAACAATGACGAAGAAACCCATAACGCCATTAGAGTCCCCTGGCTGCTTGGGCTAATCGCCACCCGCTCGCTCGATACCGAGGTCAAGGGACTCAAAGACTTGATGGCAGAGCATGAAGTGCGCATTCGTAGCGGCATGATCGCCTATGGCTATCTGGAGCGTCTGCGTGGCGGCGAAGATACTCCGGCCAATCGCGCCAGCTTTGCTGAACACAAAGCCGATCTGGGCTATGGTTTGCTGCTGAAACCCTACATCGAGAATCCCGCCCAAGCGACCGAAGACCAGATTCAGCAAGCGGTTAAGGATTCGATCCCCAAAGTCGCGCCATTGTTCTGGACGTTCCGGGTCATGGTCGGTGCCGGTGTCTGGATGCTGCTGCTCCTGTTGATGGGTTTCTACTTCAATGCCAAGCGCGTCATTCAGGAACAACGCTGGCTGCTGCGTCTGTTCTTGTGGAGCATCCCGGTGCCCTGGCTTGCTGTCGAAACCGGCTGGTTCGTGGCTGAATTTGGTCGTCAGCCTTGGGCAATTGGCGAGGTGCTCCCGACCAGCATCGCCACCTCCAGCCTGACCGCCAACGATCTCCTCATCAGCATTTCGGGCTTCCTCCTGTTCTACACGACGCTGTTCATCATCGAAATGTTCCTGATGTTCAAATTTGCCCGCTTAGGCCCAAGCTCACTCCACACCGGGCGCTATCATCACGAATCTCAGGCTGCTGACCACGCTGGCGGCATGACACCCGCGACAGCCCCTCAGAAACCAGCGGAATAGACTCGGAGCACACATCATGGTTCTTGATTACGAAACACTGAAGTTCATCTGGTGGGTATTGGTCGGCGTCCTTTTTATCGGCTTTGCCGTCACCGATGGCATGGATATGGGCGTCGGTACACTGCTGCCGTTTCTCGGCAAGACTGACGATGAGCGGCGCGTCATCATCAACACCATCGGCCCGCACTGGGATGGCAACCAGGTATGGCTGATCACCGCTGGTGGCGCCATCTTCGCGGCTTGGCCACTGGTTTATGCAGCGGCTTTTTCCGGCTTCTACTTTGCGATGCTGCTGGCGCTGTTTGCGCTGTTCTTCCGCCCGGTTGGCTTCGATTACCGCAGCAAGATCGAAAATCAGCACTGGCGCAATGCCTGGGATTGGGGGCTGTTCATCGGCGGTGCCGTGCCCGCGCTGGTCTTTGGCATTGCCTTTGGCAACCTGCTCCAGGGTGTACCCTTCCATCTGGACAACTATCTGCGTCCGTTCTATACGGGCGGCTTCTTCGGTCTGCTCAATCCCTTTGCACTGCTTGCCGGTCTCATCAGTCTTGGAATGCTGACCATGCATGGCGCGATTTGGCTGCAATTGCGCACCGCTGACCCAATTGTGTCACGCGCCAAGGTCTGGGCGAAAACGATCGGCCTGGCGACCATCGCCGCCTTTGCGCTCGCCGGGATTTGGCTGGCGGTCGGGATTGATGGCTTCCGTGTGGTATCAGAGCATATCCCCAACGCCACGCCCAACCCGCTGGGTAAAGAAGTCATCCAGGAAGCCGGCGCCTGGCTCTCAAACTATGGCAGCCATCCCTGGACGCTGCTGTTCCCGCTGTTGGGTTTTGCCGGATTGGGTCTGGGGGTTCTCGGATCAATGTCTGACCGACCCGGACTGGGGCTGGCCGCCAGCAGCCTGGGTCTGACCGGCGTGATCATGACCGCTGGCGCGGCCATGTTCCCTTTCATCATGCCTTCCAGCAGCAACCCCAACAGCAGCCTGATCGCTTGGGACGCGGTGTCCAGTCACCTGACGCTCAACGTCATGTTCTGGGCGGCGATGATCTTCGTGCCGCTGATCCTCGCGTATACCACCTGGACTTACGTCAAGATGTGGCGGCGGGTTACGGTCGAAGAGATCCGGGCACAGGATCATCTGGCGTATTAAACCGCGCTGAAACAGACTCCTGTTATACCTGACCGAATCGAGAGGAAACCTGCATGTGGTATTTCACCTGGCTGCTCGGCGTTCTGCTGGCTTTGGCCTTCGGGATCATCAACGTCATGTGGTATGAATCGGATCAATGTACGGGCGATGCCAATGACGATCACCCCGCCTGATTCACTTTGAGCGATTCATGGATTGATCATCCCCCGGCTCTGTTGGGGGATGGAATGACTGCTGGAATCGCATGTCTGCGTTTGGAAAGCGCTGTTTTTTGATGAAAAAGCGTTGCACTGCCGGTAGCTCAGAGATGTCTCGATTTGGATTGTCGCCTCGATGGGCTATCATTAATTATAAGACATCGAGTGTGATGGGCTTGTACGCCGTCATGCCACGCTGAGACTTCGATTCATGCCGGGAGTGTTCAGCGTTGGCTCATTGATTGCTTGTATCTGGTGTGTGCAATCCCAAACTTGACAGTCTGGCCGTTGATCAGCGATCCGGTCGGCTGTTCTGCTCCACTCGACCCATTCTTCAACTTTCCGATGATCTGAGGCACGCGCATGGACACGGACAAACTGATCAGTCAAAACCCCGAACCTTCACAGATTTCTGTGGGCAATCAATCTAGATTTGGCTTGGGAACGACGCGGCGGCGGCTGCTCAAGGGAGCTGCGATGACCGCGCCGGTGATTTTAACGTTGCGGAGTGGTGCGTTGATGGCAGCGGGGTCTTGTACTGGTATAACAGGGCAAGTAGCGCCTTCAAAAGATGATAAATGCGTCACCGTAGACAGCAGTGGATGTCCAAGTCCGACCACCCAAGCACGTACTATTATCAGCGAAGAATCGCCAACAGAAAATGTAACCTGCGACAATGATGGTCTTAACTGTGTTGGAAACGGCACCTATTACTGTAGTACAAATAACCCTGTTGTTGTTAGCTCCCCTGCATATACATCCCTAACAACCTAAATTACAGGCCAACTAAGACATCCTAATTCACATTGTTCTGTCATGCGTATTTGGCGTCTTCAGTCCAATCGCTCTCTCCGCTGGGAAAACTGGGGGGATCAAAGCTCACTCTATCAAGTTGCCTCCGGCGAAACTCATTTCCTCAACCCGCTCGGTGCAGCCATTCTGATGCAGCTTGAGTCCAGTCCGGCATCACTCAAAGACCTCTGCGAACGGCTTTCAATGGAATTCGACGTTGCGCCTGATGCGGCTCTTCGTACCCAGATCGCCGCTTCACTGACCCGCTTCGATGAACTCGGCCTGATCCAGCGCCAACCCTGCGACGAACAGACCGCGTGAAGGTCAGCGATCTGGCACTGACCGATCTGCGGCAACGTTTGGCGTCAGACGGTCTCTGCTTTGGCTGCGGCTCATTTCGCATCCGCCTGCGCACCCCGGTCGCCCCGCTGATCCCGCTCCTGCACCATCTTTACGCCCATTACCCGGTTTATTCCGACTCAGGAATCGACGACTATCGGATCAGGCTGGACTGGGCTTCACCGCTCCGGCGCTGGATTCGCCCGGTGGTGCGTTTCACGGCGGATGACCCGGCACCTTTCACCGATGTCCCGGTCACACGCGCCCTGCCGACGCTCGAATGGGGCACCAACTGGTGCATCGCCACCCGCGCTCATCATCTGCTGATGCTTCATGCTGCCGTGGTCGAGCGCAATGGGCGGGCGCTGATTCTGCCGGCCTCGCCCGGTCACGGCAAATCGACACTCTGCACGGCGCTGGCGCATTCTGGCTGGCGGCTGTTTTCCGATGAATTCGGGCTGGTGCGTCCAGAGGACGGTTTGTTGATCCCGATTCCGCGTCTGATTTCCTTAAAAAACCAATCCATCGAGGTGATCCGCACTTTTGCGCCGGATACCTGTCTTGGCCCCTCTTATCACGGCACCCATAAGGGCACGGTTGCGCATGTGCGCCCGCCGCTGGAGAGCGTCGAACGTTCCGCTGAATTGGCCAGACCGGGCTGGATCGTCTTTCCGCGCTGGAGCGCCGGTGCATCGCTGACGCTGGAGCCACTACCGAAGGATCGCGCCTTCATGATGGTGGCGACCAACGCCTTTAATTATGAAGTGCTCGGCGAGCTGGCTTTCAATGCCGTGGCGCAGATGGTGCGAACCTGCGACAGCTATGCGCTGGTGTATTCTGATCTGCGGCAGGCAATTGATGCCCTTGATGAATTAGCGCGCACTCCGCATGACTAAAGACAAGCCAGATCATGCCAGCGCACTTTTGATCAATGCGCTGCGGTTTCCCGACACTCTGCCCGGACTCAGTCTCGACGATTGGGATCTGCTTCTGCGCATCGCTCGCGCCAAGCGTCTGCTCGGTCGTCTGTCTGCGGATCTCGACCGGCTGGGATTGCTCCATGCCATCCCGACCGGTGCGGTAAACCAACTCCGGGCGGCTCACAATCTGGTGCAACACCGCCAGACGGTGCTGACCTGGGAGCTGGATCGCGTCCTCTGGGCGCTCGATGGACTGGATGTTCCAGTGGTCGCGCTCAAGGGCACGGCTTATGTCATCGCTGGACTGCCACCTGCCGCCGGGCGCTTCTTTGCCGACTTGGATCTGCTCGTTCCTTTCTCGCGGATCGCGGAGGTCGAACAGCGGCTACTGGAACGCGGCTGGCTGAAGCTGCGGCTCAGTCCTTACGATGACCGTTATTACCGTCTCTGGATGCATGAAATCCCGCCGCTGCGTCACCGCGAGCGCGAAAGCGAGATCGACATGCATCATGCGCTGCTGCCGCGTACGAGTCGCTTTGGCTCCCGGCTTGATGCGACATGGCTGCTGGAACGATCCCGTGCCGTCGCGGGTTCAGCGGCGCATATCCTGGGTGCCCACGACATGGTTCTGCATTCGCTGGTGCATCTGTTTCTCGAAGGCGACCCGCATGAAGGTCTGCGGCTGCGTGATCTGGTCGATGCCACTGATCTGCTATGCTATTTTGGGTCTGAACCGGGATTCTGGGAGGATCTCGTGCCTCGCGCAAAGCAACTGAGGCTGGGGCGTCCGCTGTATTATGGCCTACGTTATGCGCGGTCTCTGTGTGCTGTCGAGATTCCAGCAGTGGTGTTACAGACCGCGATGCAGGATGCACCGAGGATGCCGGTGCGCTGGCTGATGGACTGGCTGGTGCCTCTGGCGCTCCTGCCCGAACATCCCGACCACCCTCGGCGTCGGGCGGCGCTGGCGCGTTGGCTGCTTTATCTGCGAGCACACTGGCTGCGGATGCCACCAGTGCTGCTGGTGCGTCATCTTGGCTATAAAACGTGGTTACGGATGCGCGGAGTGCGACAGTCGATCAGCGTCACGCCGCAGGATTTGCAACAACTTTAAAAGAGGGGGCTTGGTATGAAAAGCATGTTATCGATGGCAGGTTCTTTGGTGGGCTGGCTGGGCGTGATGATCTGTCTTGGCTCAGGCATCATGAAACTGGCTGGCGCGTATCATCTGATGCAGTATGAGACGATGACGATCTTTACTGTTGGCATCGCCATGATTGCGACAGGATGCATGGCAAAGCTGGAAGCGTGGTCGGTGCGTCAGTAAGCCATGTTTAGCGTGTGTGTCTGGTTGGTGCAGTGGAATCTAAGCGGTTTACTGCGCCAACCGGTTCAGATAGGCATCATTGTTCGTCACGATCATCACCATGCTGGACATCAGGCCAAAAGACTGTCAGGGATGTCATCATAAAAGGGAGGAATAACGTGCATTCCATTCGGATTTTTCGCCATTACATGCGACTACCGCTGATCTTTCTTGCAGGGGTTGAAAGCATCATCTTTATGGCATCGTTCTACGCCAGCGTCCATGTCCGCTGGTGGTTCATGGATGAGGCCACGGATCTCACATCCGAAAGTCTACTGATTTATTCGCTGATTATCGCTTCAGTCTTCATGCTGACGATGGGCGCAATGGGACTCTATGAAGCCGGTTTCAGAGAAGGACTGACCGGCTCAGTAATCAGGATTGCGCTGTCGTTGCTGCTGGGTTCATTCGTGCTGGCGGCGTTCTCATTTCTTATTCCGCCGCTGGGACTGTGGCGAAGCATCCTCACGCTGACGATTACCTTTTCATTTTTCCTGATCATCGGTATTCGCCTGATTTTTTTTTATGTGAATCCAAATATCTTCAAGCGGCGGGCGCTGGTGCTCGGCGATTCGCCACTTGCAGACAAAGTCATGATTGCAAACCAGAAAAGACTGGATGTCATCGGGTTTATTCCGATGCTGTCGATGCCTCAGGCGTTTGACCAATCCAATGTGAATGGCATGGCCATCATTGCACACGACAGACCGCTGATGCAGATCGCGGACGAAACCCAGGCTGATGAAATTGTGATCGCAATCAATGACAGACGTGGCAAACTGCCAATTGAGGAATTACTCGATTGCCGGATGAGCGGGATTCAGATACTTGAACAGCAAAGTTTTTTTGAACGTGAATTAGGCGTCATCAAACTGGAACTGCTCACGCCAAGCTGGCTTGTGTATTCGGACGGATTTCAGTATGGCATGATGTCCAGAGTGATCAAACGTCTTTTCGATACATTGCTTGCACTGCTGTTCCTGATTCTGCTCTGGCCGGTCATGCTGCTGACAGCCATGGCGATTTTTGCCGAGAGCGGCTTTCGTCATTCGGTGCTTTATCATCAAATTCGTATCGGTAAAAACGGCGAGCCTTTCGAGGTGGTGAAATTTCGGAGCATGCGAATCGATGCAGAAGCTGATGGCAGGGCGCGCTGGGCGACCAAACATGATCCGCGCATCACCCGTATTGGCAATTTTATCCGCAAGACCCGTATTGATGAGTTACCGCAGATCTTCAATGTTCTGAAAGGCGAAATGAGTTTCGTCGGGCCACGTCCTGAACGTCCTGAGTTTGTTGCCGAACTTGCCCGCAAACATGACTATTACGCGATGCGCCATCATCTCAAACCCGGTCTGACAGGTTGGGCGCAAATCTGCTATCCATATGGCAGCAATGAAGAGGATGCGCTGCGAAAACTTGAATACGATCTGTATTACATTAAAAACCACAGCACTTTTCTTGATCTGTTGATTCTGATTGAAACGGTTGAAGTGGTGTTGTTTGGAAAAGGCGCGGTTTAACCGGTGTGGATGTGATCCTGATGTTGCATCACCGTCTTAATGACTTTGCCGCATTCCTCAACGCTGATTCCGAGCTGGTCGAGTATGGCCTGCCGATCCAGTGCGGACGGCTTCGCACCCAGCCGCCAGGGTGAATCATCGAGCAGACTGTCGGCCAGACAGGTGAGCAGTACCAGGTTATGGTGCGCGCCCTGATAGGACGGATTGTGATGGTGTCGCACCACAGCGCGCGAGGCAGCTGGCATATCCCAGGCATCGAACAGCCAGAGGCCGAGCTGGGTATGATCGACGCCGAGCACCAGACGGTCGACCTCTGGCAGTGTCAGGGTCGGATTGGCTTCAACCAGACGGCTCAAAAAGCGGAACTGTTCAGGGAGCAGGTGTCCGAGCAGGAGATAACCGATGTTCTGGGTCAGTCCAACAAACTGGATGAGACCGGATGGCGGACGCCGGTCACTCGGAAGCGTTTTGGCAATCTCGCGCATCAGCTCGCCACATTTGACGCCATGGTGCCAGATCGCATCACGGGCAATCGGTCCTGCATTGGGGGTCTTGAGTGGACTCAGTGCGGCCAGCGCCAGCGCCAGGTTGAGCGCCAGCTCGTAACCCAGTGAACGCATGATGGCATCGCGGACAGCGGTCACCGGTTCGCGTAATCCATAGTAAGCTGAGTTTGCCCAACGCAGCATCTGTGTTGACAGCAGCGGATCCAGCTCCACGATGTCGGCGAGCATCGACACGGTCGCATTAGGGTCGTTCTGGAGTGTCAATAAACGGTGGCTGATTTCAGGCAAGGGCGGGAGACCTTCGCTGGCACGGATCAGGTCGCGGATATCGCCAGGCGGACGGCGATGGCCAAGCGCCTGCCCGGATGCGGCGTCCAGATTCCATTGCATCAGCCGCGCTTCAGCGTCATTCATCATTGCGTGAGTTGCTCATGCGGAATGTTGAGCTGATAACGCTTCAGTTTGCGATAGAGTGTGCGTTCACTGATCGACATGCTGGCGGCAACCTCGGTGCGACTGCCGTGGCACTGTCGCAGAAGTTCCAGAATATAGTCCGCTTCGGCAGCCTCGATCGGTGAGAGCTGCGCCATTCGTGGATCGCGGTTCTCCTGACCGCTGGTTTGGCGCTGGACATGATCCGACACGCGGATCAAGTCTGGCGTGATCACGCCGTCAGGACTGAGCGCGGCGGCAAGATGCAGCACATTGCGCATTTCCCGAATGTTCCCCGGAAAACTGTAAAGCAGTAATTTGCGCATAGCCTCTTTCTGTATCCGGCAAACTCGATTATTGCTTGAAATTTCAGGCAATAAATGTTCCACAAGCACCGGAATGTCCTCGCGACGCTCCCGTAACGGTGGAATCTCGACCGGCAGGACGGCGAGCCGGTAATACAGATCCTGCCGAAATTCGCCACGTTGCATCATAGTGCGCAGATCCTGATGCGTGGCGCTAATGACGCGCACCTCGGCACGATGGGTTTTCGTTCCGCCGACCGGTCTGAAGACGCCCGTTTCCAGTGCGCGGAGCAGCTTTGGCTGCTGCGAGAGTGGTAGTTCGCCAATCTCGTCGAAAAAGAGGGTTCCCTGGTCGGCCAGCTCAAACAATCCGGTCTTGTGACTGATTGCCCCGGTGAACGCACCCTTGATATGCCCGAACAGTTCGCTCTCAAACAGTTCTTCATTCAGGACGGTGCAGTCAACGACGACGAATGGTCCTTGTGAACGCGGCGAGAGATGATGGATGAACTCGGCAGCCAGCTCTTTTCCCGAACCGGTTTCGCCATGCAGTAGAACCGACGCCTGCGTCACCGCAGCCTGCGTTAATTCCTGCATCAGCGTTCGCAGAGCCGCTGAATTTCCAACCATTCTGCGCACTGGCGTTTGACCCTGCGGAAGGTGTATGGATTCTCCAAGATAGACGGTTCCATCGTCATCAATCACTGGAAAACCTTGGAGCTGTGCAATGCGGATATCGCCATTGGCGCTTTTTAATGAGTGGGTCTCGACGTAAGGTTCGAGATCGCGGAAAAATCGTTGATGACGGCAATCCTCAATGGCTGTGGCATCGAGTTGACAGCAGGAGCAGCCCGTCAGGTTTAAGCGATCCATCCCAAAGACGGTTTCAAGTGGGGTATTGGCATCACGAATCCGGCAATTGGAGTCAATAACCAGAAAGGGTTTGCGTTGCGCCCGTAGCAGACTCGACAGCGTGAGCGTCCGGGGCGTCGGTTGCGGCTGGCGGGATTTGTCAGACAAACCTGTCATGCCATTGTCAACAGTGGACATGATTGTCGGCCAGGAATGGCATGTGAACGATCCGTTGCGAATCGGCCAGATGCGGCGGTCTCAGACAGGATACGTCGAGTATTGACCCCACGCCTAAAGACGGGGGATTGCGCCGACAAGCGGTTCATTGCCATCAGCGCCAGCATTCAATGCGCGCCACAAACTGGTTCGCCTGATCGGGCTGAGTGGGGTGCTTTGACGTGGACTGCTTGGCCAGCACCGGCGTGATCCCATGACGCTCCAGAAATCCCAGCGACAGGCTGTTAGGAATGGCGATGCCGATGTCGCGCACCACGCGCCCGGTGTTTTTGAAGATAGCGGGGGTATCGACCGCCGCAAAGACAACGCCGATGACCGATCCCATCTCATCGAGCGCGGGGCCACCGCTGTTTCCCGGACGGACATCCGCCTGAATCGAGATTGGCTGCGGTATGGCGGAGACCACTTTCGATGGCGCAATAGTTCCGTGCGTCAGAAGTGGACGCAGCGGCGGCAAGCCCTGATTCGGATAACCGATAATGGAAACCTGCTCGGGGAGTGGCGCGTCGGCTGGCGCAAAAACCGCCGTGACTGCTGGCTTGAAGTCGGTTCCAAGCAGTGCCAGATCAATCCGCTGATCGGCGACAGTCAGACGGGCAGGCAACATTTCGCCATCGGCGCGTGAGACCACCAGCGTCTCGCAATCCTTGACCACATGCGCATTGGTCAGCATGGAGCCATCGGGACTGACGAAGAACCCGGCGCCAACGCTGACCAGACGCTTGCCAAGAATAATCGGGTTCTGGTTCGATTCCAGCGATTCACGCACATAAGACTGACGGCGATCACGGATCGCCGTCGCCTCCGCGTCGCTCACCACTTTTCCTCGGCATTCTTCAGATCGTGTGCGCATGACCATCTCACGCGATGTGTCATAGCAGTTGACCGCTGCCGCATTTGCTGGCTTGGCGTCAATCGCTGTCAGGGTCAGCAGTGATGCGGCAACCAGCGTCAAAAACAGGGTCTGGGTATCAGGGCGTGACACGTTTTCTCCAGAATCCGTGATGAGCATGAATGAAAATGGTAGCGCATCATGGATGTCTTGTGGGACAGCACATCCTGAATTCAATGACCAGCCGTGCGGTTTGCTGTCGTGATCAATGCCATTGTCGCGGCAGCAAGCCATTTACACAGGATGGAACTGAACAACAAGCACTCGGCATCAGTCAGCGATCAGTCCCCCGACTCGCCCGCTTGCGCTCGTTCTCGGTCAGATGGCGTTTACGCACCCGAATGAACTTGGGCGTGATCTCGACCAGTTCATCATCCTCGATAAATTCTAGCGCCTGTTCGAGGGTGAACTTGATCGGCGGCGTGAGCAGAATATTTTCATCCGATCCAGCAGCGCGGATGTTGGTGAGCTGCTTGGCCTTGAGCGGGTTGACGGTGAGATCGTTATCGCGTGAGTGGATGCCGACCACCTGCCCCTCGTACACCTCGTCGCCTGGCGAGACCATCATCCGTCCGCGTTCCTGGAGCGCGAACAGTGCATAACCTAGCGCCTTGCCGGTGCCGTTGGCGATGAGTGCGCCGTTGCGCCGGGGCGCGATGCCGCCCATGTTCGCCGGACGATAGCGATCAAAAACGTGATACTTGAGTCCGGTGCCAGAGGTCAGCGACATAAACTCAGTCTGGAAGCCGATCAGTCCGCGTGACGGGATTTCGTAATCCAGACGCACCCGCCCCTTGCCGTCTGGCATCATGTCTTTGAGTTCGCCGCGTCGCTCGCCGAGCGCTTGCATGATGGCGCCCTGCGAAGTCTCGTCCAGATCGACGGTAAGCTGCTCATAAGGCTCGCAGATCTGGCCGTTGATCTCGCGGAAAATGACTTCAGGACGCGAGACGGCCATTTCGTAACCCTCGCGGCGCATGTTCTCCAGCAGAATCGACAGATGCAGCTCGCCGCGCCCGGAGACGCGGAATTTTTCGGGATCATTGCCTTCTTCGACGCGCAGCGCGACGTTATGAATCAGTTCGCGTTCCAGACGATCCTTGAGTTGGCGCGAGGTGAGATATTTGCCATCGCGCCCGCAGAAGGGCGAAGTGTTGACCTGGAAAGTCATGGTGACGGTCGGCTCATCGACGGTCAGCGGCGGTAGCGCGTAAGCATGATCGGGGTGACAGAGCGTGTCGGAGACGTTGGGTGCCTCGATCCCGGTCAGCGCCACGATGTCGCCCGCCGAGGCAGATGGCACTTCGTAACGATCCAGTCCCAGATAGCCGTAGACCAGGCCGATCTTGGCCTTGTAGTGTGTGCCGTCGTTTTTGACGACGACGATCTGCTGGTTAGGCCGCACGCTGCCATGGCGGATGCGCCCAACCGCGATGGCTCCAACGAATGAACTGTAATTCAGCGTCGAGACCTGCATCTGGAAGGGCGAATCCGGGTCGACCTCGGGGGCCGGGCAGTGCTGAATAATAGCCTCGAACAGCGGCGTCATGTCGCCTCCGCTGACGGTGTTCTCCAGCCCGGCATAGCCGTTGATGGCCGAGGCGTAGACGATGGGGAAATCAAGCTGCTCATCGGTGGCGCCGAGCCGGTCGAACAGATCAAACACCTGGTCGATGACCCAGTCAGGACGTGCGCCTGGGCGGTCAATCTTGTTGATGACCACGATTGGGCGCAGACCATGTTCAAACGCCTTGCTCGTGACAAAGCGCGTCTGCGGCATCGGCCCTTCCTGCGCGTCGACCAGCAGCAGTACTGAATCCACCATCGACAGCACGCGCTCGACCTCGCCGCCAAAATCGGCATGACCAGGGGTATCAACGATATTGATGCGGTAGTCGTTCCAGCGGATCGCGGTGTTCTTGGAGAGGATGGTGATGCCGCGTTCCTTCTCCAGCGCATTGGAATCCATGACGCGCTCGACTGGCCCGAAGCGGTCGCCGAGTGTGCCGGATTGCTGCAAGAGCTTGTCAACCAGCGTGGTCTTACCATGATCGACATGGGCGATGATGGCGATATTGCGAAGTGTCTCGATCACGAGGGGTCAAGCTCCAGAAGCAGAAGGCGATAACAGATAAAAGGATGAGGCGGCGCTGCGGATCAGACGCTTCGATCAGAAGCAGGCAGAACGACGGTGGCCGGTGCGCAAGTATACACCGAGGGGGAGGTGGATTTTGCGTTGGCAGGTGATTTCAGTGACTCGCATCGGTAACAGGCGTCTGGGATTTTTTGCTCAGGATTCAGGATCGCCTATCTTGCAAACTTCACCACCGTGCCTGTCATCAAATCAGGCGTGGCGCTGTGGTCAATTGCCAGTATCTGAATATTGCTGGCCAATTTTCTGATCGCCAGACCGCCGAAATTGGCGCTGACCACCTGAATCTGATCCTGCCCCGCAGTGAAGTCGGTGAGCTGATCAGCATCGTGCGCGGCAATGACGAAGCGGAAAGTACCGTTACCCGTGCCGCCAATCCGTGCAGCAGATGCAGCACCTGAATGAAATTTTCAAAGATCAGGTGCATCATGCCGATGCCAAAATAGATTTTGACGTGTTCACAATTCAGCACTTTACGTTGAACGACAGGAAAATCAGATGAATACAGCATTTAGTCCGCAGGTCACAGGCATTTTTGATCGTTATTTGCCCGACACGCAAACCTTGCGGGAGACGTTGGCAGGTGCGCTTCAGGTTAAGGAACAGGCGCTGAAAGTAAAGTGGACCCCATGTCCAGGACAGTTTTTTCCCGAATTTAAGTGGTGCTGGCCACCTCAATCGCAGCGGTT